>DALYIW010000012.1:0-60792 GCA_031970155.1 Coleofasciculaceae cyanobacterium CTOTU46601 | reverse complement strand
TTGAGTCATTCCTTAAAAATACCTCTGACTCTACCAGCAACCTGCGGAATGTGGGGTTAATGCCCCAGTAAGTAGATACAACCACAACAGTACTACCAGGCAGTACCAGTAGTAGAAACAGGATTAGTGTTTGCAATGATGATTTTTGCAAAACAGAGCCACTTTTAATTAACTTGTGACACCAAAAATGTTAGCTTAACGCTGTTAGTTTTGATACCAAATAAAGTCTGCCATCGGTTTATCCCTAGGAAATGAGATGCCGTCGAGAGAACTTAGCAACACGGAACGTTGAACTAAATTGCTGCTACCTAGGCGTCGAGCAACACGGCTAGGAATACCGTAGCCGTACATAATATGAGCTTTTCCAGCTAACACCACTACTTGATAGTCTGGGTTGACCTTGATAAATTGGGCAATTTTTTCTGCCATCGTTTCATCCCACAGTACCTGCGCGGTGAAAAATCTCTCAAAACTAGTACTGTTACCATGCCCTGCCTGATGATGCTGTTCGTAGGCTTCTTGAGCGATTCTACGGTACTCAGCGTTATCTGTCCGAATTTCTGAAAAAGGTGGAATATACTTACGCTCATCAGTTGTGAGGCTCTCTAATCCGCTACGGGCAACTTTGCGAGTTACCTCTGCGGGCGTATTCAACGCTAAAACAGGCAGTTGATTTGTTTTTGCGAAGCGGAGTAATGGTGCGTAGTTTTCCCAAGGAAAGCCCCAGCGTTTTTCATACTCGCTTTGCTCTACCAACTGGGCTTCCGTTATTTTTCCCGCTATATATTGGTCGAGTACATCCTGAAAGGGGCGCTGAAACATCTCCATCGCTATAGCAATTTTTGGATTCTGCTGATGAAGTGCTTGCAAGATTTCCAGCTGGGCTTTATGGTCTTCTTGGCGATCGTGCGTTTCTCCTAGGTATACAACTTTTGCTTTGCTCAATTCCTGTAATATTTGTTTTTGACTCAGCTGCTGCTGTTGTTGCTGGTGAGGAGTTGATAGACTTTGGGCACAAGCTGGAGTGGTACAGAGAAAGAAGATTCCCAAAGACCACGCACAGAGTTTAGTAAATTGACGTTTTCTCATAACCATAATTTAGCGATTAGTTATGAGTCTGGGAATGATTCTCAGGCAGATTGAGTTTAGAAATTATCCATTGCCTGTTTTTCTTGAATATAGACACTCCGCAACCACTGCACTACTGATTCCGATAAGGCAAACTTAATGATGCCTACTACTTCACCCCAGCTGTACATTTCAAGCAGAGTAGGAACTGTCTGAAATTTTTTGGCGTAGAATTTAGCCCAAAACATGGGGGCTTTGTTTTTGTTCTTCTTCCAACGCTTGCGCCAGCTAAGGAAATCTATAAGGCTAGGTGGCTCTACACCCAAAATTGGCGGAAGATCGGCATAGCTGACAAACGTACTCACACCTTTTCCCACAACATGGATGACGTGCCGCCAGCAGTCGATGCGATAAATTTCCTGGGGCTTGAGATTGAGCAGGAGGGCGATCGCTTCTTTCGTAACAAATCGAGCTAGATGATGAACAGCATTTGACTCAGGCTGTGAGCTTGATATCATAGGAAGTATCTCCCCTACATGGGAGTTTTTGTTTACTTTGCGATCGCCTTTGTTTGATTAGACGTGGGGCGATCGCTTTGTTTCGATTAGAATCATTAAAGGATAGTTCTATAGCTGTTGTCAACAATGGGATTGGTCAGATTGCGGGTAAGAGAGTTTGCCGCTGAAAAGGGCTGGACACTGAAGGAGGTTTCTGATCGTTCTGGAGTTGGTTACAGTGCGATCAGGGTATATGCCCGTTCTCCTGGCTTGGCAACCGTTGACGTGACTTCTTTACATAAGTTGGCTCGTACATTTGATGTATTGATAGAAGATTTGTACGAGATTGTGCAGGAGTAGGCACGTTAGAAGATATGAGTGAGGGAAAGCGATCGCATCTAGCATCTAGCGATGAAGCGCTCTCTTAGCAGCGTGCCGTAGGCATTGGTCTAAAATCCCATCATGGAAGCACAACCCAGGGAGATTCGGCGCTACATTACCAGCGATGGCAGTGTTCCTTTTGCTGATTGGTTGGATTCCTTCCGAGATATCAAAATTCAAACCATAATCAATAAGAGGCTTGACAGAGTTAGTCGTGGCAATTTGGGAGATTATCGCCCAGTTGGAGAAGGTGTACGTGAATTAAGAATCAACTATGGCTCTGGCTACCGTATCTATTTTGGACAAATTGGCTCAACAATTGTGCTTCTGCTGTGTGGTGGAGATAAAAGTACTCAGAAGCAAGACATTCTCACAGCCATAGAATACTGGACAGACTATAGGAGACGAGAAAATGCCAACCAGTGATAGTTACCATGACTATTTAATTTCACACCTTAAAGACCCAAGTTATGCTTCGGTCTATCTAGAGACTCATTTTGAATTAGAAGAAGACGAAGACCCTGATCCTGAACTACTTCGATTAGCACTAGGCCATGTAGCTGAAGCTCTTGGTGAACAGAATATGCCATCGGAGCAAGCCAAACTGCACCTAGAGAAACTGGATGAGTTGCTCTCACAAGGCGGGAGTGATGCCATTTACAGTCTGAGCAATTGGCTAAATGCTCTAGGATTAAAACTAACCGTGACTGTTTGTGAGGAAGCACAGGATAAGAGCGCCAATTTTAACAGTGGCTCTGAATTCAGTGATAGCTACCAAGACAATTTGATTTTACGTCTGAGAAACCAAAGTTACGCGGCTGGTTATATCGAAGCTTTTTTTGAAGAAAAAAACCCTGAACCTGAACTGCTACATTTGGTACTTAGTAATGTAGCTAAGGCTCTTGGTGAACAAAACATGTCATTAGAGAAAACAACTGTGCACCTAGAGAAACTAGAGGAATTGCTATCCCAGCGCCCAAGTGAGGCAATTTATAACCTGGGCAATTGGCTAAATGCTTTGGGATTAAAACTAACTGTGACTGTTTGTGAAGAGGCACAAGATAAAAGTGCCAATCCTACCAGTAGCTCTCAATTAACGGTCTGAGGATATCACTTACTCTTCCTCGGCATCATGATACACGTCCTGAAGCGCCTGCTGCTGGCTACGACGGGAAATCCGCCGATATTTTTTACTTTCTAGTTTAGGTTCGTACTGAGTTTGCCCTTTTCCTTTGGTTTTCGCCTTCATGGTTGACTCTGGATCAGCTTGTTGGTTGAGCCACTCTTGATGAGCGATCGCATCTTCCAATAGAACCAAATAATACTCATATCGCTCCCACTCATCTCGAACTACACAGTTAGGCTCATCTCGATGTGAGCAGTCGCTAAACTGACAGCTACCCACGCCTAACCGTTGCCGTGCTTCTGGAAAATACCAAGGTAAATCTTGGGGGCTACAATCGAGGTCAGGCTGGTTGAAGCCAGGGGTATCTGCCAGGAGTCCACCAGCAGGTAACTCAAACAGTTCGACGTGACGAGTGGTATGACGCCCTCGGCTGAGTTTGCCGGATACTTTTGCTACTCGTTGATTGACATTAGGAACTAGCTCATTGATTAAACTGGACTTGCCGACGCCAGATGGTCCGGCACAAATGGTAATTTTTCCTTTCAGCTGATTGCTCAGTTCCTCTAGACCCTGAAGGGTGTGCACACTGATAAATATGGGTTCATAGCCCCAGTCTTTGAGGCGACTTCTCCACTCATCCAACTCTTCATCTGCAACTAAATCGCTTTTATTCAAGCACAAGCAGACATCTAATTCTGTAGACTCTGCCTTAATCAGAAATCGCGTCAGTTGGTAAGGTTCTAATGGAGGGTCTGCCAAGGCAAAAACGAGTAGAATTTGCTCAGCATTGGCAACTGGGGGACGATCTAGCTGAGTTTTGCGGGGTAGAACTTCTGCGATCGCACCTCGTCCATCTGCCCAGTCTGGTTCTTCGATTAAAACGCGATCGCCCACCATTACCCGCTGACCAATTTTTTTCAGTCGCGTCCGGCGGGTACACAATAATTTTTGATTTTGGATTTTAGATTTTAGATGATTGGACTGCTCATCAGATGCAAAAATTGCTGGTTTCTCACTGGTATTTTCCAATCCCAAATCTAAAATCGGCAATCCCAAATCGAGCTGCACCTGGTAGAAGTTTGCTTGCACCGCGACTACTGTACCCAGTAACGGCGTGGAAACTTGGGCTAAATCACTTTCAGGGGGTATCCCACTCATGCAGATGCTAGGGGACGCCGCACCTTCAGGGCAAAATAGCTAGTGAAATCTTCGACCGCTTCAATTAAGTAGCCCTCCATCGCCAAACTATCCGGCACCTGCTCAATTGGTTCTCCAGGGTCGAGCCACACTTCTAACAAGTTTCCAGGTGTCATTTGCTCCAAGCGGAGTTTAGTTCGTACAAAATTAATCGGGCAGGGTGTGCCGCGTAAGTCTAGATGGGCGTCAGGCGTCTGCTTGGGCGTCGATGCTGCTGAGTTAATCATCCGCGAAACAACCCCCCTAAGAATCCCTCTATACCACCTTTCCCTGTGCTAGTGCCCTTAATCTTCGCCAACTTCTCTAGTAGTTCCCGTTCCTCAGCTGTAATCCGGGTGGGGATATCTATCAAAATCGTAATTAAGTGATCGCCTCGACTTACCGGATTCCCTAATTTGGGTACACCATGATTTTCCATAGTCAAGACTGTATTGGGCTGTGTTCCTGGGGGAATCGTTAACTCTACTGGTCCATCTACAGTATTGACTTCCAGGCGACACCCCAAAATGGCTTGTAAATAGCTGATCTTCAGCTCAGATAAAACGTTGATCCCATCCCGCTGAAACTCGGCGTCTTCCTCAACAAATAGATAGACGTATAAGTCTCCAGGAGGCCCACTACGCAATCCGGCGTCTCCTTCTTTGGAAACCCGCAGCCTTGTACCATTGTCCACGCCTGGTGGAATGGTAATTTTCAGCTTTTTCGTTTCTTGTTTGCGACCTGCACCCCCACAAGCTTCACACTTGTCCTCAATCACCTGTCCCTCGCCGTTACAGGTGGGACATACTGAGACTTGGGTAAAACTGCCAAAAGGTGTCCGGGTAGCGCGACGCACTTGACCCGTGCCGCTGCAAGTTGGACAAGTGCGAGGCCGAGTCCCGGCTTTTGCTCCTGTGCCGCTACAGACATTACAGCCTTCTAAATGAGGAATCCGAATTTCCTTTTCCCCACCAAATACAGCTTCTCTAAAATCCAGCTTCAAGTCTAGTCGCAGGTCATCACCTCGAACCGGCCCCCCGCGTCGGCGAGCTGTTTGCTGACCCATTCCACCAGCAAAGCCGCTGAAGAAGCTCTCAAAAATATCAGCAAAACCCATGTCGCCAAAATCTGGGTAGCCAGCTCCCGCACCGGATACTCCAGCTTCCCCAAAGCGGTCATAGCGTGCTCTGGTTTCTGGTTCTGAAAGAACCTCGTAAGCCCGATTAATATCCTTAAAGCGCTCTTCGGCTCCTGGTTCCTTGTTCACGTCTGGGTGGTACTTCCGAGCAAGACGACGGTAAGCACGCTTTAGTTCTTCTTTGTCGGCGTCGCGAGAGACACCAAGAGTTTCATAGTAGTCAGGCATAGAGCGCTGATATGAGCTTAGTTATTTAATAAGGACGGGGTTGGTGTAAGTCAGGCGATTTGATTAAAGCTACCGATGGTGCCTTTAATATCACCCGTACATCTATATCATTGTTTATCAGAAAAACGCGGCGATCGCTACTTACTTATTCTATAAGCTTGCCTTAGTCAACTGTCTCGTAATCTGCGGTCATCGTCTCGTCATCGAAATTCAGAATCAAGGCATCGTCATCAGATTGTGTTTCAGACTGTTCGCTAAATTCTGCACTTGTGACTCCATCCTGGCTAACTGTGAAGTCATCCATCTCTGGAGTTCCTGATGCTTGCTGATAAACAGCCGCACCTATAGTAAACAGAGTTTGTTGGAAGTCATCTAGTCTTTGTTTAGCTTCCTCAACACTAGCTGATGAATCACTAAAAGTCGCTTCTAGCTGTTGTTTTTTCTGATCAGCCTGGGATTTGAGTTCCTCGCGAATCAGAGAACCATTGTCTTTTAATGTGGTTTCATAGCTGTAAATCAGGCTATCTGCTTGGTTTTTGAGTTCAACCAGTTGGACACGGCGGCGGTCTTCCTCTGCATATCTTTCGGCTTCCTGCCGCATCCGTTCTACTTCGCCACTGCTTAATCCACCAGTATTAGTAATTCGGATGCTTTGCTCTCTGCCTGTCCCTTTATCCGTTGCTGCGACTTTTAAAATCCCGTTGACATCGATTTCAAAGGAGACTTCAATTTGAGGAACACCACGGGGGGCTGGAGGAATGCCAGTCAGAAGAAACTTCCCCAGGCTCTTGTTATCTCTTGCCATCGCCCGTTCACCCTGCAATACATGAATTTCTACAGAGTTTTGTCCGTCCGTGGCGGTAGAAAATATCTGGGACTTACTGGTAGGAATGGTGGTATTCCGTTCAATGATTTTCGTTGATACTTCTCCTAAGGTTTCAATGCCCAGCGACAGAGGAGTAACGTCTAGTAGTAGCAAATCTTCAACTTCGCCACCCAAAACACCCGCCTGAATCGCTGCTCCTAGTGCCACAGCTTCATCTGGATTAACCGACCGATCTGGGGTCTTACCGCCAAAAAACTTCTTAATCGCTTCTTGTACAGCAGGAATGCGAGTTGAACCACCAACCAATAGAATCCGGTCAATATCATCTGGCTTTAAGTCGCAGTCTTTGAGCGCCTGAGTTACAGGCTCTATCGTCCCCTCTATGAGCGCGTTAGCCAATTCTTCAAATTTTGCTCGCGACAGTTCCATCTCCAAATGTTTTGGGCCTGTCTCATCAGCAGTGATGAACGGCAGGTTGATGGATGTTGTCAGCATACTAGAGAGTTCGACTTTTGCCTTTTCTGCGGCTTCTCGCAAGCGCTGAAGGGCCATTTTGTCGGTTCCCAAGTCGATCGCTTCAGTTCCTTTGAAGTTTTCGATCATCCAACGAACAATCACATTGTCGAAGTCGTCTCCTCCCAAGTGGTTGTTGCCGGAGGTTGCCTTCACTTCAAAAACGCTGTCTCCTAGCTGCAAAACCGAGACGTCAAAGGTACCGCCACCTAAGTCAAACACTAGGATTTTCTGCTCTTCATCCTGCTTATCTAGACCATAGGCAAGGGAGGCGGCAGTTGGTTCGTTGATAATTCGTAGGACTTCTAGACCTGCTATTGTCCCAGCATCTTTAGTTGCCTGCCGTTGGGCATCTGTAAAGTAGGCAGGAACCGTAATCACTGCTTGTTCTACGGTTTCACCGAGAAAGTTTTCGGCATCCGTTTTTAGCTTTTGCAGGATCATTGCCGAGATTTCTTGAGGAGTGTAGCTACGACCCCGAATCTGGACATCAACGGTATCGTCACGCCCTTTAACACAGTTATATGGGACGCGCGATCGCTCTTCTGGCGTATCATCCCAGCGACGCCCGATAAACCGCTTAATGCTGTATACCGTATTTTCCGCGTTGGTTACTGCTTGTCGTTTTGCCAGCTGGCCTACCAAGCGTTCGCCTACCTTGCCAAATCCCACTATACTCGGCGTGGTTCGCCCACCTTCCGAGTTGGAAATGACGATGGGCTGACCCCCTTCTAGAACAGCGACACAACTATTGGTCGTGCCTAGGTCGATGCCAATGACTTTTCCCATTGTGTTTTGGCGTAAAGGTATGTAATGTTTTTCCGGGTTTTAGTTGAACCGATAACCAGCACTGACCTTTCCCTGGTTCAACATTCTCTTGTACTAGCTTGTACTTGGTTATAGAGATTGACCAAAGGATGGTTAATGCCGCCTGCCACTCTTGGTATTTGAAGTACCTTCCTCTGAGGTTACCACGGGCGCAAGAGTAGCAGCAACTTTGACCTTGTTGGTTGGAGCAATCGCTTACTCGGCAACAGCTTGAGAATCTTCACCCGCATCCTCGATCTTATTTTCTGGAGCAGCAGCTACCTTTACCATGGCGTGGCGTAGGACACGATCATTTAACAAATACCCTCGCATCAGCTGTTCGATCACTGTTCCTTCTGGGTATTCATCCGTGGGTTCCCGCATCACGGCTTCGTGGAGATTCGGGTCAAATTCTTGTCCTTCTGGACGCATTGGAGAAACTCCAATCCGCTTGAGACTGTCTACCAGCTGCTTATAAACACCTTGGTAGCTTTTGTGAATAGCCATTTCTCCATCGTTTTGTGGCTTGATTTGCGATCGCGCCCGCTCAAAATTATCCACCACTGGCAGCAGCTCACTGATCGTGACTCGTTTTACCTGCTGTTCCAAGTCTTCTTTTTCTTTAGCTGTACGCTTGCGAAAATTGTCAAAATCTGCTGCAATCCGTATAGATTGAGTTTTAAAGCCGTCACATTGCTGATTGATCTCGTCTAGCTTCGTTCTCAACTCTTCGTTTTCCCGCTTTAAAGCTTCCAGATTGGCTAACTCCCCTTCGGATAACGAAACGTTAGTAACAGATTCTGTTCCCACACTTTCCCCATCTTTCCCTTGCTCAGTCGCTGCTTCTACCGTTGACGCCTCAGCCATTTGTTCGTCAAAACTTGGTGACGACTCTAAATCGACTTCTACACTTGGGGTCACATCAGTAACGGCCTCTTCTGTGCCACTACTTTCTTGACTAACCGCATTGGTTTCATCGGTCTGCTGCGACGTATTATCTGGCTGCTTCTCTTCCTCGATCATGCTCACTCATCCCAATTAAGAGACTGCTGTTAATGGCGATCTCAATTTATCTATTTTTGTTTTTTCCCACTAGCAACCCGATTTTTTGCAAGTTTTTTAAGGCATCCCTTGCAGAAAAAGTAGGCATCGGGGCAAGATTACTACTTCTTCAAATCCTAGCTTGCTCAAGCCTATAACAACCAACAGTCTGAATCATTGTACTCATCTGGGCACCTGTGAATCTCTAGATGTTGGTCTTTTTGCAAATCTTTACTCTTTGGCGGTCAAGCGGTCTTAATCAGTCTTTTTATTAAAATATGTAACAATGAGAAAGTTACAGGACTTTTTTGTGCTGAGTTCTCAGGCCAGCGTTCTAGATAATTTATAGTTGAGTTTGGGTGATGACCTCCTTGAACTCCTTAAAACCTTTGTGTGCTTAAAACCTTGGTGTGATTGAGCTACAATCGTTCTACAGATGCCATCGCTCCGGTTGCTCCTGTGAGATTGCCACGGGTGCCGAATGCCGCTCAAGATTACTGGGGAAGTTTACCAGAGTTAACGTTTCGGCTACCAGTTGTCAAGTGCTACCAACCCACTCCGAGGGTGGCAACGGGCGAAAAAATGTTGGGAGCAAGCGATGCAAAGGCAACTGAGTCGAAGCTATCATCTGTAGAATATTCTACATAACGCTGCTTTTGCTCACACCTAGAATTTTATCAAGTTGAGATTATTTGAGAACTGGCGTTTCATTATGCAGTCAGGATAATTGTAGTCAAAGCGCTTAGTTAAAGCGTGTTGACATTCCAATATAACTTATTGGAAAAGATTTTTCCTGATGGTGCAACGATATAACACCGTTAAGGCAAAGGCTATTTTTCCATTCTGTCGAGTGATCTAGAAGTGTTAGTTGACGCCGATTGTCCTCAAGCCAGCTTCGATAAAAGCCATTTAAGCCACGGCTTGTGGCAATAATTCGTATTGTCGGGAAGAACTTGTAACGTAGGGAGATATTCGAGAGCCGCTATGACTCAATCCTCATCACAACGACGCGCCCTGATTGTCCGCAACGACTTTTCGCCCTTTGGCAATAAGCTGATTCAGTCGGGTTTTGTAGACACGGAGCAGATGCAGCAGGCGCTGGTGGAAACCCGCAAGTCAGGAAGACCCCTGACTGAGATTCTAGAATCGATGACGGGTCGTCAACTGCCACCGGACTTACTGCGTCAGTACAAAAAACAACAGTTATTTGAACTAAAAGTTCTTTACGGTGTTGAGTCTTTAGATCCGGAACTAAATGAAATTAACAGTACCGTAGTCGGTCAACTGATTGATAGCTTGATTCCGATTGATATTTGTAGTCGCTATCGCTTATTGCCACTGTTGAAGAAAGATACCCAGCCTCCAGCGGTTTTGGTCGCGATGGTTGACCCAGATAACCTGGATGCTCAAGACGATCTTACCCGGATCTTGCGACCTCAGGGAATCAGCTTACAACGGATGGTAATTACCCAAGAAGACTATCAGCAGCTGATTTCTAAGTATCGGGATGAAAAACTCGAACGCGATCGCCAGGAAGAATTCAACAAGCGCGTTGACGTTTCTCAAGACATCGAAAATATAGAGGGCGCGCTGGAAGACGTGCCGGATGATGAAGCCGCCTACGACATCGGTAAGGCTGTAGAAGATGCCTCGGATGGCCCAATCATCAACTTAGTTAACAGAATCCTTGCCAAGGCACTCAAAGAAGGGGTGTCTGACATTCACGTCGAACCGCAAGAAGACACTTTACGTATACGCTTCCGGAAAGATGGGGTGCTGCGCCAAGCCTTTGACCCCTTACCGAAGAAAATCACGGCAGCGGTTTCGGCTCGCTTCAAAATCATGGCGGAACTCGATATCGCAGAACGGCGGCTGCCCCAAGACGGTAAAATCCGGCGGATGTACGAGAGTCGCAAAATTGACTTTCGAGTCAGTACTATACCCAGCCGCTATGGCGAGAAAATTGTACTGCGAATTTTGGACAACGAGTCCACCCAGCTGGGTTTGGATATGTTGATTACAGACCAAGATACGCTGCAAGTAGTGAGGGAGATGGCAAGTCGTCCCTTTGGTTTGATCTTGGTGACAGGTCCGACTGGCTCTGGTAAATCGACCACTTTATACTCAATCCTGGCAGAACGTAACGAGCCAGGAGTGAATATCTGTACAGCGGAAGACCCGATTGAGTATTCGTTACCGGGAATTACTCAGGTGCAGGTGCTGCGTGAAAAGGGCATGGACTTTGCCTCGATTCTACGGTCTTTTTTGCGACAAGACCCAGACATCATGCTGGTTGGTGAGACGCGGGATAAAGAAACAGCCAAAACGGCGCTGGAATCTGCTCTGACAGGTCACTTAGTATTGACCACACTCCATACGAACGATGCTGCGGGTGCGATCGCACGTTTAGACGAAATGGGCGTTGAACCCTTTATGGTTTCTGGTGCCCTATTGGGAATCTTGGCACAACGCTTGATGCGGCGAGTTTGTAAAGATTGTCGCATTTCTTACCAGCCGACTTCTGCGGAACTCGCCCGATTTGGTTTATCAACCTCTAGTGAAGGCGAAATAACCTTATATCAAGCTAACACTCTGCGACCCGAGGATATTTCAGAAGCCAGAACCAAAGGAACACTCTGCAAAACTTGTAATGGTGTGGGCTATAAGGGGCGTGTGGGGGTTTATGAAGTCATGCGCGTCAGCGAGAACCTCCAAAACTTAATCACGGAACGCGCCCCGACTGAGCGGATTAAGGAAGCCGCAGTGGATGAGGGAATGACAACATTATTAGCCTATAGCTTAAACCTGGTGCAACAAGGCTACACCACCCTGGAAGAAGTGGAACGTGTTACCTTTACCGATTCAGGCTTGGAGTCAGAACTCAGAACCAAACGCAAGAGTTCTCTAACCTGTCGCTCTTGTGGAGCTGAACTACAACAGGAGTGGCTAGACTGTCCTTACTGTATGACACTTCGTTTCCAAAACTAAAAGCTAATCGCCAAGGCTCACTGTCCCGATTAGGTCGCGCTATAAGACACTTTCGTGCAATCAATTGCCATAGCCAACTGAAAATTACTTAACATTACTAACAAAGGAGACAGCCTCATGGAACTGATGATTGAAGACTTGATGGAGCAGCTGATTGAGCTCGGTGGGTCGGATCTGCACATTCAAGCTGGTGCACCAATCTACTTCCGCATTAGCGGAAAACTCCAGCCCATCAACGAAGACCCCCTGACACCCCACGAGTGTCAGAAGTTGATTTTTAGTATGCTCAATAACACCCAGCGCAAAGAGTTAGAGCAGAATTGGGAACTGGATTGCTCTTATGGAGTCAAGGGTTTAGCTCGTTTCCGGGTCAATGTCTACAAAGAACGTGGTTACTATGCAGCCGCATTGAGGGCGTTGTCTTCCAAGATTCCCAACTTTGATCAGTTGAACTTGCCTGATATTGTTCGAGAAATGAGTGAACGACCCAGGGGACTGGTTTTGGTGACTGGACCAACGGGTTCTGGAAAGACCACCACCCTAGCGGCGATGGTTGACTTGATTAACCGGACACGGGCAGAACATATTCTGACGGTAGAAGACCCAATCGAATATGTATTTCCGAACGCCAAGAGCTTGATTCACCAACGTCAAAAGGGCGAAGATACCAAAAGCTTTGCCAATGCCCTAAAAGCGTCGCTCCGGGAAGACCCCGATGTGATTTTGGTTGGGGAAATGCGGGATTTAGAGACAATTGGTCTGGCACTGACTGCCGCTGAAACGGGTCACTTGGTAATGGGTACATTGCATACCAGTTCAGCAGCTTCAACCATCAACCGGATTATAGACGTGTTCCCACCAGAACAACAACAACAAGTCCAGGCTCAGATTTCTAACTCCTTAATCGCCGTCTTTAGTCAAACCCTAATACCCAGGAAAAACCCGAAACCGGGTGAGTTTGGTCGGGTGATGGCTCAGGAAATCATGATCGTGACGCCAGCTATTGCTAACCTGATCCGAGAAGGAAAAGTGGCTCAAATTTACTCCGCTATTCAGACGGGGATGAAAATGGGGATGCAGACGATGGAACAATCTTTAGCGAATCTCGTTAAAACTGGAGTGATCTCATTCGAGATGGCGGCATCTAAGAGTTCCAAGCCCGAAGAAATGCAGCGTATCCTTGCTGGTGCAGGAGGTGCTATGGCAGCTAAGGCAACCCGCTAGATTTCCCATCAACTGAAAACCAAAGATGAAGTATAAAGGTTTGCATTAGCAACCCCATCAATACATTTAGGAGCTTGACAAGAAAACAGAAATTTGTTGCTTGCCGCTCCAATTTCTACTTTTTTTCCTAAAAAATTAGGGGATTGCATTCAAAATCTTGATGTAAACTTTTCATACCTCATATTTTCTCGTTGATTTTGAGTTTTACAGAAACGCTTTTCTCTATTGAGTTGCCTTAGGTTTGAGAATTTAAACCCCTCAAAACTAACAATTAATCCATCATTACAGATGCTGTCCTTCATCTAACACAACTATGCCTACATTCATTGCTGACGTAAGGGATATAAAAGGAACCGCCAGAAAAGAGAAAATAGAAGCAAATTCTCTCGATCAAGCCCGTATTATTCTCCTAAATAGATATCCTTCTGTTGGGAACGTCAGGAGAACCTTAAACTTTAACATTGACTTCTCAGAACTCAATGCAAGATTTAGCAGTCTCACGATTAAAGATAAAGCCATTTTTTCGCGTCAATTTGCGGCGATGGTCAATGCCGGTGTCGCTATGGTTCGATGTCTTGGCATTTTATCGGAGCAGTGTAGTAATCCCAAGTTAAAAAAGGCACTTATCGGAATTAGCAGTGAGGTACAGGAGGGAACGAATCTCTCTGACGCCATGCGTAAACATCCAGAGTGCTTTGATGCTCTGTACATTAGTATGGTGCAAGCCGGTGAGGTTGGGGGTGTCCTTGACGAGGTACTCAACCGATTATCCAAGTTACTTGAGGATATGGCGCGCCTGAAAAACCAAATCAAATCAGCTATGGCTTACCCGCTTGTGGTTGGGTTCTTAGCGGTTCTTGTGTTTTTAGGCATGACGATATTCCTGATACCAGTGTTTGCCAAGATTTTTGAGGAACTGGGTACAGAATTGCCCGCTCTGACGAAATTTATGGTGGATTTGAGCTATGTCCTAAGAACCTACTGGTATCTCATTCCACTCGTGTTTATCGTTCCGGCTTTTGTATACAGACAGTATTACAAAACACCAATGGGTCGCTTACAAATTGATAAATTCAAGCTGAAAATGCCCCTATTTGGTGATTTGAATCAAAAATCAGCGGTGGCTCGTTTTTGCAGAATTTTTGGGACGCTGACTCGTTCTGGGGTGCCGATTCTTAATTCTTTAGACATTGTTCGGGATACCTCCGGTAACCAGGTAATTGCGAACGCTGTAGAGAATGCAAAAATAGAGATTCAAAACGGTGGGATGATCAGTCTTGCCTTACAAAAAGAGCAAGTTTTCCCGATTATGGCAATTCAGATGATCAGTATTGGTGAAGAAACAGGAGAATTAGATGCCATGCTGATGAAAGTTGCTGATTTCTATGAAGATGAAGTAGAGCAAGCGGTGAAAGCACTCACCAGTATCATAGAACCGATTATGATGGTTCTTTTAGGCGGAATGGTGGCGGTGATTCTACTTTCAATGTATCTACCGCTGTTTAAAGTATTTGACGCTATAGGCTAAGAAATTTTGGAGGCAAGAATTTCGGAGTTGAACTGAAATCTGGGAGATCAAATCTAAAATCTAGAATCTAAAATCGTCATGCCTGTTAAGCAATCTGATTACGAAGCTAGCTTGGCGGAATTTAGCAACCATGAAGCGGCGATCGCACTTCTCAAAAAACATCGGCCTTACCTGGAAATGATTCCCAGTCTGCGCCGACCTGACGAAAGTGTGATCGCTATTCCATTACCCGTTGTACGAATTCGCCACCCTAAACCTTTAACAGGACAAAGCAGTGTTAGCTATACAGCTTTGCAGGAAAACGTTTGCCTGCCCTGTGATGTCGCTATTTTGATGTGCGATCCGGAATGGAAAATCAAAATGGGGGTTGAGATTTTGATCTTTATTCATCGCCCTCATGAAGATTTTTCTGACCTACTTATTCGCTGGCGTCAGACGCAAGTGATGCTGGACAAAGACTATGAATGGCTAATGCCTCCACGTTATCAACATGTTCTCAGTGATGGGGCAGACCATATATATCCCTTGTTTGTTGTGTTTCCAGGGACACCAGAACGGATTCAGCGAGGCTTGTTGGGTGCCTGTCTGCCCTTTGTGGTGCAGATTCCAGAAGCTTTACCAGAGGAAGAGTTTTCGGAAACTTTGTCTCCTGAAAGTCCGCCGGCCTGAAAAGGTTCGGGAACATACCACATTTGGGTTTTAGTATCCCCTTTTTAGGTTAGTAGCCCACTCCATAAGAGTAGAGGCGTTCCACTGAAACGTCTTTACCACTAGAAAAAAAGGGTCTGTCAGAGTGAATTCGGTACCAACCTACGGCGCATTTATAGCGGTTTTCATTCCATTGGAGTACAGCAATTGTAGGGGTACGGCACTGCCCATTGGTGTCAACTTAACGTGAAACCCAAACGTGACAATCATTTCCCATTAATGACCCGCAGGCTGTAAGCCTGGGGCTACACAAACAAAGCCTGCCTACGCAGGCTTAAGATCTAGTCCGCGCAGGCGGACTTGGTTCGGGTAGCCCCAGGCTTCTAGCCTGTGGGCTTAAGTTGACACCAATGGGCACTGCCGTGCCCCTACCAAATGTGGTAGCTGTGCGTAAGTCCTGTTCCTACTGGACAAATTGTGGCATTACTTCTGCCGCTGTAAATAGACCATAAATGCCTCGTCGATGTAATGACACTCCAGCTTTGAGGTAACCAAAAGCCGGGCCGCAGACATTTGCTGCCATGCTGGTTTCATCGCCAAGGGTAAAGGTGTGCGTAGAAATCTTTCCTTCAAAGGTACGACCTGTGACTTGCACATTGGTGCTGAGGGGTTTTTGGGGATTTCGGGTATCAACGACACCGCCCACCGTGACGCGATCGCGTGAGCAAATCCCAGCCAATTCCAACATTACATCATCGGCATGTTCCATATCCTCTAAAGTTAGGATGCCGTTCGTTTTATCCAGTAAAGCTTCTATCTCGGCGTCGCTCATTCGCGTCGCACTTTCAACATCGTAGCCAGGTAGGTGGGCAATATCCTCTCGAATTGTCGCTCGATAGGCTTCCCAGTTAGCTATTCCCACCCCAAATGTAATTTTAACGCTGTGAATTTCTGCATAACTTTGGGCGGCTAAGGTAGCTGCTGCTGTCAGTAGCCCCGGTGTAGCACCGCACCCAGTCATGTAAGTAATTCCTGATGCCTGTAACTCCTCTTGTAGTTCTAGTAACTGCTCGACAGCACTGGTACGCTTAAGGGCATCGACTAAAACACCTCGCCACCCAGCTTGCATAAATTGCCGCGCCACAGAGGCCATAAATGTATTGGGTAAATTCGGCAGTGCGAGAAAATAACCATCCACAGATGCTTGTTCAATTAACTCTTGAATGCTGTGGTTACTGAGAGTGCCTACTGGCTCTAGGTAACCCAATGAACCCTGATTTCGATAAGTAGCGATACTCTGATTAGGGTTCAAACCTGTAGCGTCATAGGCATAACCTTTTTGGTCAGCGGCAGCTACCCAGAGCATTTCACGCTTGGGAGCAAGAACTCTGGCGGCAGCTTGCCCCAATCCACCAAAGCCTAAAACCCCTACACGTACTGGCGTCGTTGCAGAAGTTTGAGCCGTTGCTGCGTTAGTTGGACTTGTGCTTTGCTTTTCACTCATAATGCCTTTTGTATCAAACAGACTTTAATTATCTGGGTTCAAGGCTCTACAGATCAGCCCGAAGATACAAGAATCCTCAAATTTACCTGTGTATATTTTTGTTAACGCAAGATTTTTAGGCACAGTCATCGCTTGACTACATTCGTTAGTTAAGAGAAACTACTTAAAGGCTACAGTACGATCCCCAATAACTATTAAATTTTGTTAAGGTATGACTCATAGTGATGCGATTGATCAAGATTGATTGAGAAATAGCTCGCCAATCATGAAGATCATCAAAGCGATAGTTAGAGACACTATTAGCGATCGCTCATATCACTGATTCAGCTAACAATCGAGGATGAAAAAGCGGTTAGCCATGAGCATGGAAACCTTAGAATTTGTCATTTTTCCAGACGGAAGGGTACAAGAAAAAGTCACGGGTATTATTGGCTCATCTTGTGCTGAGGTGACAGCAGCGATCGAAGCTCAACTAGGACGAGTAGTCTCTCATGAGCAGACATCAGAATATTTTGCCCAAACAGTCAAGCAGTCAGCAACAGCCTCTGCTCAAGCGACGTTTGGCGATTGGTAAATGTTTTTGTTCAAACTAGGGTATACTTTTACAAACCAAAAATGTCACATTTTAGCAACATAAAAACACAAATTCGTAATCTTGCTTCGTTGCAAGCTGCTCTAACAGATTTGGGTATTGACTGGAAACCCGGTCCGCAGTCGGTTCGAGGCTATCAAGGTCAGACCAGTACTGCCGAAGTAGTGATTGAACAAGACAATGACTACGACATCGGTTTTAGTTGGAATGGGAAAGAATACGAACTTGTTGCAGACTTGCAGTATTGGAAACAGTCTTGGTCAGTAGATGGTTTCCTCAACCGAGTCACGCAGCGTTATGCTTACCATACTGTAACCAGTGAAGCCACGAAACAGGGCTTTCAAGTTGCCCAACAGCAACAAAATCAAGATGGTTCAATTCGTTTGGTTATGCAGCGCTGGAGTGCCTGATGTCTGATTCCTCACCTGCGTCGGAGCGTTCGGGTTTAGAGCCAGAATTAGGGGGTGTCTTCCGAGATGCTCCAGAGCGTTCAGGTCTGGAGCCAGAGCTAGGCGGTGATTTACGGCAAAAGGGGGTTTATGTAGATGAAATCACCTGTATTGGCTGTAAACATTGCGCCCATGTTGCTCGAAATACATTTTACATTGAGCCGGATTATGGGCGATCGCGTGTAGTCCGGCAAGACGGCGACTCAGAAGAGGTGATTCAAGAAGCCATTGACACTTGTCCCGTTGATTGTATCCACTGGGTCAATTACACCGAACTTAAGAATCTGGAAGAAGAGCGGCAATATCAGGTGATTCCTGTTGTCGGTTATCCCTTGGACTATAGCGTTATTACTACGCAAACTAGGCGTAAGAAGCTCGACAAAAAGAAGAAGAAAAGTCGATACTAGCCGTTGGTTGGGAAAAGAGATAGTCTTTTTTATACATCTGCTTACGTGAAAAATCCTCGATGGCTCAATAGCGTTGGGGATTTTATTTTAGAGGGTGGTGTTCGCTGAGGAGTTTCTCTACTCTCGCTTCATCGACTCTGGCAGTGATTCTTTTAGCTTCGTGGATATCTCTAGTAGTTTTTGCAATGCTAACAGTAGAACCTACAGTGAAAGCCAGACCCATACCCATGTAACCTTTTACCCAGCCGTTGACAGGGAGTAACATAATCCCAAGTGCCATCCCCGAAACGGAAAGAATAAAAGAAGCCCAAGCTTGAACAACCCAACCTGTACTGTGTACTTGATTCCCTGTTGGTGCTTGCATAGTTCCTCTACTTCAACTGAATTTGGTTAACTGATTATTTGCATCATATCGAGAGCAATTCAGAGATAGAGGAAGAAATGGACAGTTTTACAACCGCACAGGAACACATTTAGCGCAGGTAATAGATAAGGAGTAATCGTTGATTTCTTCCCAATTACCCATTACCCATTACCAGCGTCTATACGCAACACCATTAGAGAGAATTGGTATCACTTCTCTAAGAACGTCTGCACCTTGCCATCCTGGTTGAAAACCACGCGGATTTTTGGATTACCTTCTCCTTGTACTGGAGAAACAAAAGGGTCACCTGGCATTGGTAGATTTGAGCGGTCTAGGTTTTCTACCGCTGCCGTGTTCAGAGGCTGGATTCGTTGAATCGTACCATCTGTATTCAGAAACACATAGTATTCTAGGTTTTGCGACAAGTTAGAAGGTGGTTTCCATCGCTTCTGGAGAAAGTCTCTCGCCTCTGCCACCTGAGGGATATTATCAAACAGAGTATTTGTATTGGGTTTTGCCGCAACTCGCGCAGACGGCGACGGGCTTAGTGCAGGTAAAGGAGTGGCACTGCTAGTGTCAGACGAAGGCGCAACATTTGCAGCAACTTCAGGACTTGGAGCAGGAATTGGCTTGAGGGATGGCAACATGGGCAGAGGTAGAGGCGTTGCCACTGCGCTAGCTGTTTTTTGATCAGTTGGAGTCTTTTGAGTAGAGGAACGAGAACTCTCAGTAGAGGAACGAGAACTGCTGGGACTAGCACTTCTCGTTGGGCTAGGAAGGAGGGCTACTCCGCCAGGAGCAAGTGCAGACTTAGAAGACTTTGACGAGGGTGAGGTAGTTGTTTTCGTTGAGGAAAATGAATCTGGAGGGATAGACAGAGAAGTCCGTCGGCTGCTAGTTGGCGGGAAACTGAGCGTTGATGATGGTGAACTGCTTAATGGCAGAGGTGGAATAGTCACCGCTGAAGGTGGCGGCAATGTTGGTGCAGTCTTCAGAGAAGATAGCTCTGTCGGTGTTGGTAATGGAGAGATAGGCAAGGGTGTAGTCGGCGCAGGCGGCACCTGAGCGAGTGGCGACAGGCTACTGGGAGTAAGTTGTGGCGTCGCTTGTGGTTCAGTGGCTTGCTTTTGTGTATTTGGCTTGTAAAGGAATTTAGCCGCGGCGGCTGTTGCACCGACGGTCAACAACACAACGGCTGCGATGCGTGTCCAAGGAGGTGGAGCCATTTTCCAAACTATAGGGGATGGGGCTTTGTTTAAACTACGTGGGCTACTGAGCTTTGGTAAGGCTACGACTTCAGCGGCATATTCATCCAGAGCCGTTGCTAAATCAAATAGCTGTAACACGCTCAGGTTAACGACTGATCCTGATTCCTCGGTCGCCAGCCGACCCAAAAACAGATTATGGGCAAGTAAGCCTCTTGGTTTTAGGTAGATTCCTGTAGGATGAGTCCAGGGTTGAAAGTGTTGTCGTTTGGGGTCTAAGTTGAGACGACGGCTTGAGGAGGAATCATCAGACTCGTTTGGTTGTGTCTCAAACGCCGGAGCAGCTGAGGGTTTTGAATCATTGACAAACGCATCAGAATGTGTGTGCTTGTCGCGGATCGGCTCCTCGTTGGGCGTTGAATCGACGGTGGGATCTGATGTCTGAAAAGCTAGCGGCAGTTGCGTTAGGGACGGGTCTAGGAATTCCTGCACATAGCTGCTAACAGCGTCACACAACACTTCTAGCTCAGTGCGATCGCCCCGAATTATTACCCGTTCGTCTTCTGGCTTGCGCGGGTCATCAAACCGAAGCTCAAAGCGCAGATCCTTCATCACGGATTGCCCCGTGAGGCGAGACAAAGGAGAACTTTTTGCTGCAATTTCTAGCGTGCAGGTGGGAGGAGTATAGCGTCGCAGAACTGAATTAGATAAAGGCATGAGATTTACACAGTTTTGAGTTTGCTAGGGGCGGTGCCTCTGTGCCCGCCCTGAGGCAAAGGAGTTTGGTCAGCTGAACTCCTAACTCCTGGCTCCTCACTTTTAGGGGAAGCGATCGCTTTAGTCTCTCGCCCGATCCAGCAATGCTAGCCAGAGGCGTCGATGACCGTTAGGACCGCTATAAAAGAGCAAATCAATCAGCAGTTTGAGCGCCAACTGGGTTAGCACCTCAGGCGATACATTTTCTCCTTGCTCCATGCGCTCTTGGTAAGTGTTGTTGAACCTATCCAGATAATCTCCCAATAAAGCAGCGCGGTGCGGTTCGCTGTTTTGCTCTGCCATTTGTTCGAGTAAAGAAACAGCCCTACGGATGAGTTCCTGATGCTGTTTAGCAAGGTAGCAGATAATTAAAACCAACGCTCGCGCTTCTTCTACATCTAGCTTTTTTCGTCCTCCTGAACTTTTTCGCAGGGGGTTAGACTGACGCAGACGCCACAGACTTACCCGATCTGACACCACTGACTCTAAATTCAAGTCAGCTGCTGCCTGAAGTATCGCCTCAGAGCCGATGCCTGCTAAAGCTTCTAGCCCCAGCAAAACCAGATCCAGCTGGGCTTTAATATTGTCCAGCTGCGTTGAGTCTGGCGACTGATCCAGAGGTAAATCCTCCCAAGGGGGAGCCGATGTCGGCATGTTTGCGGTAGAGCGCATAGCTTTAGAGTAGGTGACTAAATCAGTGTTGGCGTTTGCAGTTACCAATCTTGAAACACGACTACCAAAGTTTACGGCAAGTTGCCGATCGCATCTTGATATTTTGGAGAGTTTTGTGTTTTGACTTCAAGATTCTTAACTCAAAACTTCTATTGATTATTTGAGGTAGACAACTGTGACACCAGCCCCACCCTCTGCTTGTGAAGCCAGTTCAAAACGCTCAACCAGAGGGTGTTGTGCCAAAAATTCGTGAACGCCCTGCCGTAGCCGCCCTGTACCTTTACCGTGAATAATCCAGAGTGCCCCAGACTGTAAAGCTTGGGTAATTGCTTGCTCTAAGTCAAACTCAGCATCTCCCACACGCTTTCCTCGAATATCAACTGTATTTTTAGAAGTCCGCATAGGGGGAGTAGCGGGTGAGGCAACAGCTGGAGTATGTGTGGGTGCTGGTTTGGGTTTTACTGGCATCTCGGCTTTTTGACCGTCGAGGGATTCAACCTCAGAAAGCGCCACAGTCATCTTCATTAACCCAAAGCGCACGGTTAGCTCACCATCTTCATCAGGGGCACTTAGCACCTCAGCTGTCTGATTAAACCGAGGAATGCGGATGCGATCGCCCACTTGTGGTCGAAATCCTGGTTTTGGTTTCGGCGATGCTGCTGGGAGATGACGCTGAGCAATTTCATTAAGTGCCTCCGTTGCTCGTTGAGCATTTTGAGCGCTTGTCGGGCCTTGCTGCAACTGGCGAATTACTTGTGCAATTTCTTCCTTAGCTTGAGCCAGCGCTGCCTGCACTGCCCGTTCTTGAGAAAGCTTTAACTCCTGTTCTCGTTCCTGCAAACGTGCTGCTTTCTGAGACACCTCCTGATGCAAACGTTCAGCTTGTTGCACTAGCTGTGTAGCCTCTTGTGCCTTGATTTCCTGACTACGCCGTTGTGCTTCTAGACCAGCAATCACCTGGTTAATTTCTTCTGAAGCCCCGCCCACACGGGTTTGAGCTTGATCGACCACCTCTGGCTTTAAACCTAAACGGCGTGCAATGGTCAACGCATTAGAACGACCTGGAATCCCCCATAGTAGTCGATAAGTGGGTGAGAGAGTGACATCATCAAATTCTACTGAAGCATTCTCAAATTTTTCATCTTGATATTTGAGTGCTTTAAGTTCACCGTAGTGAGTCGTGGCAACTGTTAACTGAGCGTGGTCAGCTAGGTATTGTAAAAGAGCGATCGCTAAAGCACTTCCTTCAGCTGGATCAGTTCCTGCGCCGACTTCATCTAGTAGTACTAGGGAGGGAGTAGGGAGTAGGGAGTCGGGAGTCGGGGGGGATTGTTGGCTGTTTTCCTGTGGAGTTGAGGTTGAGGGTTCACAGATGGATTCTTCCTCATCGTCTACTGCTGATTCTTCACTTCCTTGAGTTGGGTTTGGGGAAGTAGAGATGGATTCTTCCTTATTGGCTTGAGTTGAATTTGAGGGAGTAGCCATAGATTCTTCCCTACTCCCTACTCCCGATTCCCCACTCCCTAATGCGTCAAGAATTCGACTAATCCGGCGGATGTGACCAGAGAAAGTGGATAAACTCTGCTCTAAAGACTGTTCATCGCCGATATCTGCTAATACTTGCTCAAACCAAGGGAGTTCAACTGGTTCTCTGGCGGGGACAAATAGACCGATTTTTGCCATAAGTGCTGCCAATCCCAGTGTTTTCAGGGTGACAGTTTTGCCGCCTGTGTTAGGACCTGTAATCGCTACTACCCGAATTTGTGGCTGAATCTGCACATTAATCGGTACTACTGGCCTCCCCTGTTCGTGCTGCTGCTGCCACACCAACAAGGGATGTCGTAGTTCGCGTAGGGTGATTACTTCTTTATCATTACGGTCAATAAATCTGGGTGGATTGGCTCCTAACCACAGGCTATAACGTGCTTTGGCTGTGGCTAAATCTAGAGTAGTGGCGATGGCTAAAAGCTGCTCTAAGTCTGGCTTCACGGCTGCAACCTGTGCTGTCAGGGCGCGCAGTACGGCTTCTTCTTCGACTTGCTCTTGACGCCGATAGACTCTCAGTTGATTTCCTAGCCCAACGATCGCATTAGGTTCTATATAAAGAGTTGAACCCGTGCTAGAGGTATCGTGAACAATACCGGGGATTGCGTCTTTCTGAGGTGCTTTGACTGGGATAACAAAGCGATCGCCTCGCTGAGTAATCACCTGTTGCTGTACTGCACCGCCTTGACGCTGCAAAATCCCCTGGAGAACCTGATAAATCCGGTTGCGTAATGATTTTAGCTGAGTACGAAGCCCTGCCAGCTTCGGGCTAGCACGATCAGCCACATCACCGCGATCATCAATACAGTGATGAATTTCTTGCTCTAGTTCTGGATAAGTCCGCAAATCGGCTACCAGTGCGGCTAACACGGGTACGTCTTCTTCTTCTTGGTCGTCAATCAAACGACGTAAGCGTCTTACTCCAGAAAGCGTTGTCGCGATCGCTAACAGTTCATCACCTGACAACAGTCCTTGACGTTGAGCCCGTTCTAAAGATTCTCCAATATCCTGGATTCCGTCAAAGGTCAGTCCAGAAGTTAACCGATTTTCGAGTTGATAGACTTCTTTAGTCTGAGCCAGCAGCAGCAAGCTTTCAGACTGAGTTTTTGGGGGGTGGATCTGACGTGATGCGATCGCCCCCAGCTTTGTTGCGGCAAATGTAGCTAGGTGGTCGCACAGGCGCGACCATTCCAGCAGTTCTAATGTCTCAGATTGAATCAAATCTCAAATAAAAAAGCTAACCCTACAGTAATTATCAAGCAATTTCCTAGTAGAGAACCAGTGGGATTTACCGTAACCTTTAGTCCAAGTATGCCCAACGATATATTAGCGGAGTATCGGTAAATAGCTGTTAGCTACCCAGCCTTGCTCTTCCCAGGGGTCAGGAGGCACCACACAGTAGCGAACCACTGTCGCCTCAATGTGTCTGATCTCCTCAACCTCTACTGTCTCAAAAATTGCGTCTAACGCTGCCATGTCTTTGTCAGTCAGGGGCATCCTTGGAGCCACCTGATCGTGATCTATTTTTCTCATGGATTCAATCCAGAACCATTAGTTTTCAGGGTTTCAATTATTAAAACAGTATTACAAATATTGACAATTCTTCCTCTGTCGCTTTGCTGAGATTCACACTCCAGGGACTCTGACTCTAGAACGAAACCAATGCATAAAACTTATTTTTTTGCAAGAGTTTATTCTTGGCAGGTTGGCTCTCTAGCTCCTACCTGAGGCTTTGGCAATCCTCCTCCTTACCTCCTGCTTGACTTAACTCATTAAAGCTTACAGAAAGCTTCAGCCCACTACTCCGTGCAATTTGATACGCTAACTGAAACAGTTATGAGAACGGGTAAAAGCGTGGATATTCAAATTGGGCGGGGCAAAACAGCTCGTAGAGCCTACGGAATCGATGAAATTGCATTGTGCCCTGGGACGAGAACATTAGACCCCAGTTTGACCGATACTCGCTGGCGAATTGGGGGCATTGAACGAGAAATTCCGATCATCGCTAGTGCGATGGATGGGGTGATAGATGTCCGAATGGCGGTACTCTTGTCTCAGTTAGGTGCCTTGGGTGTTCTTAACTTAGAGGGGATTCAAACCCGTTATGCTGATCCGTCGCCCGTGCTAAAACGCATTGCTTCGGTAGGGAAGTCAGAGTTTGTTACCCTCATGCAAGAACTGTATGCAGAACCAATTAAGCCAGAACTAATTACACAGCGGATTCAGGAAATTAAAGAACAAGGCGGAATTGCCGCAGTGAGTTCGACGCCTGCGGGGGCGGTGAAATACGGCGAGATAGTGGGTAAAGCTGGTGCGGACTTATTTTTCGTGCAGGCGACAGTGGTTTCAACAGCTCATCTTTCGCCAGAATCAGTAACTCCTTTAGATTTGGCTCAGTTCTGTCAAGACATGCCGATACCAGTGATTTTGGGGAATTGTGTGACTTATGAAGTCGCCCTGAACTTGATGAAGACGGGAGCATCTGCTGTTTTAGTCGGCATTGGACCGGGTGCGGCTTGTACCTCTCGCGGCGTCTTGGGGGTGGGTGTACCTCAAGCAACTGCGATCGCAGACTGTGCTGCTGCCCGTGACGATTACCATCAGGAAACGGGTAACTATGTACCCGTCATTGCTGATGGGGGTTTAATTACAGGGGGTGATATCTGCAAATGCATTGCCTGTGGTGCTGATGGTGTGATGATTGGTTCGCCCTTCGCCAGAGCAAAAGAAGCACCCGGACAAGGTTTTCATTGGGGCATGGCGACACCTAGCCCAGTTTTACCTCGTGGTACCCGCATCCAAGTCGGTAGCACTGGCACCTTAGAGCAAATTCTTAAAGGTCCGGCACAACTCGACGATGGTACCCACAACCTTTTAGGAGCATTGAAAACCAGTATGGGTACACTGGGAGCCAAGAACATCAAAGAAATGCAGCAAGTTGAAGTAGTGATTGCTCCTTCTCTGCTGACAGAGGGTAAGGTATACCAGAAAGCGCAGCAATTGGGTATGGGAAAATAACTCGATAATGTACAATAGCGTTGTGGCGACACAATACAAAGATAACTCTTGGCAAACCTACTATAATCGCTACGTGATTTTAACCGCCTGAAATCCAATGGCTGAAAGTGCCGGGATTAAAAACACAAAAAAGGGTGGCGTTTCCTCTCCCCTCTTTCAAAATCAAGAGGAAGAGGAAACACTACGCCACCCGTCAGTTGTCTAGTGGGTTCGTGACCAGTAAAAATGCACAAGAGTATTCCGCTTAAGCATATCTTGAAGTAAAAAATACAACTGACAACGAAAACTATGTTGAAGGCTTGAGGAGTCTCAGTTGCAGCAGCTCCGCTCAGGAAAATTTTCCGGTCTGTCTGGGGAAGCATGAGAAAAACTAAAGCTGTCGCTTAGAATAGTAGAAGCGGAGACGCATGTTTCCGTTCACTCCTCACACCACACTCCGCCCGACTACGTTCGGGCGGTTCCTTATAATGATTCAAATTTTGTCTGATTCAAATTTTGTCATAGTGTGAGCGACTCAAAAAAGAATAAACGCCGAATTTCTGTCTAAATATATACATTTGAAAGTCTAGAAGCGGCGTTTTTGCTGTGGTAGAATTTCCTAGTTAGATAGAAACAGTACACGCAAGGATTTCCAGGCATGTCAGCAGCCGTACAAGTTACAGACGCCAGTTTTAAGCAAGACGTACTTGATAGTGAAGTTCCCGTTTTAGTTGATTTTTGGGCTCCCTGGTGTGGCCCGTGTCGTATGGTTGCGCCTGTTGTGGATGAAATCGCGCAACAGTACGAAGGTCAGGTGAAGGTGGTTAAGCTCAACACAGACGAAAACCCTAACGTCGCTAGTCAGTACGGGATTCGCAGCATTCCAACCTTAATGATTTTCAAAGGTGGTCAGCGAGTGGATATGGTGGTGGGCGCAGTTCCCAAAACTACTTTGGCGAACACATTGGAAAAGTATCTCTAATCGATTGGCACTGGCGATCGCTAGTAGAACCACCTACAATTTCTGTTTCTTTAGTAACCTGTCTTACCCGTCTGGACTGCCGTTACATTAAAAATTCTTATGAAGATGTTAAAGCACCTTGAGCGATGAAAGCTAGGGTGCTTTTTGATTAGCTCTCGTGCATCTAAATGCCACATTGTTGTGAAGCCCGTTGAGGAGAAACCCGTTCACACTCAAGCCGTCAACCGTCAACAAAAAACGAGTAACTCAAGTACGCTGTTTTAAATGAACAGCAGATTAAAATAGAGTGCCGTCAGTGAATGAAGTTATGAATCTATCTCCTTCTGACTATGGCTTAAAGTCACTTCCAACAGATTTAGAGGCACTAGTTGAAAAGCTACCTACTCTGGAACATAGAAAATGGATTCAACAGGCACTAGCGCTGTTAGTGCGACTGAGTGGGGAGGAGATCGATCGCCTAGACTGGAAAATCTTAACCGCTTCCTTGCAGGATATGGAGCGGGCATTTCAAGTTTTTTATCGGTATCGTCATGTTCGGAAAGTAACCATTTTTGGTTCGGCGCGGATTGAATCAGATACTCCCGAATATAAGCTAGCGGTAGAGTTTGCGCGTTATTTGGCGCAGCAGGGATTCATGGTAATCACAGGTGCTGGTGGCGGCATCATGGAGGCGGGAAACGAAGGTGCTGGCCCAGAAAAATCTTTTGGCTTGAATATTCAGCTGCCGTTTGAGCAAGGACCCAATCCTTTTATTGACGGTGATCCTAAGCTGATTAATTTCAAGTATTTTTTCACTCGCAAACTATTTTTCTTGAGAGAAAGTGATGCGATCGCTCTTTTTCCCGGTGGCTTTGGTACTCAAGACGAAGCCTTTGAGTGCCTAACTCTCTGCCAGACAGGGCGATCAGGACCAATACCTTTAGTATTAATCGATCAAGCTGGCGGCACCTACTGGAAAGAGTGGGATGCTTATATTCGCAAGCATTTAATTCAACGCGGTTTAGTCAGTCCAGAAGATACCAACCTTTACACCATCACAGACAACGTAGAAGTGGCTTACGAAGCGATTAATAGCTTTTATCGCGTCTATCACTCCAGTCGTTACGTTGGCGATCAATTTGTGATTCGCCTCAAATCTGAGTTGTCGGATGCCGACGTTGAAGAACTCAACACGAATTTTAGCGACATCCTAGTCAAAGGACGAATTGAAAAAAGTAAGGCTTTACCTCAAGAAGCGTCCGACGAAACCGCTGAACTACCTCGCCTAGTTTTTTACTTCAACCGACGAGACTCTGGTCGTCTTTATCAGATGATTGCCAGAATTAGTCAGATGGATGCTTCATACCTAGCGACAATTCATCCAGAACGCAAGTGAGGGCAAACACGGTTGGTTTGCCCTCAGCAGTAAAT
Organism: Coleofasciculaceae cyanobacterium CTOTU46601; assembly: GCA_031970155.1. Taxonomy (GTDB): domain Bacteria; phylum Cyanobacteriota; class Cyanobacteriia; order Cyanobacteriales; family Coleofasciculaceae; genus DALYIW01. The sequence goes on along the minus strand of DALYIW010000012.1, from coordinate 32,720 downwards.
AAATTTAACGTCTTCCAGACGGGCTTTCCACCTCAGAATTCAGGTCTGGGGTCTCAGGTTCAGTCTTATTTGTCTTGTGATTCTTACGCCCTGGCTTAAAGCGATCGCGAATCAAATTAATCACAATATAAAGGATAGGTACCACAAACAAACTCAAGAACGTAGCCACAAACATCCCACCAAAGACTGCGGTACCCAGAGATTGTCGGCTACCTGCACCTGCTCCTGTAGCAATTGCCAAGGGAAAAATACCCAGCAGAGTCGAAAAGGCAGTCATCAGAATCGGTCGCAAGCGCTGCTGCGATGCTTCAATCGCCGCCTTAGTAATCGAAAGCCCTTCTTCTCGCAGTTGGTTAGCAAATTCCACAATCAAAATCGCATTCTTACTAGCCAAACCAATCAGCATCACCAGACCAATTTGGCAATACACATCATTAGGGAAACCGCGCATTTGCTGAGCCAACAAAGCCCCAAAGATTGCCAAGGGGACTGTGAGCATAATAATCAGCGGGTCAACGAAGTTCTCATACTGAGCCGCTAGCACTAAGAACACAAAGACAAGACCTAAGCCAAAAATGAGTGGTGCTTGACCACCAGCTGCCAGCTCTTCTGCGGAACTACCCGACCATTCGTAGCCCAAACCGGGCGATAAAACCTTCTGAGCCACCTGTTGCATCGATTGAATTGCCTGTCCAGAGCTAAAGCCAGGGGCTGGTGAGCCAGTGATTTCAATGGAGCGGAATAAGTTGTAGTGATTAATGGTCTGCGCCCCAGTTGTAGGTGTCACTGTTACCAGATTACTCAGAGGAATCATCTGGTTTTGTGCGGAACGAACGTACAGATTACTAATATCCTTAGGATTAGCGCGAAACTCACTATCTGCCTGGATATACACCCGATAAGTCCGCTGCTGCAACGTGAAGTCGTTGACATACTGCGAACCTAATAACGTTTGCAGGGTGTTGAAGACCTCATCAATAGAAATGCCAAGCGCCTTGGCTCGATTGCGGTCTACTTCAACCAACAGCTGAGGCGTGTTCGCCGCAAATGTACTAAACACATTTTGCAATCCCGTTCCGGGTTGATTAGCTTCCTTGATGATCTGATCCAGAGATTGAACCAGGGGGTCTAGCTTCTCGTTGCCTTTGCGGTCTTGCAGCTGGAAAGTAAAGCCGCCAAAACTACCTAAACCCTGAATAGCAGGAGGATTAATCGGCAGGAGTCTGGCTTCAGGAATGGCTGAAAAAGCCCCAAACAACTTACCGATAATCGCTTGAGCTGACTGATTGGGTCCGGTACGCTCTTCCCAAGGTTTGAGGGTCGTAAAAATCAGACCCGTGTTGGGAGTATTTCCACTGAAACCAAAGCCACCTACCGCAAATGTTCCGACAACTTCAGGCTCTTTGAGGATGATTTCTTCCGCCTTCCTCATAACGTCGCTAGTGTAGTTCAGCGAAACCCCTTCTGGTGCTTGCACAATCGTGATGAAATAGCCTTGATCTTCTTCAGGAAGAAAAGCCGAGGGCACGCTCAGGAATAGCCAAACGGTCGCTGCCAAAGACACGATAAACAGCCCGATCACAATTCCTTTAATGTGTGACAGCTTGGTTAGCGTTTGCTGATATCCTCGCCGCGTCCCATCCAGGAACCCATTAAATCGATCAAAAATCCAACCCACCCAACCGCTTGGTCTCTGTCCTTGGCGCAGCAGGAGCGCTGAGAGTGAAGGAGTCAACGTTAAGGCAATAAAGGTAGAAATGGCGATTGAGAAAGCAATGGTGAGAGCAAATTGTTGATAAAGCGCTCCAGTTGTCCCAGGGAAGAAGGCTACTGGGATAAACACTGCCATGAGTACCAGCGATGTTGCAATAACTGCGCCAAACAACTCCTTCATTGCCTCAGAAGAAGCCTGTCGAGAATTCATCCCCTTCTCCTGAATAAAGGTTGTGATATTCTCGACCACGACGATCGCATCATCAACCACCATCCCTGTTGCCAAGGTCAGACCAAACAGAGACAAACTGTTAATTGAAAACCCGAAGGCTTTAATAAAGGCGAATGTCCCAATCAACGCCAGGGGAATGGTAACCGAGGGAATCAGAGTGGTGCGCCAATCCTGTAAGAAAATATAAATCACGCCAACTACCAGCGCGATCGCGATCAACAGAGTAATGACCACCTCGGTCAGAGATGCTTCCACATAACTCGTCGTGTCAAACGCCACCCGATATTTCAGTCCGGGCGGAAACGTCTTAGCCAGTTGCGCCATTTCTGTTTTCACAGCATGGGCAACATCCAAGGCATTACTGCCAGGAAGTTGATATATGCCCAAACCTACAGCGTCATTGCCCCGAAATCGTAGGAACGAGCTGTAATTTTCTGCTCCAAGTTCAGCTCGACCGACATCTTTCAACTTGACAAGGGAGCCATCATTTCCCCTTTTTATGACAATATCCTCAAATTGGGAGGGGTTTGTAAGTCTACTGATCGCACGGAGACTCAGTTGGTACATTTGCCCTTTTGGGGCGGGTTGCTGACCGATTGCCCCAGCACCGACCTGTAAGTTCTGTTCGTTAAGCGCTGTCACTACGTCCTGAGCTGTTAGTCCCCGACTGGCGAGTCGATTAGGGTCTAGCCAAAGGCGCATCGAATATTTACGTTCACCAAAAATTCGTACATCTCCAACGCCCTTCAAGCGTTTTACAGCATCGACTAGGTAGATGTCAGCATAGTTACTTAAAAATGTGTTGTCATACTCACCCTTTTCTGTGTACAGACCAATAGCTAAGAGGATGCTAGTAGACTGCTTGGTGACTCTAACTCCTGTTTGCTGTACAGCTTGTGGAAGTTGCGGTTGGGCGACAGATACTCGATTCTGAACATCGACTGCCGCAATATCTTTATTTCGCGATGCGTCAAACGTGACTGTAATCGTACTAGTGCCATCGTTACTGCTGCTCGAAGTCATGTACTTCATGCCTTCGACCCCGTTGATCTGCCGTTCTAAAAGGTTCGTAACGGCATTTTCTACAACTTCAGCACTAGCTCCACTGTAGTTAGCCGTAACGTTAATTTGAGTTGGGCTGATATCCGGGTACTGAGCGACGGGTAGGGTAGGAATACTGATAGCTCCCACCAGGAGGATAATTAAGGCGCAGACTGTTGAAAAAACAGGCCGCTTAATGAAGAACTCAACAAACATGTGAGGTTGGGGATTGGGGATGGGGGATTGGGAATTGGGAGTTGGGAATTGGGAGTTGGATAGTTCCTAGTCCCGATACCCCAGTCCCTCGTCCCTAGTGCTACGACTCCGGTTTGATGGGAGCGCCATCAGACAGGTTTTGAATTCCTGATACGATTAGTTTTTCTCCCGGCTTTAATCCTTCGATCACTGGATAACTGTTACCCTGGATTCTGGATTCGTCCAAGTTCACGGGCTTTTGGCGAGCGATGAGTTGAGGTTTTCCTGGCTCCTGCACAGCAACGTAGACAAAAGGTTTTCCGGCGACGCGAGTCAGGGCTGATGTTGGAATTAAAACTCCAGGAATCCTCTTCCAGATCACTCTAGCCTGCACATTCTGCCCATCTCGTAGTTTGCCTTCAGGATTCGGAAAACTGGCTTTTGCCAGGAGCGATTGGCTATCGGAAGTAACTTGAGGTGAGACAAAGCTAATTTGACCAGTAGCTAAAAGTTTTTTGTCGTCTTGGGGATCGAGCAGCTGTACGGGGAGTCCAATTCGCAGTTGAGAGGCTTTATCGGCGGAAATGCCTTTGAGATTCAGGTCGAACGTGTCGTTCTGAGTAATTGTGGTTAGGGTATCACCCGCTTGAACGTAGGTTCCCAATTTCAGCGTGAAATTACCGACAACCCCGGCAATGGGGGCAACGACTCGCGTATCTTTGAGTTCCTCAGTTCTTAGAGCCACATTGGCTTGAGCTTGCTGTAGAGTTGAGTTTTCTTGGTCTATAGTCGCTCTCGCGGCGCGAATATTCTCCTCGGCGGCGTTGAGGGAAGCACTGGCAGCGGCGCGATCGCGTTGAACCTGATCTAGCTGTTGCCGAGCTATGGCACCTTGAGACACCAGCCTCGAAATTCTTGTATATTGTTGGTTTTGGAGTTCTAAGTCAGCGACGGCTTTGAGTCGGTCTGCTTGTGCTGCCTTGAGTTGAGCTTGTGCATTGTTGAGTGAAGCTCGAGCTGCATTGACATTGGCGATCGCACCTCCTACTTCCGCCTGACTTTTCTCAGGACGCAGTTGCACAATCGGCGTTCCTTTCCCGACGCGGTTTCCCGATGAGACTAAAATTTGAGTAACTCGACCATCTACTTCCGGTTTCAAATCAACCCGAGCAGACGCTTCCAGATTACCGATAAACTCAGAGCTTTCTTCCTTCGTACCAGTTTCCACATTTTGTAATTTTACTGGAACTGCTGAAGGTTTCCCCGCCCCTGGAGGGGCACCTCCTTTACTACAGGCACTTGTGAGAAGCAACAGAAGCACTATATTTAGTAACTTGCCAGAAAGCGAGGCACCTATTTCAGCCATTGAACTTGCCTTGGCTAGTGTGAGTGAGATCGAAATGTAAGATGTTATTTACAGTTGCCGGATTCTGACCAAAACCGACGTAAAGTTGACACCCCCATATTTTGGATAGTATATCAGTCTGGTATAAATAAAAAATGCTTGAACTCGCTACTTTAGGTTTACTTCAGCGCGAACCCTTGCATGGCTATCGCTTAAAGCAGCAACTAGAGCTATTTATGAGCAGCTGCATTAGCGTTAACTATGGAGCAATATATCCTTTACTTAAGCGCCTGGAGGAGCGAGGGACAATTACTACCTTAGCTACAGAGGAGGGAGAAGCAGGACCTACACGCAAAACCTACTGCATCACTGCCGAAGGTCGTGAGCAATGGCACCAAAAAATGCTAGAAGATCCTCACGAAAGCTGGGTTAACAGTCGCTCTCGCTTTATGATCAAGTTTTTCTTCTTCAGTCACTTGGAGCCGATCGAACGCATCAAGTTACTGGAAAACCGCTTAAAAGTCTGCCAACAGCGCATCGAAAGTGTCGAGTTAGAAAGTACACAGCTACTTGACCCCTATGAATCTGCCACCTTACAGAGATGCCTCGCTGTAACGCGCTCTGAGATGGAATGGTTTAGCGAACAACTTGCCCAAGAGCAAAAAGAACTAGACAACAGTGCCCAGCGTGCAGAAACTCAGCCCATGTCCTCTCCAAATCAATCCTCGTGAGCAGATAGTTATCTGGAAGGATGAGGGATGAGGGATGAATTTTCTAGCTGGGATGAGAACTTAGAACTACCTTTCATTTTTTTTTCATGGGTTTATTTGCTCTTAGGGAAGTATTTCATTGAGCGAGCAGCAAGCCTTGACTATCGTCGAAGAGCTAACTTGAGTTTTGACCTTTGTACAAGGTTTTAACTAGGGAAGATTGACAAGTTAAGGAGGCAGTTAAGGTGAGTGCAGCCCGTTTTTGTGAATTTGTGGTGAGAGCCGAAGAAATCGCTTAGACTCAGGCGATCGCTCCAACTCTTACTACTTAAAAATTTTTGTTTGCATTGGGATGCACCAGTTAAGCTTTTATGTGGTAAATCTTACACGCCTCAATACTAGAACGTTTTTCACTAGTTACATAGCCTCGTTAAAAGTAAACCAAGTTGCAGTTATAAACGTAGTTGTGTGCATAGAGCAGGGAACTAAGGCATTAGCAAAAGACTTCTCTTGAATTATGTTTTAGAACGCAACTTGGTATAAAATCCTCTAGATATAATGCCAACGAGCAATTATTCTGCCGACTCAGTTCATAGGCCAATATAAAATCTTAGTTTGGACTACAACCAATTAGAATTATGCAAAAAATTCGTCATTGTATGGCTGTAGGTGCTGGTGCTGTAATCACCTTGATCTGTGTGAAACCCGATATGGCACCAACTTTGCCCTCCCTCCCCCAGCTAAGAAATGATCTGGATCGCAGTAGGAGCGTACAAACTATTGACCCCTTTCTGGGAGTTTTAATAGCATCTGCTCAAGCCTCACAAGCCACTGAGTTACCAGCCACGGGCAATATTCTCACCCAGTCAGTTGTCACTCCGGGCAAGGCTGTTGTAGCAGCTGCTAATCCTAACCCAGGAAGAGGGGGTAATAACACAGTGGGACGTATTCCCCAGGGTTTGCCAAGCGCTAGTGTAGAGGAGCAACCCAATGGCAGTAAAGCTCAACAGAGCACTTCCACCATCAAGTTGCCAGCCTTTGCTGTCAACCCAGTTGAAAAAGGAAAGGACAGCAAAGATGCTCCCACCCACGGATTCTTCCTTGGAGACTTTTTCTCTCTCCCCATCCAGCAGACTTTCTCGGTTTCTGCTAAGCAAAGTAATAAACCCGTTGTTGCCTTAGCCTCCAATAACGCCAAGCCAGCCGCAAAAGTTGCTCTCAACTCGGTTCAAACCCTTGGTGATACGGTGATTTACAACGCTCTTAACCTGGCTAGCGCTTCGCTAGTACCAACTCCCACTCCTGAATCTTTACCAAAAGCTTTGGAGCCAGCCCAGGAAAATTCAGGTCAACCCGTTTCACCTTTTGGTGGGGCTAGTATTGTCCAATCTCCCGCACGAGTAACCCCCCAGTCGCTATCAACCAATCCGGGAACCCCAGCGCCAGAATTTCTCAACCCTAGTGCTAATCCCTTACTGTTTCCTACTCAATCACAGGAAGTCCAGGTTAAAACGACTCAGCCAATTACGCTGGAACAAGCGCTAGAACTGGCACAACGCAATAGCCGGGAACTTCAGACAGCAAGGCTTACCTTAGATCGCAATCAGGCTGCTCTACGAGAAGCCTTAGCAGCTGAGTTTCCAACAGCGGGTTTACAAGCAGAGTTTGGTCGTACAGATTCTGCACAACGAAAACTGCAAAATGCAGGGGCACCACCTAATCAGCCAGGAGCTGATGATTCGATTACAACATCCTTCAATGGAACGCTGCAATTGAGTTACAACCTATTCACAGCTGGGCGTCGTTCGGCAAACATCCGAGCAGCTGAGCAACAGGTACGCTTCCAGCAGCTAGAGATAGAGCGCACAGCTCAAGAACTACGACAGAACGTCACCCGTGCTTACTACAGTTTGCAACAGGCTGACGCACAAGTTGAGATTTCTCGAGCGGCCGTAACTGATGCAGCCCAAAGTTTGCGTGATGCTCAGTTGCTGGAACAAGCTGGATTGGGAACACGATTTGAGGTTTTGCAGGCGCAAGTTACCCTATCCAATTCTCAACAAGACTTGACGACTGCATTAAGTCAGCAACGAATCGCCCGACGTCAGATTGTACAGTTGTTGAGTTTGGCTCAGCAGACTGAAGTTTCGGCAGCCGATCCAATTGAAATAGCAGGTAAATGGGATCTTTCTTTAGAACAAAGCATTGTCCTAGCTTATAAGAACCGAGCTGAGCTGGAACAGCAGCTAGTACGTCGAGATATTGGCGAACAGCAACGGATCATTGCCCTTGCCTCGGTTAGACCACAAGCTAGCTTAACGGCTAGCTATAACATACTGGGGCTGGTGGATGATAACTTTGGTCCTAGAGATGGCTTGGCGCTAGGGGCCAACCTCCAGTGGAATTTTTTCGATGGTGGAGCGGCTAGAGCCAGAGCGCAGCAAGCGAAATCTGACATTGCTCTTGCTGAAACCAATTTTGCCGTCCAGCGTAATCAGGTACGTTTTGATGTAGAACAAGCCTTTTTCAACTTAAACTCCAATGCGCGGAATATTCAAACGGCATCGTTTGCTCTAGTACAAGCGCAAGAGAGCTTACGGTTGGCACGACTGCGATTTCAGGCAGGGGTCGGCACCCAAACGGATGTGATTAATCAGCAAACTGCTCTAACTCAAGCTAGAGGCAGCCGCCTCAGAGCGATTCTAGACTACAATCGGGCGCTGATCGATCTGCAACGGTTCGTCAGTAATCTTCCAGACAATAGGCTTTTCAAGTTACCTTAATTGAGAATCCTTTGCTCTGTTTGGAGTGAATCATCCAGTTTTCCTGCATGATTAGTATTGTTTAATACTTCTTAATAAAATAGAAGTAAGGTAAGAGTCAGGAAAGTTGATGGCTAATATCAAATTTGTCAAGGAAAATCAGGAAGTTATTGCTGCTGATGGGGCTAATCTGAGAGAGAAAGCCCTGCAAAACGGCATTGACCTCTACACCTTTACAGGAAAGATGATGAACTGTGGAGGTTATGGTCAATGTGGTACCTGCATTGTTGAAATTGTGGAAGGTATGGAAAATCTATCCCCTAAGACTGAGGTAGAAAAGCGGAAACTTAAAAAAAAGCCTGATACTTATCGTTTAGCCTGTCAAGTCTTGGTCAATGGGCCGGCGGTCGTGAAGACAAAGCCGTGAGACCGATTAGATAACTGCAAGAAGAAGGTTGATGATATTCTAAAAGTGGTGGGTTAAAAACGATTTAGAGGCACTGAATTCAATGCAAGTTAACGACTTAGGGTTTATTGCCAGCATTTTATTTGTGTTGGTTCCTGCGGTTTTTCTGCTAATTTTGTACATTCAAACGGCTAGCCGCGAAGGCAACAAAAACAGTTAGAATCTGTCGTCAACAAGACCCCCGCTTCTTGCTTAAAGCTAGGCGGGGTTTTTTTGGATCTAGGTTGTATTTAGAAAGAGTCAGGACTGACGCAGGGACCCACATAAAGTAGGGGTGAACGGCCGTTCGCCCCTACATATGGTTGTTCAAAGGTCAAGGCTGAGCGAAGTCGAAGCCTTGACCCGCCAGTGTTGCCGAAGGGTCAATTTGCGTAATTCCTGTTCAATCAATTGTGCGTGCTAACAGTACAGGACAGTTGGCATACACTCGAACGTAGTCAGACAACGAGCCTCCTAGTAATCGATCTAAATCAGGTAAGCTTTTGGCGATAGATGGCCGTCGGTCTGGAGAACCGAGAATCAACAAGTCGATACTCAATTCCTCGGTCAACTTACAAATTTCTTCCCCAGGCCTACCAGTACTGTTAATACAACGGTAGGGAATACCTTGCTTTTTCGCTGCTGCCACTGCTGGTTCTAGAATTGGGTCTTTTTCTGGATCAATTGTTGCTTCACTGGTTTTACGTTTATCGGGGTTGACATGAACTAGAAATAGCTGACCGCCCTTGATGTTTTGCAGTAGTGACAGCGCTAATTTCAAACTTTGTTGAGCGGCATCAGATTTATCCAAGGCCACCATGACGCGCCTAATTTGTCTAACATAGGTGTCATCTTTTACCAACAACATTGGGCGAGAAGATAATTGGAAAACATATTGGCTAACTGAGTTTTCCAAAATTGATTCTAATCGCTTAAGTCCTCTTGAACCCATAATAATTAGGTCTGAGTTCTCTTCGTCAGCGACTTGAAGCACCACATCCTTGGGGTCTCCCTGCCTGAGTCTGGCAGTAATTTTGCTTGGGTCTACTTTTAAAGACTTAACGGCATCGGCAAGAAATTTTCCTCCTTCTTCTAGCTTGTTGGACATAGCTTCGGCAGTGACTTGGGGAGGAACAACGTGTAAAACGGTGACCGATGCTTTTTGTATGAAGGGGCTTTCCATCAACATATTGAGCATCTCTTCACACAGTCCCCGACCGGCGACGGTTAGTAAAATTCTTTCACTCATTTTTCAAGTAGTTGCTAGCTGTTAATTGAGGTTTTACTCTGTTGGTAGCCGGGTAGCCAGTAAGATTTTGAGGCTCACCCTTGGAGTTTTAGTCCACTGTTAAAAGGCGCGAGTCCCGTAATTGTTCGTGGTGTTCAGCTGTTTATTAATCTTCCAACAATAAGGATACTTTTGATATAGCTATAAAATTTTGACAATTTATTACTTAAGTATGAAAATTGAAATATAACTTAATCATCGTTAAATAAAATTTTACAAATTTTAAGGGAGATGGAAGAATAGTTTCTTCTTTACCTTCCCCACCTCCCATCTTCCCCAACAGCCCCACTGTCTCAAGAGAAGCTCACTTTTATTAACTCCACAGCATCGCGTCCATCAACATCTTGCAGATAAACCTTTACCTGTTCTTCGGCGGCTGTTGGTAGCTGCTTGCCAGTAAAGTCTGGACGAATCGGCAACTCGCGATGCCCTCGATCCACTAGAACCAATAACCGAATGACTTGAGGTCTACCATATTCAGTTACCGCATTGAGTGCGGCACGAACTGTACGCCCTTTATAGATGACATCATCGACTAATACCACTGTTTTGCCAGACAGATCGACAGGAATCTCGGTTTTTGCAGGTGTCCGAGTACTAATTTGATCGAGATCGTCTCGATAAAAGGTAACATCGATCGCTCCCACTAGCACTGGCACCTGCTCTAGTGCTTCAATCTGACGCCCCAGCAACTTGGCTAAAGAAACGCCTCTGGTATAAATGCCCACTAGCACGAGTTGGGACAAATCTCCAGATTTTTCGATGACTTCAGAAGCCAAACGGGTAACCGTGCGGCGTAATTCTTCAGCTGAAAGAATTTCAACAACTTGAGTAGGCATTGTGCTTGTCTTTTTTAGCTATTAACAGGAGTGTTGTTTGTTGTTTGTATCTTTTTGGACTTTTTCAAAAAATTTGGCGTGATGCATTAAATAATAAATAACCAACAGCTCTTGACTTGTGACTCTTATTTTCCTAGGAGATGTTAATTAGATCAAAGAAGCGATCGCAACCCCCAACCAAATCAAAAAGCAATACCGAGTCAGCTGTAAAGCCTGGTAAATTGTGGCGTCTGTAATCGGGTGAACTGGGTTACCCAAAAGGGGTTTGTGTTTCGCAACGCCCTGATACCAATTCATTCCACCCACTTGAACACCTAAAATCGCGGCATAAGCACATTCACTCCAACCGGAATTAGGACTAGGATCTTGTATGGCATCGCGCAGGCACAAACGCCAGACTTCTAGAGGTTTTCCTGACAACAATGCCAAGGTAACCACAGTTAACCGACAAGGTAACCAAGTAAGGAGGTCTTCTAGCTTGGCACTAAACCAACCTAAATCCGTGTAAGGTTCTTGTCGGTAACCAACCATAGAATCCAGAGTACTGGCAGCTTTGTAAGCAAGGGCAAGAGGAACACTACCAATCCCCGGTAAAAATGCTCCGATAATTGCATAAAACAGAGGAGCTGTTACTCCATCCGTAGCATTTTCCGTCACTGTCTCTAGAACTGCCCGCAAGATTTCTGGTTCTGTGAGTTTTTCGGTATCTCGCCCTACATACTGACTCAACTTGGAACGCGCTTGAATTAATTCTTGAGCTGTTAACGGTTGTAAGACATCAACCGCCGCCATCCGCAAACTCCGCCCTGCAAAACAGCTAGCCAGCAGTATACTTTCTACCACTACACCAACTAGCGGATGAACCCAACTGGCGACTCGAACAATGAACCATCCTATTAGTCCACTGCCGACGATCAGGCTAACGCCCAAGATGATACCAGCCCAGCGGCGTTGAGACTGAGAACTCCAATGCTTAAGAGCAAATTGAGAAAAGTTTGAAATTGCCTGGCCTATCACTCGTACTGGATGAGGCCAGCCCCACGGGTCACCAATTATGTAATCTAGCTCAGCTGCTAGCAGTAAAACGACGGCAGCTTTATGGAAAATCAATAAGGATTGAATGCTCAAAACTTTGGTGTTGAGTAAACAAAAAGGGGAATTTTTCTAACAATCTGTCCTTCGTGGCGCTACCCGCTACTTGAACAACTAGAGCTAATACTAACGGAACAGGGTGACCACCCAATCTCTTTTCTCCATTAACCCTCCCACCGTCCTCTTTTAAAGATGAGCAACTAGTTTCTAAGCTTGTGGATATTCTCTTCCCAATTAGCGCCGTCAAAAGGCACAATCCGAAATCGAGAGAGCACATCGCCATCGAGACAACGAAGGTTGACATCAATTGCATTCGGATGAGAACGAGGTCGATAAAAGGGGTGAATACCACAAAGGCGGCAGAATGTGTGCTTGGCAGTGTGAGTGTTAAAGGTATAGGTCGTTAAAAATTCAGCACCACTGTGTAAGGTAAATTGCTCAGGGGGCACAATCAGGTGTAAAAAACCTTTTTTTCGGCAAATCGAACAGTTGCAATCATCTGCCTCGTGTTTGTCAACAATCACACTGAAGCGGACGGCACCACAGTGACAGCTGCCCTGATAAGTAACGGGTTCATTTACTTTTGTCATAGCTAAGAAAAATTGGTTTAAACAACGAAACTGGTTTCTTCTCCTTGAGCAGCTTGCCAGCTACGAGCGTCGTAGTAAAGGTCTGCAAGAGTTATACTGTACAACGCTTCTTTGAGTTTTTGGTGTAGCCGATGCCAGAGAGTAAATGTCACCCAGTCTTCAGCTTGACCAGCATCTGGGGTATGGTGGGGTAAGGGTTCGATTGTTTCACCAACGGCTTCTAAGATTTGACCCAGAGAAATTTGTGTGGGTTCGCGGGCTAATTGATAACCGCCTTGAGCTCCGCGTACCGAGTTAACTAATCCGGCGCGACGCATTTCAATCAGCAGCTTCTCTAAATATGGAGCTGGTAGGTCTTGTCGGCGAGCGATCGCTTTTACAGATGTCGGTCCATAATTGAGCCTAAGGCTCAGATCTAGCAGTGCTTTAACACTGTAGTGTCCGCGAGTTGTAAGCTTCATATCGATTAAAAATCCCTTCAGTACAGCAATTTGTTTAAAGCAGGCAACGGTTGTGAGTAATGATTGAGGAGTCAAGCTACTCTTGGTGCGTGGCTCAAGCTTTGAGGTCGCACCTGTTAATTGTTTGATTAGTTTTATTCACAGTTCATCGAAGGCTGTACTATCATTCGTTAGATTGTGTATTTATCCTCCAGCTTGATTCATCCCCAAATGATGCAACTCGCGCCGACGGTTGCTTTTTTATTTCAAGACATGAAGACGGTGAACAACTAACATTATCCGGTTGTATCAATTGTTTACAACTTCTCGCTTCAAACTTCAGTGAGTTATCAAGCCTGAGTCTATAAATATAGCTAACAGAGTTGACACTATCCGTGTAATATAGTTTTATATGCTGAATACAACACTGAGATTTGTTATCTTAGTTTCGGGTTAGTTCAGCAAAAACGCTGCCTGACAGTGAACTCCTTAGTTTTAGATTCAAGTTGATGCCTAAAAAGAAAAAAATGGACCCTCTAGAGGGTGAGGCGCTGATTAAGAAAGTCAAAGAGCTGGGTAACCTCAGCAAAGAAGAAAAAGCTAGAGCGTGTGGCTACTTCACCGTGACGAAAAACGGGGTAGAGCGAGTCAATATGATGAAGTTTCTCAATGCCCTTATTGATGCTGAGGGAATTGAGTTAGACAGTAAAGTCAGTAGTAATGGACGTGGAGGACGTAGTGCAAGTTATCGAATCAGCGTTCAGTCTAACGGCAATCTGCTGATTGGTTCTGCCTACACTAAACAGATGGGCTTACAGCCAGGGGATGAATTTGAAATCACCTTGGGACGCAAGCACATTCACCTGAAGCAACTTGACGGACTAGAAGAAGCGGCTGAGGCGTCCTGATCCGCTTTTTTTTGAGCAAAGGTAAGAGAAGCTTTCGGTCAAATACAACTCACTCCTGTTACAGCCAGAACAATAAATTTCTGGCTACCGAGTACAAACAATTTTTATTACTCGGTGGTTTGTGTTAACTTATTCCCCGCTTAAAAGGCGGGGGATTTTGAGCTGTTTGTTGTTGGTTGTTTGTTGTTGGTTGTTTGTATTTCTTATAGAAAACTAACCACAAATAACCAAGTCAGCAGACGGCAGTTCTCCCGTGATTAAAATATGGGGGATTCTTGCCGACTTGCTGGGAGTGTTTTGAATAAAATCTTGTAGGCAAAGCACCTTTAAACAGGGTATGCCAGTGCTTTGCCTATTCTTTAGTCAGAGAAAATACCTAAATGTTCAATGATTCTAGGATTTAAACCTACCTAGAGTGTTGAGTGTTGAGTTAAAAAAGTATTCATAATTCAAAACTCTTGCACTCATAATTCATAACTGGGTGCAGTGGTAGAATATTGCGCGTTGTTGGTCTTCTTTTTCAGAAGTTACCGCTTTTATAGAAAGGTTTACGGGTTAGTGAGTTGGTTTACTAATTAATACCCACCCAGGAGCCTTACCCACAAGCTGCGATTCTTCTAACTTCAGCTGTTTGTGGGTTTGAGTGTCAAGTAATAAATAGGGCTGTGGGTCTTCCTGCCAATGTTGTTCGAGTTCGGAAATCGAGGCGGGGATGACTTGGCGATCGCTATAAAAATCAAGTGCAGGTCGCTTTGAAGAGAAAGACGCATAAATCAGCTGACCCTGTGGTGTACCTCGTTTGAGAATACCAGCAATAGGTTTAACAGGATAAGCTTCTTTGAGTTCTCCACTCCAATAGGGAGAACTCATCAAAAGCAGCAGCGAGACATACGTGCCCCAAAACAAAATCAAAATGAATTGTAAGTCACGTCGAGCGATGAGAACAGCAGCGATACTGATAGTCAAAGCAACTGAAGCGAAAACAACTGACAAGGACTCAAAAGCCGCTTCCGAAATACTAAAGTAAACGCTAAGAGCGATCGCTCCTAAAGCCAGAACAACTAAACCAGAACTCCAAACACGAGGAAAAGACTGACGCGTCGGCCAGTTCCAAACTTCCGCTAGCTGCACTCCGCTGGCAAGCGCCAAAGCTGGGTAGATGGGCAAGACATACAAGGGAACTTGAGACAGAGTTAGCAAAAGTGCTAAAGCATAAATACCAGACCAAACTAGCACCAGTTTTGCCCAGCCCCAGTTACGATTTTCCCAGGCAAGCCACAAACCGTAAGGAAAAAATAGTAACCAAGGGGTGGAAAATTTGAGAAATTCAACTAGGTAGTACCAAGGAGTGCTGTTGCGATCGCTCACTGGTGACCAAAGACCCTGTAGGGATGGGTTGATAATACCTTTGGTAACAAACGTCTGACCGTACTGTAGCACTCCGCCAGTGTACCAAGCGATCGCAGGCGAACTGCCAAGAAGTAAGCCAAACCACCAATATCTAGAGGTTAGTAGCCTGGGGGTATCCCAACCTAGATAAGAGAATGCGATCGCCAAAAATAACAGCCCGATTAGGATACCTTTGGTCAAGCAAATTAACCCTAATCCTATCCCGATACCGAGAGACCAGCGTAAGTCGCGGCGCGATCGCAACACACACCACATCATCAACATCACAAAGCACAGTGCCATGCCATCCACCATCGCCAGACGACCATCACAGACCACTGGTAAAAAGGTTAGATATATCAAGCTAGAGAAAATTGCGCTTTGGCGGGAAGGAAATATTTCGCGACCAATTTGATAAAGTAACGGTACCGATAGAGCGCTCACAATAGCACCCGGTAAACGTGTCGTCCACTCGTTAACTCCACCAATTTTATAAGCACCAGCTATCAGTGAATGGAGTAAGGGGGGTGCTTCTAGATAAGGTTTACCCGCTATCTTTGGATATAGCCAGGTAAAAGCCTCCAGTGGTGCATTTTTGATTTCACGAGCAACTAAGGCAACTGTTCCTTCGCCCCAATCTTGAAGCGGCAGACTACCTAGATTAATTCCAAATAAGAGTAGCGCTGCTAGGAGTAACCCCAACAGCCACAGTCTATCAGCCCAGCGTTGGGTTCTACGAATTCTATTTTGGGCGTAACCCCAAGTAAAAGTTTGACGTTCCATCTTCATCAAAAATTCATATTGCTGCTTGTTGCCAGCGTTTAGCCTTCCTGGCAATCCGACTGACTGCTCACTCTCAAAGTTGCTCACAGCAGCGGTACCTTTTTTAAAGGTAACTTTTCAATTATGCAATGAGAAACTCTCACTCTCAAACTTAGGTTTAGTGGTTAGTCGCCAAGGCGATCATCGTTTCGTGAAAGCGGCTTGTATTATACCAATTAGCCACAAGTAGAAGTATTGAACCTATACAGTGCAATAATCGCTAAAGAAAGCTAATTGTCTCCATGTCTTGCCTGAGGCAACCGTTGGAGGCAGCTGGCTGATTGAAGAAACGTCCATGCCAAAACCTAGGTGCTAAAATACCCGGAATGAATCGCGGTTTAATTTTTTCTTCCAATTACAAACTCAACTTGAAAAATTGCTTGCCGCTCATCATCAGGAGCGGTCTTTAGAATAAACGGGGGCATACCAGCAAACAAAGAGATAATCATACACAATACAAACACCATTAATGGCATCAGGAGGAAAACTTCACAAAAAGTCAAAGCGCCTATAGCTATGCCTGTTAGTCCAGAGAGGGACTCCTTAATGAGAACCCATTCTACCTAAGCAAGAGGTTGGTTTTTTGAGCAAGGTAGGCAGTCAGTCAAGCTTTCTTTATAGTTTCTTTATAGAAACTAAGGGTTCCCCTCTGAAAGACTTAACAACCTACCCACACTCGTTAATCCGGATAGATTCAAGGGTAACAGTACGATTAGCTATAGCGTCAGACAATCAAGATAAATCTACTGGCGATCGCTAAACAATCTACAACAGGAACGGGAATAATAATGCCTCGATAAACCCAAAGAGTCTATCAAGTCAAGTGCTGGTCACTCTCATCCGGAGAAGTCTTGAGTTTGAGCGAAGACCAGGCATCTGGGGTGATGATCAAGCGCTAGTTTTTGACTAGAACGGAATCAATACCTAAATTTGTTGAATTTTTTACATTATGCAGCACCTTGCACGTTTCCAATTGTCGGACTATATGCCTCGATTGCATGGTTTTTCAAACCAATTTATGCTTTCAAACCCAAAAAATGAGGCATTGAGACCTAAATTGATCGCCAGCGAGACGTAAGTATATGGAAGGCTCATTTGAACTAACCCTACAGATGGTTATAGCCGTCTTTGCCGGGATTAGTGCCCAGGTAATAGCTGAATATCTCAAAGTTCCTAGCATCGTCTTTCTGCTGATATTTGGCATTTTACTCGGACCCGATGGCTTTGGTCTGTTGCACCCGCATGACTTGGGTATTGGATTGGAAGTGATAGTAGCTCTCTCGGTAGCCGTGATTCTATTTGAGGGAGGACTAAACCTAGAACTACGAGACTTAGGCAAAGTTTCCGGGAGTCTCAGAAACCTGGTCACTTTAGGGACACTAATTACACTGATCGGGGGCGGCATGGCGGCTCACTGGTTAGGTGAATTTCCCTGGTCAATTGCCTTTCTCTATGCCTCTCTAGTAGTCGTTACCGGTCCAACTGTAATTAGTCCCTTGCTCAAACAGGTACAAGTTGATCGGCGGGTAGCGACCATCCTGGAGGGAGAAGGTGTTTTAATTGACCCAGTGGGAGCCATCCTCGCTGTTGTCGTACTCAATACGATTTTGAATGGTGATGCAGGCCCTGAAGCCGTAGTGATTGGTCTAACCATGCGCCTTGGTATTGGTGGACTTATCGGTGCTGTTGGCGGGTGGTTGCTGGGCTTGTTTCTCAAGCGGGCTAACTTTATCTCAGAAGACCTCAAAAATCTGGTCGTACTGGCTGGGATGTGGGGTTTGTTTAGCTTGGCGCAAATGATTCGCTCTGAATCTGGGTTGATGGCTACTGTAGTTGCAGGCCTTGTCCTTGGTGCCTCTGCCCTTCCTGAAGAGCGCTTGTTGCGACGGTTTAAAGGACAATTAACCGTCCTTGGCGTCTCTGTCCTCTTTATTCTGCTCTCAGCAGATCTATCAATTGCCAGTATCTTTGCACTCGGCTGGGGAAGCCTCTTTACTGTCTTGGTGTTGATGTTTGTAGTGCGCCCCATCAGTATTACCTTGTGTACCTGGAACAGCGGGCTACACTGGCGACAGAAATTATTTTTGTCCTGGGTTGCTCCCAGAGGAATTGTTAGCGCTTCGGTTGCTTCCTTGTTTGCGATTCTTCTGACAGAGCAAGGAATTAATGGTGGCGATTCCATCAAAGCTCTTGTCTTTCTGACAATTATGCTGACGGTGTTTATACAAGGGTTAACAGCTCGTTGGATAGCCAACTTGCTTCAAATTAACCAACATCATCAAGCCTCAGGTGCCGTCATTATCGGTTGTAATCCATTAAGCCGCCTGATTGCTCGTCTGTTTCAAGAGCGAGGAGAATCTGTGGTACTCATCGATACAGATCCAGAAGCTTGTGAAAAAGCAGAGCAAGAAAATCTGCGGGTATTCCAAAGTAGTGGTCTGGATATTGACGTTTTAGAAGAAGCCGGACTGGACTCGATGGGAACCTTCTTGGCGATGACCAATAATGGCGAAGTCAACTTGGTATTGGCTCAACGAGCTGCCGAGGAGTTTCGCCCACCGAGAGTTTTGGCTGTATTCCCTCGCGATCCCCAAACCAATACGGCAACAAATAAAACCAAAGTTAATCAAGCTTTCCTCCCACAACTAGCGATCAAAACCTGGAATCAGTACCTTAATGATGGGCAGGTGAAGTTGGGCAAAACGGCATTAGTAGAACCAGGATTTGCGTTTCAGCGAGCTCATCTACAAGCCTTAATTCGTTCTGGAGAACTTTTACCGCTACTAGTGGAACGGGAAATTAGTTTTCAAGTTGTACCCGCCACAGAGGATTGGCAACCAGGAGACCAGATTATCTATCTTCTGCACGACCCTAGACCCAAGCTTTTGAAGCGCTTATCGGGTGCCAGTCCTTCATCTCCTTTGGCCTTAGAGAAGTTGCCAGAAGTTGAGGAGGTGCCAATTTCTGCTCCTGTGGCAGAAACGGCTATCCAGGAAATCGTAAAATAAGCGGCTAGGTTTTGAAATTACGTAGAAAAATGACGAGTTCTAGGGTAAAAATAGGAGGTAAAAGGGTAAAGTCTTTTCTAACCCTTATGCTTACCCTAAATTGATACGTTGATGTTGCAAATTAAAGACGCAACAGCTTAAAGCTAGGAGACAAGGCAAGGTAACTGCTAACGTTCCTACGAATATAGGATTACTAATTTTCTCCGATCAGAGTGACACAACAGGGTTAAGACACCGAGCAGGGAAATCTCAATGTCAGCACGTCTTTGTTATGGATGTTATGCCCCAATTACTTTCTCGATTCTGGAATGGGCTGCTACAGCTATTCTTAAAGCACACTGTCTTGATTCTGGCGCTCATGTTCTGCATTGCAGTGGGGTTAGCTTTGTCGAGTATGTCTCGTCTCTCCTCGAACCTGATTGAATCACAAGCGCTCCAGAATGCCGTCTCCTCTGCCAAATCTATTAACGAGGCGTTCTCCCTTTACAGTGACGCGGTAGTCGATCGCGCTAAAAAAGTTAAAGGGATGGTTGTGATGCCTAACTACCTCACTAAAGAAGGAGCAATCCCCAATCCAGCAACATTCCAGATCGAACTTGCTCAGCGCATTGGGGAAAAAAATAGTGAGATGAATGCCCGGATTTTTAGTGATTACCCCTTTCCTTATCGAAAAGCTGAAGGGGGTGCCAGAGACGATTTTGAGCGCAAAGCCCTTGACTGGTTAAAACAAAATCCCAAGCAGCCCTTTTATCGCCAAGAGAAGGTTCAAAGTCGTCCTTCCTTGCGCTATGCAGAGGCCATTATCATGAAAGCCAGTTGTGTCGCTTGTCACAACACGGACCCTTCCAGCCCCAAAAAAGACTGGAAGGTGGGGGACGTGCGAGGAGTCTTGGAGATTAATCAGCCCCTAGATACTTTCATCGCACAAACCCGTAAGGGGCTTGCGGGAACATCTGTGATGTTGGGGGGAATCTCCGTATTAGGACTGTCGGGGCTAACCCTAGTTATCGGTAGGTTGCGTCAAACGGCTAGAGAGTTAGAGGGGCGTGTCAGAGAACGTACTGCTGATCTAGCTCAAGCTAATACAGATTTAGAAAAAAGAAACACACTGATTCGCCAAGTCTTTGGGCGTTACTTAACGGACGAAGTAGTCGCCACTTTGCTAGAGACTCCTAAAGGACTGAAGCTAGGAGGCGATCGCCGTAAAATCACCATACTCACCTCCGATTTAAGAGGATTCACCAGCCTTTCAGAACGGTTGTCTCCTGAAGAGGTTATTAATATCCTCAACCTCTACCTAGAGTACATGGCAGATGTGATTACCAAATACCAAGGCACTATTGATGAGTTCATGGGTGATGGGATTTTGGTTCTCTTTGGTGCCCCCACGGCAAGAGCAGATGATGCGGTTAGAGCGATCGCCTGTGCTTGTGCAATGCAGCTAGCAATGGGTTCTGTCAACGAAAAGATGAAACAGTTGGGCTTACCGTCATTAGAAATGGGTATCGGCATCAACACGGGCGAAGTAGTGGTAGGAAATATCGGCTCGGAAAAACGCACCAAGTACGGTATTGTTGGCAGCCAAGTGAACCTAACTTACCGCATCGAATCCTATACAACAGCGGGTCAAATTCTGATTTCAGAACCGACCTTAAAAGATGCAGGGTCAATCGTAAAAATCAGTGGGCAAAAACAGGTAAAACCAAAAGGAGTCAAAGAGCCTATAACTATCTATGAAATCTATGGAATTGCAGGATTTTACAACCTTTATCTGCCTAGAGAAGAAGAGTTATTCTTTCCTATTGCTGAAGAAACACCAATACAATACGCACTTCTGGATGGCAAAAATGTCAGTGACAGCCTATTCAGGGGAAATTTAGTTGAACTGTCAGCTAAAGGAGCTAAGGTACGGGCAGAAAATGTAGGAGAGGAGGAACTCCCATTGGCGTTGACCAATCTCAAGCTAAACTTATTAACATCGAATACCTTACCAGAAGTCAGCGAAGATATCTATGCTAAGGTTCTGGAAAAACCAGCCCAGAAGGGAAGTTTTTACATTCGTTTTACTGGCACCCCTCCAGCTGTACAAATGAAGTTGGATGCACTCTATCAATCCATTTCACCGAGAGGATAGATGTTTTGAGAGAGTCGGCAATTGGGAGTATTTAGTTGTAGAGACGTTCCACCGGAGCGTCTCTACAAAATTATGTGGGTTAAAGAAAAAAGAGGTATAAAATCCGGATTTTATGATCACAGAGTCAGTGGTGTGTAAAGATTAAGAAGATATGATTCCGGCTTTTGTCTCACAAGTGCTGTAACTAAACGCGCCAAGAGAGTTGCACCATCAAAGCCACGTTGGAAATAGGAAAACATACAGCTCAAAATGCTGATAATCAATTGAAAAACAACGTAAGGCAACTATGGGGGCAAAAATTTACTCGGCGATCGCAGCTCAAAACAATGACATGACCAGCATAAACCGAAACTTGGGATGGCGGAGCGTGTTCTTTGGAGCCAGAATACGCATCTTGGCCTGGTACATCCTGCTGATGACCTCATCTACATCAGTAACCATTCTAGGAATTCGCCAGAACCTGTGGAGTCGCCTAGAAAAGAATGTCGAACAGAGTCTGGTTCAGGAGACAGAGGAGTTTCGACGCCTGGTTCAGGGACAAAACCCACAGACGGGTAAACCTTTTGGGGATGATGTCAAATCCATTTTTAAGGTATTTCTGGCTCGCAATGTACCATCAGATGATGAGTTTTTCATCACGCTGTTGGATGGTCAATTATACAAGTCCAGTCCGAGAGCCTTGCCACGCTCTATCAACCCGGATTTGGTGAAGTATTGGGCTAAAGTGACTCGGTCACAGCGAGGTACGCAAGAGACAACCACTGGTACTATTTTCTATAGTGTGGAGGCGGTGAAAAGCGGAGGGAAAACTCTAGGAGTGTTTGTGGTTGCCAACACTTTTACTGGTGAGGGAGAGGAAATCAATGCAACGGTTACTGTTGTTACTAAGGTCACGCTCACGGTTCTGCTAGTCGCCTCGGTACTGGCTTGGTTAGCAGCAGGCCGAGTACTTGCTCCCTTGCGATCGCTTACTGAAACAGCTCGCTCAATTACTGAGACTGACTTAACTCAACGCATCGCTGTGCAGGGGAAAGACCAAATCGCTGAACTCGCGACTACATTCAATGAGATGCTCGATCGCCTCGAGGCTGCCTTCACCAGTCAACGAGATTTCATTAACGATGCAAGTCACGAACTCCGCACACCGATCACAATCATTCAAGGTCACCTGGAATTGCTTGATGACGACCCTCAGGAACAACGCGAAACAATTGAATTAGTCCTTGATGAGCTCGATCGCATGAATCGCTTTGTTAATGACATGTTATTGTTGGCAAAGGCAGAGCAACCGGATTTCTTGACTCTAGAAACGGTGGAAATTGGTGCGCTGACGGAGGAGCTTTATGCCAAGGCGATCGCATTAGCTGATCGAGACTGGCGTCTGGAAGACAAGGGTTCAGGCCTTGTGATAGTTGACCGTCAGCGCCTCACCCAGGCTGTGATGAACCTAGCCCAGAATGCTACCCAACATACAAGTAACAGCGATGTCATTGCCATAGGTTCAGCATTAACTAACAGCAATGCTCTTTTTTGGGTACACGACACAGGGGTTGGCATTCCCCTAGCTGATCAAGATCGAATTTTTGAGCGCTTCGCCCGTGGCGCAGGGCGTCGTCGCTCTGAGGGAGCGGGCTTGGGATTGTCAATCGTGCGTGCGATCGCCGAAACTCACGGGGGTTCGGTAAAACTCTCTAGCCAACCAGGTACTGGCTCTGTGTTCACCATTGTCATTCCCCTGGATTTTCCTTAAAGGTTTGTCTATGAACCGGATTCTCATTGCGGAAGATGAACCACGCATTGCCTCTTTCCTAGAAAAAGGTCTACGGGCTAATGGCTTTACTACTAGTGTCGTCGAGAACGGGAATGATGCAATTTGCTTCGTTCAAAATGAAAATTTTGACCTACTAATCCTCGATTTGGGACTCCCCAGTAAAGATGGTTGGACGGTATTGGAAGAGTTACGAGGTCAAGGAGAACAGCTACCCGTGATTATTCTCACCGCCCGCGATGATGTGAAAGACACTGTAGCGGCGCTAGAGGGAGGGGCTAATGACTACATTACCAAGCCTTTTCGCTTTGAAGAACTGCTAGCGCGAGTGCGCGTGCAACTACGTAACTCTAGCTTGTCCAGAGGGCAAGACGAGATGATTCTAAAAGCTGGGGATGTTGTCCTTGACTTGCGTACACGTCAAGTTCGAGTACGCGATCGCAATATCGAACTATCCACCAAAGAATTTACCTTAGCAGAAACATTCCTCCGCCACCCAGGACAAGTAATGAGCCGTGAGCAATTACTCAGTCATGTCTGGGGTTATGACTACGATCCAGGCTCAAATATTGTTGATGTTTATGTGGGTTACCTACGCAAGAAGCTAGGCAGCGACTGGATCGAAACAGTCAGAGGGATGGGCTATCGCCTCCAACCATGAGACTTTTCTCATGTAAGTTTTATAAAGTTTTCACAAACGACTGTGAATATGTAATAAGTAACCGCAAACACACAGGGTCAAATTGTCGGTTAACTAAGCATTGAGTTAGAGAGTCTGAACTTCATTAAGAATCCTTTAAAGGGAGAAGAACGAACCATGAAGCTAATGGTCTACTCTCACGATACGTTCGGACTTGGTAATATCCGCCGAATGCTGGCGATTTGCAACTATCTGTTGAATTCTCTGCCTGGACTCTCAATCTTATTAGTGTCAGGCTCACCCATGCTACACAGCTTTCGGATGCCACAGGGACTTGACTATATCAAACTTCCCTGCCTCGGACGCAATGAAACTGGCGAACTATCAGTGAAATATCTGGGTACAGACACCGAAGAAGCATTAAAGTTGCGTTCCGACTTAATTCTCACAGTAGCAATGAACTTTCAGCCAGATTTGCTTCTAGTTGATAAAAAGCCCTATGCCTTGAAAGGCGAATTGAAAGGCACTCTGAGCTGTCTCAAAAACTTTCTTCCCCAAACCAAAGTTGTGTTGCTTCTCAGAGATATTCTTGACAGCCCAGATACCACAATCGAGGAATGGCAAACTAATTTTTACTATGAAGGGATTGAATCATTTTACGACCAGCTTTTAGTCGTTGGGATGCAAGAAGTTTTTGATGTCATCAAAGAATATCAGTTTCCCCATTCAATCGCTAAAAAAGTGCGATTCTGCGGCTATATCCGCAAAGAACCAGGGCGCAAACCTCGCAATGTCCTGCGCCACGAATTGCAAATTCAGTCCAACGAACAATTAGTTTTAGTCACTCCTGGCGGTGGTGGCGATGGCTACCGTCTCATTGATACCTATCTCTGTGGATTGGCGCATTTGCCTAAAGAACACAAGATCAAAAGCTTGATTATGTGTGGACCAGAAATGCCACTAAGCCAGCGACAGAAATTATCTCAGGCAGCAGAACAGTATCCGCAGGTTCAGATTAGTGAATTTACTGATGATTTGATGAGCTACATGGACGCAGCTGACACCGTTGTTTCTATGGGTGGCTATAACACAGTCTCTGAAATTCTTTCCTGTAGTAAACGGGCAGTTGTTGTGCCTCGCATCCAGCCTGTGAAGGAACAATGGATTCGGGCGGAACGGATGGCTAAACTCGGTTTATTTAAGGCTATTCACCCCGACTCTCTAACACCTGAAACTCTAATTAACGCTGTCTTAGATCAACTCAATGATGTCAGCAACCACTTGCCTCCTATTTCACGCCTAGATTTGAACGCACTGCCCCGAATTACTCAATATCTCTGCACACTTTTATTCAGCGAAGACCAATTGAGTCGATCAATCTATTTCTCTCAAAATTTTGCACAACCCAGTCTAGTGGCAGCCAACCAGTAATGGGTTATCTCCTAAGAAGATATACCACACTCTCTTCGATGTTCATCCTCAATGAAATCCTGAAAGCAGAGCTAACAGTTGTATGAAAAAGATCATGTTCTACTGCCAATATCTTACGGGCATGGGGCATCTAGTGCGGAGTACAGAAATTGTCCGTAGCTTGGTAAAGGAATTTCAAGTGTATTTCATCAATGGTGGCCCCCCGGTACAAGGATTTGAAATTCCTCCAAACGTTGAATCAATCCGTCTTCCAGCACTTTGGATAGAAAACGGGCAATTAACCGTTGAGAATCTAGACCAAACCGTTGAGGAAGTAAAAGAAAGTAGAAAAAATCAGCTCATTGAAGTCTTTGACGAGATTCAACCCGATTGTTTAATTACTGAGTTTTTCCCCTTTGGCAGGCATAAGCTTTTCTTTGAGTTGATTCCCCTACTAGAACATGTGCGATCGACCAGCCCTTCAACTAAGATCGCCTGTAGTCTGAGAGATGTTATAGGGAGAGAAACTCTCTCAGATGAAGCCGAGACAATTTGCCAACTGGTGAATCAGTACTTTGACTTAATCCTGTTTCATACTGAGCCAAAATTTCAGAGTTTTGAAGCTAGCTTTCCCAGATACAAAGACCTTAACTGTGAAATTCACTATACGGGGTTTGTAGCGCAATCGTTACCAGAAAGCAGCCCAAATAACGACGAAAACTTAAATAGCATTGACAAAAATCACCCAATAATTTTAGTCAGTGTTGGCGGGGGTAGATTAGGATATGAGCTAATAGAGTCAGTGATACAAGCTAGCTCACTTCTAGAAAACAAAATACCGCACAAAATCCAGATATTTACTGGCCCTTTTATGGCAGAAACCGAATTTCTGCAATTACAAAAATTAGCATTGAATCGGAGTAATGTCAACCTTCAACGATATACTTCCCACCTACTGGACTATATGGAAAAAGCCGAGCTTTCTATAAGCTTAAGCGGATACAACACCACAATGAATATTCTCAAGACAGCTGTTCGTGCCATAGTTGTTCCCATAGGTCACTACAATCAAGACCAAGAGCAGTTAGTCAGAACCAAGAAGTTAGAGCAGTTGGGAATTGTTGAAGTCATTCCTCCCAGTGATTTGGAGCCTGCTTATCTTGCTCACAGAATTATTGCCAGCCTTAACAAACCATCAGTTGAGCGAACTTCTGAACTTTTCGATCTCCAAGGTGCCCAAAACACTACTACCTTTCTCAATGAGTTGCTTTACAGCAAAATTCCTACTACTACCTAGCTAGTAAGAGTTCTAGAAGGTTAAGTCAATGAAAGGACAAAGGAGGAAGAAGGGAGTAGGAAAGCATTATTAAACTAACCCATGCTAGGTAATCATCCCTCATCCCTCATCCCTCATCCCTCATCCCTCATCCCTCATCCCTCATCCTTTATTAGTCATCGAGCCTTCAGCAGGA
Organism: Coleofasciculaceae cyanobacterium CTOTU46601; assembly: GCA_031970155.1. Taxonomy (GTDB): domain Bacteria; phylum Cyanobacteriota; class Cyanobacteriia; order Cyanobacteriales; family Coleofasciculaceae; genus DALYIW01. The sequence goes on along the minus strand of DALYIW010000012.1, from coordinate 6,477 downwards.
TTCTGGCAAATCACTGGCAACCAAGTTGCACAGGGAAAATTATTCTCTAAGCCTTGTAACATCTCTCGTGCTTGTCGAACTGATAAATAGAGAGACTTACCACTAGCAAAAGCTGTCAGAAAGTTCTTCAAAAATTCTTGTGCCACTAAATCGGGTACGGGTTCTCGCATAACGATGATTTGAGGGATATGTAAAGAAGCTAACTGCCTTGCTAATCCCAATCCATCGCAAGAGTTAAAGATAGCTAACTGCAAACCTCGCTCAATTGCGGCTCTGAGCGCATTCTCTAACTGGTCAATTGCTAACTGCTCAGTTTTATTGATTTCAATCCAACCATTTTTTCCATCCCATTGACTCGAACTATGTCCTGAAAAACAAAAAATATCCCACCCTTGTTCGTTCCATAGTTGTTTATCAAATTCCTGACGAGTTGGCTCTACTAAAAATACTGTTTCTGCCTCTTGTAAATCTTCCAGAATTTTACGGTCTGCATCAACATTAATTCCGACACTATTGCCGAGAACGGCTAATATTCTGAGTTTTGCTCTCTGAGGAGATGGTTTTTCTATTCGACGATAAAACGGACTACATAAGGCAAATTGTGCCTTGCGGTAAGATTTCAAAAAATCCCATAAATGCCAGGGAATTTGCCGTACTTCAAGATTTTCGGATTGAATAATTAACAGCATTTCATCCGAGTGCATAAACTTTTCTCGCAAAAGCTTGTCTATCGGACGAAAAGATTTTGAATTTAGCCATTTATTCAGTTGCTCTTCTAACTCCTCAGCTAAGTCTTCGATGTCTTCTTTAGAAAAATTAGTGTCTTGAGGGAGTATAAAGTCTAGTCGTGTAAGTAACCCTAAATTGTGGTAAAGTGACTGCCAGCGACGATAGAGTTCAGGAATTTCTGGTGCTGGCGGTAACTGACCGATACATTGAGTAGGTAATCTGTCTCCCTCTGCCCATATCTGAACAGTAACCGCTGGAAACCCGTTGGTAAAATCCCCATATCCCAGCATTAGGATAACCAATTTACTCGCTAGAGATTGACGCTCTGCTATAGCTTTGACTTCAGGAACATTTACAGGAACATTTACGGGTCTCGACGCTAGTATATTAATAATTTCTTGTAGATTGGAACTTTGCTGGAGTTCCCTCTGGCGCGAGTCTTCTAACTGCTGACGATAGCTGCTCAGTAGCTCATCTTTAGCTTCTAGCTTTGCCTGATATTTTTGTGCGATCGCATTTAGAGCCAGTTCATAGTGTGGCGTAAATTCCCGATGAATTTTCTCCTTATCCGCATCAAGAGGTACGCTAACCTTAACAACAATAACTCCATCTCCTTTATTTTCAATACTCTGGATAGCTAAATCAGTTCCTTCATTTTCAACTTGCAATTGTCTGAAGGCAGTGATAAAGGCTTTCCAGTCTACACCGTTGCGAAAAATTAGATCAACCGTATTTAAGACTTCTTGAAACAGCTTAGTAAATTCTCCCGGTTGAAAATCGCCACTATTGGGACGGCGATCGCGTTGACATTGTAGGAGATAAATATACCGACAATCAACTTGCTCCAGTTGTGTGGTCGAGTCAATATGCCACGCTTCCAGGCAAGCTCCAGTTAAATAAGCCTTTGTAAAATTTGTCCCGACTGCCTGAACTTGAGTGAGATTTGCTCCTTCTAAATTAGCTCCATATAAAATAGCTTGACTGATATTTGCTTCCCTCAGATTAGCCTCGCTCAGATTTACTCCAATTAGATTAGCTTCTTTAAAATTTGCCCCATCATAAGATTTTTTGTAGCCGTTCCCACTGACTAATAAATTTCTTACAGAAGGCTGACGCAGGATAGAATCACCAACTCTAGCAAGGTCAAGTTTTTTGGCTTCATACCAGCGAGTACGGGTGAGAATAGCATCGTTGAAATTGGTACTTTTAAGCGTTGCTTGTGTGAAATTAGCATCCGTTAAATCAGCCTTAAAAAAGCTAGTGCCACCGATAGCAGCAATGGCAATAGAAACGTTTTGAACTATAGCAAGCTGCTTATCTCTGTTTAAGACTCGGTAGCCCATATAACCACCGATAAAGGCCAAAGCCCAAGCCCAAGCCCAAGCCCCAACTAAATCTACCCAAGCCCAATTCCAGCTCGAAACAGGTGCCGACGACAACACTTTACCTCCATTTCGAGCTAAAACCCTAACCACAGACCCAACTGCACCGCCAGTTAAAGCTCCAACAACAATGACTACTCCCGTCGATCGCTTGACTACGGTGCCAGCTACAGCTACAGTTCCAGCTATAATTCCCGCCACACCCAGTGCTACAGCCAAAGCCGCAGCAATAACACTAGCCCACTTAAAAAGTTCGTCAGACCAATGACCAAATGCATGGCCAACTCCCCAGAAAGCCGATGCTCCCACCAAAGCGACTATCCAGGTTCCTAAACTTACTGTCAGACCTTTCTGAACTGTGATCAAAAAAAAGATTGAAAACAGTACCAACATCACTACGCCAAAAATCAGCGCATTTTGTTGATAGGCTTGAGTTCCGAGTCTCCACCAAGCAACACCATTGGTGCTAACGGAGGCAAACCCCGATAAGGCTGCCACAAGAGATGAAACAGCAACCCAGAAGATAGCCCAACGGCGTTGCAGTCCGGCTTTGGCATAGCTGAAATTAGCACGAGTGAGGTTAGCGCCAGTGAAGTTTGCACCTCGAATATCGGCGTAGCTAAAGTTAGCCTCTGTGAGGTCAAGACTCTTGAAGGAGCGACCTCGGAGATTTTGACCAGAGAAATCTTTTGGCATGGTTACGGAGGGAAGAGGCGAACCAAGTTGGTTTCAGGGAAAACATGGAAACTTCCCTAAAAATAACAACCTCAACTCACATCTGTAGGACTTACGCAAATTTCCTGTTGAAGGGCTATATGTAAGGGTGAACGGCCGTTCACCCCTACTATATGTGGCGTCTATGCGTAAGTCCTGATCTGTTCAGATACCCGACTGCTCTCTAAGAAGTCGGGTATCTCGCCTGCACGAATCATGGAGGCTAGTTATATAGTCCAGTCAAATGCTCGACTAACTTCTCCGGTGCGGAGAAAAACGGCGAGTGACTCGTGTCCATAGAGATGACTTGCTGACAGGGTAGGGCTGTATACATCTGCTTCTGGATTGCTGGAGAGATAGCCTTGTCACGGAGACACTCAATGTAAATCCGAGGAAGCTGGTTGAACTTCTCTTCAGTAATGTTTATTGGCGTGTTCAAGGGGGCGAATGCCTGGGGACGCAGAAGCGATTTAGCTTGTGCAACATCCGTATCGGTACAGTCACCATAAAAGATGTCTTTGATGGCATCCTCTCGAACCGTACAGCTACCTTGGGCTTCGTTGATGATGAGATTTGGTGGAAATAATGACTCCGTGTCTCCTTGCGCCACCTGAGACAAGCTCTCGCCATTTTGCAGTAGGAAAGCTGTCAAGTAAACCAATGTCTTAATCTTGTCAGGCTGATACTCGGCGACCTGAGAGATGACGATGCCGCCCATGCTGTGACCCACAAGATACACCGGCTCAGATTGCGCCTTCAATAATTGACAGACATGCTCTACATAGCTGTGCAACAAGATTTCTGAGGGCGATGTCTTATCGTCACCATGCCCCGGCAAGTCCGAAGCTACTACTTTGTGCCCTGCCTGCTCAAGCAGCGGCACAACCTTGTTCCAGCACCAGCCACCATGCCAAGCTCCATGAATTAATACGTAAGTACTCATATAAATCTATCGGAAGATCTCCGCAAAAAACTGCTTCATTGCTGCCCAGGAGCGCTTGTCAACTGTCTCGTTGTAGGCGGTACCCTTGGAAGGGTCATTACCTGCTTCAGGATTGGTGAAGCTATGTACTGCACCACCATAAGCTATCAGTTGCCAATCCACACTAGCTTGGCGCATTTCTGTCTCAAAAGCTGTTACTTGTTCAGCAGGAACGAGGGGGTCATTTGCACCATGCAGAACCAGGACTTTTGCTTTGATATTTTTGGCATCGCTGGGGTTAGGGGTGTCGAGGTTGCCGTGGAAGCTGACTACACCAGCGATATTGGCACCGCTACGTGCTAATTCTAAGACTGTACCACCGCCGAAGCAGTAGCCGATCGCCGCAATTCGTTGAGTATCAGTTAGTGGATTCTGTCGCAATACTACCAGACCCGCGTTGGCACGCGATCGCATTAATTTGCGATCGGAACGATAGATTTTCGCCTGTGCTGCCGACTCTTCCCGATTCTTAGGTCTAATTCCTTTACCATACATATCAACTGCAAAGGCAACATAGCCAAGTTTTGCCAATTCCTCTGCCCGTCTTTTCACGTGACATCCTCCCCCACCAAATCAAAGATTATGGTGGGGGCTTCCAAACTTCACAATTTGGATTTCCTGGTTGTTCTCTCACGAGATTGCGCCACTTGCCTAGATTGAGTTACCTCAATCCCCGGTAGATCGACTGCACAGGCTGTTTCCGTTCCACTGTGTCCCAGCGTACTAATTAACTTGATTCCTCGGTTTCTGATGTTCTGACCTGCTGCTACATCTCTATCCGTTGTGTACCCACACTCTCGACAGTTATGAACTCGAACACTCAAGTCTTTTTTGACTTCACCGCCACACTCAGGACACTCTTGAGAAGTCCCACGAGCATCAACTTCACCGAAGAACTTTCCACGCTTCCAGCACACATATCTAACGATGCTTCTAAACTGACCAAATGCAGCGTCAAGCATATGTTTTCCAAACATCCCCTTGGCACTGACGCGGTAATCCAAGTCTTCCATGAAAATCATGTCACCAGCGTCACAAAGAGCATGAGCGCTCTTGTAGTGAAAGTCCTTTCTCGTGTTGTCAATTTGGTGATGAAGTCGTGCAACTTTGATGCGTTGTTTCTCGTAGTTCTTCGACCGCTCAGTTTTCCTAGAGAGTCTGCGTTGCAGCAATTTCAGCTCACTTTGCAGACTTTTAAAGAACTTTGGTGGCTTTATGAGTACACCATCACTGGTTGCCAAAAACTTCTCCAGCCCAATATCAACCCCAATGGGATGACCATGTGGAATTGGGTCTGGAATACTAACATTACACTGAAGAGAAATAGATGCATACCACTTGTCGGCTTTCCTCAAAATCCGCACTTGTTTAACCACAAATCCAGTGGGAATGGGTCGATGCAGATTAATTAGAATTGCTCCAATTTTGGGCAGTTTAATATGAAAGTTTGTTACTGGATTCTCCTTAAACTGAGGAAACAGCAACGACTTCATTTGCCCGTATTTCTTGAACCGGGGAAAACCAAATCCTCGTTTTTGAAAATATTCCCAACCTTTATGCAACTGTTTAACAGCTTGCTGAAGTACTTGGGAAGGAACTGTCCCCAATTTTGGGAAGTCCTTCTTGGCTTTTGGCAAGTTGTTAAGCTGTTGAATCTCGCCAGGAAACTTCAAATCAGGAGGGAGAATGTACTCTTTTTCCAGAGAACATCTATCAATGAGACACTTACGACTATCACACCAATCTTTTATCTCCCGCAATGCATAGTTATATGCACCTCGACAGACTTCCATCCACTCAATGAATTGTTGCTCTTGAGTGATATTTGGATAGATTCGGTAACGGTGAGTAAGTGTCAGCATTCCAGTATTATACAATGTTTACTTATGAGTAGCGAGGCATTAAATGTTAAAAGAAGGGGCATTGAACCCCTTCTTTTAACCGCCTTTCATTGGTTCGGCTGACGCTCACCGGAAGCCCCACCGTTACACTGTTGGGGGTACTCGCCTTACGGCTCGATATGACCCCCTCCAGCTATAACGGGGGTCTTCCCGGCGAATTAGACAAAAAAACACATCCGGGACAAAAAGGTTTCCATCCCCTTGCAGTGAATAGGTAGCTGTGACTATCACAGTAGAAAAAGGAGGTATTAAAATAGATGGAGGTAGTTTCCATCCCCTTGCGGGGAATAGGTAGCTGTGACTTTCCTTTTTTGGGAATTTGCAATGATTTGTTATTTGTGTTTCAATCCCCTTGCGGGGAATAGGTAGCTGTGACTAATATTTTATCAATCAATATAACAGGCATAGCAGGTTTCAATCCCCTTGCGGGGAATAGGTAGCTGTGACTTCTCTTTGCTTTCACCTACCGAAGCTGTTAACCTAACGGTTTCAATCCCCTTGCGGGGAATAGGTAGCTGTGACTTTTATTTTATAATATTATAAAAAAATAAAATTTTAGTTTCAATCCCCTTGCGGGGAATAGGTAGCTGTGACTTTACCTTCTGTAGCTGTTGAATAAGTCATAAAATTTTAAGTTTCCATCCCCTTGCGGGGAATAGGTAGCTGTGACTAGGTCAAGCTAAAACAAGAGTGGCCAAAGTAGGTCAGTTTCCATCCCCTTGCGGGGAATAGGTAGCTGTGACCCCTCCTTTTGAAACCCTTACCGTGT
>DALYIW010000011.1:0-61348 GCA_031970155.1 Coleofasciculaceae cyanobacterium CTOTU46601 | reverse complement strand
CAATAGATTAGCGACACATAGCTAAAAGAAACTCGGTTGATGACGGATCAGGTTGAGGTATTCCTCACGAGTTTTTTGGTCGTCCTGAAAAACGCCAACCATGGCACTGGTAACGGTCCAAGAACCAGGTTTTTGCACACCCCGCATCACCATGCACATATGAGTAGCTTCCATCACAACCGCGACACCCTGAGGTTCCAAGATAGTTTTAATGGCTTCGGCAATTTGGCGAGTTAGGCGTTCCTGCACTTGCAGCCGTCGTGCATACATCTCAACAACACGAGCAAGCTTGCTAAGTCCCACTACTTTTTGGTTAGGGATATAGGCGACATGAGCCTTACCGATAAATGGCAACATGTGGTGTTCACAGAGGCTAAAGAAATTGATATCCCGCACAAGAACCATTTCATTGTGCCCTTCGTCAAAGATTGCCCCATTAACTAGTTCTTCCAAGGACTGGTTGTAACCTCCAGTCAGAAAACGCATCGCCTCTGCTACTCGCTTAGGAGTCTTGAGGAGTCCTTCACGTTCTGGATCTTCGCCAACACCCAAAAGTAGCGTCCGTACTGCGTTCATCATGTCCTCATTCAGTTCTTCTGAGGGCGGTTGCAGATTGGGTTCCTTACCATTCTGCGTGTTGCGATCGGGTCGCGTTTCAACTTGAGGAATGGCATTTGTAGTGGTGGGAGTTGAAGCAGATTCAGAGCGATTGTAACCGTTGGAAGAAGCAATACTCATAATTAGCCTAATTGAAGAGTTAACAAAGTGAATGCGGTTTTTGTTGTTCGTTATTTGTTGTCACGTCAGGGTTGGAAGGTTTATTCACCAGACGCATTCCCCTGCTTCTCCATTCCCCTTGGGTTAAGCCTTTCTCGTTGGCGCACTAATTCGCCTAGCACGTAGAAGTAGGGGTTTGGGAGTAAGGGTTGCTGTACTCAGGAGCAGAAGCTGAAGCGTTGGGAAGGTTCAATTTTCCAGCTTTCTAACCTTTTAACTTTCTCACTCTTGTGACCAACAACCAACAACCAACAACCAGACAGCAACTTTAAAGTGCCCCCGCACTGGGCATCAGCGTTACTGACTCGACGACGGCTTGTTCTGGTAGTAGGGCAGTGTGCACAATTGACTGCGCGACAATTTCTGGAGTCAACATTGCCGACCGATTAAAGTCAACTTGAACGGTATCTGTATCCCATAATGGAGTATTGACGGCACCGGGAGAGATGGTAACCACACGAATACCATGACTGCGTTCTTCTACTGCTAGAGTTTTTGACAAAGCAATCAGACCCGCTTTGCTCACGCTGTAGGCTCCCCAAGTGGGAAAGGGTTGCTCAGCAGCAATCGAGGCGACGTTGATGATCGTTCCCTGTTTGCGATCGCGCATTACTGGTAAAATCCCCACAATGCACTGAAACACGCTGGTAAGATTGAGGTCAATTACTTGCTGCCACTGTGACAGCTGTGTCTCACTCAGGGGGTTAGTGTAACCGATACCCGCGTTATTGACCAGAATGTCAATAGGAGCAAAATCTGCTGCGATCGCACTAATCCCCGCTTTGACCTGCTCAATCTCTGCCAGATCCAGTGCATAAGCCTTGGCTTCCACACCTACTTCACGAGCCTCGATGGCAATGGCTTCTAGCTTATCCTGGGAGCGACTGACTAAGGCCACATCAATTCCCGCCTTGGCAAATGCCAAAGCCGTTGCCTTGCCAATGCCACTACTCGCCCCAGTAATCAGGGCACGTCGTTCAATTCGAGAAGTCATGAAATTTTCCAGTACTCTCTATGTAAATACTTCCGTTGCCGCCTTTTTAGTTACTATACTTTTGATGAATTTGCTGAGATAGAGACTTATCTTGATGCTAATCTTTGTGACTCTGACGTTCAAGCCAGAAGGTGACAAGACATCGAATATTGTGAACAAAAAAAACTTTTTCCGGACTTTGTAGGTGCTGATATTTTAAACCTTCCTCTTCGGTCGTCAGTCCCCAAGACACGGTTTTGCTTGCTTTCAGCTCGGATTGGGTGGCAAATTGAGTAACTATCCCTAAACTAAGATAATGTAAAAATTTGTTACTCACATAAGTATATCACTTTGGACGGGTGACAACTTTAAAAATTAACCGGACTTAGGCCAAGTGAGTGTTGAACCACCATCTGTAGGGGCGTATAGCTATACGCCCCTACCCGTTTGTCGCCTTTTTTAACTGATAGCTTTAAGCAGAAAGTTCAGTAAAAACGCCGATACTACGGAACTTCTGATAACGCAATTCCCGGCGCTGTTGACTGGTCATCTGAGTCAGAGTTTCTAGGTTCTGCAACAAAGCATCCTTCAGAATAGCCGCTGCGGCTAGGGGGTCACAATGGGCTGCTCCTACAGGTTCCGGCAATAGCTGGTCAAGAATGCCTAACTCTTTTAAGTCCAAAGCCGTAATCTTCAAGGCGGTTGCTGCTTCTAGAGCTTTACCCGCGTCTCGCCAAAGGATAGCAGCACAAGCTTCAGGCGGTGCTACGGAGTAAATGGCGTGTTCAAACATCAGTAGCCGTTCCCCAACGCCAATGCCCAAAGCTCCACCTGAACCCCCTTCACCGATTACCGTACAGATAATTGGGACATCAAATTTAAACATTTCTCGGAGATTGTAGGCGATCGCTTCTCCCTGACCCAACTTTTCTGCCTCGACGCCTGGAAAAGCGGCTGGTGTGTCGATGAATGTCAAAATCGGCATCCCAAAGCGATCGGCGTGTTCCATCAGCCGTATCGCCTTACGGTAGCCTCCGGGATTGGCCATCCCAAAGTTCCGGGCGACATTATCCTTAGTATCCCGGCCTTTTTGATGACCTAACATCACGACAGGGCGACCCCCCAGACGCCCCACACCACCAACTATAGCTGGGTCATCACCACCACAGCGATCGCCATGCAACTCAATCCATTCATCACTTATCGCCTGAATATAATCGAGCGTACTGGGACGTCTTGGGTGACGCGCTAGCTGTAGCCGCTGCATCGGTGACAAACTGCTGAAAATCTCCTGACGTAGTTGCACTGCCCGCATCTCTAGCTGGCGGATTTGATCAGAGACATCAACATTGTTTTCCTCGGCCAGTTCGCGAATTTGGTTAATTCGCTTCTCTAGTTCCCAAAGCGGCTTTTCAAAATCCAGAAGAAAGGTTCTTTGTTCAGTGATCATTTGTCAGTGGTCAAAGGGTTGAAGGTTAGAAGGTTGACGGTTGGAAGGTGACGCTCCTAGCGTTGCTACCACTTCGCTAAGGAAAGTTGAAAGGTTGAAAGTTCTGGCCTTGCTAACTTGTTCGCTTTGTTAACCTGTTAACCTGCAACCCTTCACGCGACAGCAGACAAAACGCTAATTGCTCAACAGAGGTTTAAATCCGTGTTTTTCCGATACCTGTCCAATTTGATCCATCTTTTCTACCGTAATCTGGTTCCGCCCCCAAGAAAAGTTCGTGTACCACTTTTCAAATTCTAAAAGCATCGACTCGGCGAAACAGGCAAACAGTTGACGCCCTGGAACCTCCATATTGACGATTTTCATGATTCGCCAATCTATATCCAGAGAATGCTCCACAATGCCACCATTGAGTACATAGACGCCGGGATACTGAATCTTGGTTGCCATATTTTTCGGGTAGCCGCCATCAATCAGCAGACAGGGTTGCCTCAAAACTGAAAAATCGATTTCGACCCCCTTGGGCATACTAGCCACCCAAACCACAATGTCAGCCTGGGGCAAGGCTTCTTCCAATCCCATAATCTTCCCGCGACCCAGTTCTTCTTGCAAGAGTTTTAGGCGCTCTTGATTTCGAGCAATGAGCAGTAGTTCCGCCACATCAGTACGGGCATCCAACCAACGGCATACAGCGCTACCAATATCGCCAGTTGCTCCACAAACCGCCACTGTGGCTTGTGAGAGTTCAATCCCTAGATTTCGTGATGCCTGTTCCACTTGACGGCAAAGAATGTAGGCGGTGTGGGTGTTGCCCGTGGTAAAGCGATCGAACTCTAACTTAATGTTGCGAACCTGCTTGTTCTGGTGCAAGTTGAACTCTTCAAAAATAATCGACGAAAAGCCTCCCAGTGCGGTAATGTTAATTCCATGCTTTTGGGCATGAGCCATCGCGTTCAGAACTTTACGCATTGCCGCCTTGATGCGGCGATTGGCGAGCATTTCTGGAAGAAAGCAAGATTCCACATAGCGACCTTCGATTGTCTGGCCAGTGACGCTTGTGACCTTGATCGTGTCAACGATTTGGGGCGGGGCACTGCACCAAAAATCTAGCCCTTGGTCGGCATATTCTGGGTAGCCTAGCTCTTTAGCGACGGCTTGGGCGTGTTCCAAACTGGTAAGGTGACCGATGAGACCAAACATGTATTGCTCGCTGTTAAACCTGTAGATCAGGTGGAAATGGAGATCTGGGGAAGAAATAGTTAAAGACTATTAAGAATATTACAAAAAATTGCCGCCCACAAGAGCGGCTGAGTAAGGTATTTTTTGCTGGCTTAATACCCCTAGTCTTTAAACCGATGACTCTACGACCTTTTCTGTAAAGAGCGCTGGCTATCTGCTGTGGGGGAGCAGGCGCTATGAGAGGAAGAAGGTGGCTATGTTCCTTGACTATCGGCAGGCAAGGCGTGCGAACTGCCAACTTAGCCATTAAGCATGAACCAGTAGATATTGAGCATTCCCATTATATTCACCATTACAACTGCCAAGAATCGAACCTAACACGATTAAATAAAACCTCCAGAGCCTGCGAAACTTGGGATATTCCAGACCATAATCTAAATTTTTAAATTCTTCCTGATGGTCATCAAAGTTTTTCAACCAACATACACTGGTTTTATAGTAATTAGAACCGTTAATGTACCATCTTTGAATTGTTTTAAGATGTTTGTCATGACGGGGCACTTCATCGTAATTCCAGTAGCGACCATGAGGGAAAAGATATTTATGAGTAAAAACTGTGGAAAAATTATTGGGAATGCGGACGGTGATGAAGTGAACAAATACTTTTCCGTCATCTTTTAGAAAAGAAGCTAGCTTTTCCAATGCTTTCGTTAAATTTCCCACATGTTCAAAAAGACCAATCACGGCAATTTTATCAAATTTTGTCTCAAAATTAGCCTGATTAAAGTCCATTTCACATAGAGTGAATCGACCAGAACTTAGGTAACTCTCAGGGTCTTGCATCTTGTGACGCATATATTCGCATTGCTCGTGACTCAAGTTCAAACCCGTAACCGTGGCATTGGGGAATTTAGAAAGAACGTAATTAGAAAAACTGCCCCAACCACATCCTAGGTCTAAAATATTGTCTCCGTCTTGGATATCTAGCTTGGCAATCACATCATCAAGCATATGCATTTGGGCTTGCTCTAGAGTGGATGCTCCTTTTTCCCATAGTGCCATTGTGTACTTAGGATAAATGAGCTTTCCTTCGCCAATCATGGTATTTAGCATTGATTGAGGCAAGTCGTAATGAATCTTCATTAGATCCCGCGACCCTTCAGCAACCCGATCAGTTTCTTTTAATACCCAGTCATAGGGAGCTAAGAGGGAAGGAAAATACCTGAATAAGATGGGCATACAGGCATTTATAATCTCTCGTAACATAGAATCAGGAACTTCTAATCCGTTGATATAAGCTTCTGCTATTGCCGTTTGTATGGTGTTGAATATCGCTACAGCCCCACGGGTTGCTTTGTAGGCTAAGGGGTTTTTACTGTTGAGGTCTCCGACTACAGGAATATAATTTTGGATGTTCGGAGATTTGGTGACAGAAGTCATAAGTTACACTCCAACTAACCTAAAATTTTTGTTATACTTGAAAATCATAAAAACAGCTTTAAAAATTCGGTAGTTTTGTTAATCTTTTTTAAATAAAAAAAATAAAAATCCATGAATTTATGTAACGATGAGTCACTAATCTCGCAAGGGTCGTATGCCAAGAAATTACGTCCTTTCATTCCAGCTGAGGCATTTAAACCCGATCCGACTAAGTTAGTCATCCTGTTGATTAATCTGACAATCTTGATTTTGGGAATTGCGATCGCCGATCAGCTAGATCGTTGGTCTGTATATTACTTATGGCTTTATTTACCTCTAGCCGTGGTGATGGGCAATAGTGTAAGTGTCTTGGCATTTAGCTGCCACGACCTCATGCATGGCACCGTGATTAGAAACTCCCGTCTGATTTATTTCGTTAGTTTGTTCGGGCAAACGATTTTGTGGATGCCACCGACGTTGTGGAAAGTAGTTCATAACCGAGTGCATCACAATCAAACGAACGCTTTAGGCGACCCCGATCGCAATTACTTATATGAGCAACCTAATACATGGGGGAAATGGATTCAGCATCTAGCTTTTCCATCAGTTGAGGTTCATCCCATCGGGTTAGTAGTGGGAATGGCAACAGCGTGGGGGTATTATGCTTTTCGCAATCTCACCTCTGTGTTGTTGTTTAATCAGAAATCAGTAGATTATGTCCCTGCTGCATTTACAGTTAGTGCTAAAGAGCGTCGTGCGATCGCGTGGGAATTCTTGGCGATCTTAATCATGCATTTGAGTATCTTGGCTTATCTAGAGTTTAATCCCCTCAAACTCCTGCTTGGCTACTTTCTACCGATTGGGATTGGCTATGCGGTCATGATTTTTTATATTTATACTCATCACCTGATTTGCCGGATGACCAGCGTTAATGACCCACTGATTAATAGTGTTTCAATACGGGTTCCCAAAATCTTTGATTTATTGCATTTGAATTTTTCTCACCACACCGAACATCACATTTTTCCAGGAATGAACTCTGATTACTATCCAATGGTTCGAGAACTATTAAAAATCCACTATCCTGGACGGATGAACTTAATGGATGCTGGTGAAGCTTGGCGCTTGCTGCTGCAAACTCCTCGACATTATAAAAATGAAAATACCTTGACAGACTGGTCAGGAAAAATGTCTGTTCCTTGCCCTCTTCATTAAGAATTACAGAGCTTAAGAGTTGTTAGTTGTTGGTTATTTATTGTTGGTTATTTGATACACAGCACAGGATATTTTTGGCAGATGTCCGAAAAAACACAAACAACAAACAACAAACAACAAACAACACTTACCCTCTACTATGCAGCTGTCAGGCCGTAAGCAGACATCCGCATAATATCGCGAGTGGTGAAGCCAATATTGCTTAGGGCTTCGCCGTAGGCAATCATAAAGTCTTCAACGAGAGCATCTTTTTCCATGGCTAGGTTGCGAGCATCGTCTGCAACTTGGTTAAGCATCTGCCAAACGATGGGAAGATTTTGACGATTGGCTTGTTCGAGTTCAGCTTTAGACTCTTCAAAGTGTTCTTTAAGCCAAACTTCGCCAAAGTTGAGGTGTGTGTACTCGTCTTTGACGACGCCTTCGGTGATTTTCCGTGCAAAGGGGTCTGCAACAGGTATATAGATGTTGTAGGCGGCGATCGCAAAACACTCAATAATCAGTGATTGAATCAGCAAGCAAGTGACGACATTGCCTGTAGCGGCTGCTTTCTGGAAGTTTCCATGTAGAATACTGAAGTACTCGCGGGCAAATTCCATATCTGGCGTCACACTCAAGTTCCGACCACAGGATTGAAAACCCTTCATGTGGCGATTCTCCATCTTTGAGAGGCGAATCAGCTCATCTTTGTGGTCTGGAAGCAGTTCAGCCAGTTTAATGTAGTTATCGTGAGCCTCCTGTTCGCCTTCAATCACGATCGCGTTGATGCGGCTGTAGGCATCTTTGTAGGTTTCACTGCTGAAATCGAGTTCTGAACTGACTGCACTCTGCTGCATAAGTTGATAGTTTCCTGTTGGCATATATATGCTTGGACAAAGTAGTTTGACCCGATCCCTAGGGGGTTAGGGTCAAAACCGTTAAATTTGGACATAAACCGCCATGTTATACGTTGCTGGCGATTATGTAATAGTTCTATAGACAGAAAATATTCCATCTGATACTAAAAGCATAAAGTCAAAACAGTAGAAATGCCTAAAGACCCTTATAAGAATCCCTCATTGCAGCTTGGGAAACTATTGATTGTGGTTTTGCTTCTGACGGGTGCCGCTGTGGTACTGCTGCCCTTGGTCATCGTTTTCCTGACCTCTCTGGAACCTGCTAGTGCAACAGCTAGTGGAAGCATCTTGCCACAGTCACTCACTTTAGATAACTATCAAGAGGCTTGGCAGCGCGGTGACTTTCTTCTGGCGTTTGCCAACTCGACATTTGTAGCACTAGCAGTCACGGGTTTTCAGATTATCACCTCTGCTTTGGCAGGCTATGCTTTGGCGCGGCTCAAATTTCGAGGTCGTCAAGCGATTTTATTAATTGTTCTGGCAACCTTGGTAATTCCCTTTCAGATTTTAGTAGTGCCGATTTTTTTAGTACTGAAGTGGGGGCATTTAGTCAACACCTATGGGGCTTTGATTTTGCCGACAGCAGCAAATGGTTTTGGTATTTTTCTATTGCGGCAATATTTTCTTACGGTGCCGGTGGAGTTAGAAGAAGCGGCGGCATTAGATGGGGCAAATCGATGGCAAATTCTTTGTTCGGTGATGCTGCCTTTATCTCGACCAGCATTGGTGACGCTGTTTCTATTTACGTTTATCGCGGAGTGGAATGATTTATTTAAACCACTTGTTTTTACTACGCGACCGGAGTTGAGGACGGTACAGCTAGCGTTGGCACAGTTTCAGGAGCAATTTACTAATAACTGGTCGTTACTGATGGCGGCTGTGGCGATCGCGACATTACCAGTTGTGTTGCTGTTTCTTGCAGGTCAGCGGCAGTTTGTTCAAGGAATTGCGGCAACTGGGATTAAGAATTGATATCGACATTCAGACTGCCCGGAGAACTCGCTTACACCCAGAAGTGAGCAAGATGCTCACACTACAAATTTACACGCAATGGGATGTACCCAATTGAGAACCGCTATATTAGACCTCTTGGAGACGTCTTTTTCATCAAATTATCGGGCTGCTCGTGTCGCCTACCCCACAAGAAACAAATGACTATGAGTAGGATGGGCATCTTGCCCGTCCACAAGAAACAAATGACTATGAGTGGGATGGGCATCTTGCCCGTCCTAGCTATTGCTGTTCAAGAGGTCTATTGATTTCAAAAGTTAGAATCGGTCATCACTTTCAAGCGAACAATCTGCTCGCCTGTATCGTCTAGCGGCACTTCTATGACTTCACTAGTCAAACGGTCTAGGCAGCTGAGGAGCGATCGCAACTGAGGAGTACTTGCCCCCGTATCGACATACAAGCGGTCTGACAGACTACCTAGGCGCTTCCAGGTCGTATAAAGTTTACCGACAGTCTGCTCTAAGACAGATGCCTGTTTCACCAAATCAGCGGCAGTGTTCAAACAATCGAGTCGTAAAGCTTCTTCTAGTGCCATTTCCATATCTAGTGACGACTCTTGAATTGCTTGAACTTGAGCCGCAGCTTCGAGATACTTAGCTAAGTAACGAGCATCTGAGGTTGCTTGTTTAACAGTATCGACATCAGGACTTGCCGCGATTCCTTCTTGTAAAGGTTTCAGGTGAATTTCTGGCAACTTTTCCATTTCTTTTACCAGTGGCGCTAGGTAACGCGCAGGCATTGTACCGCCGGAGGCTTTTTCCTTTACTTCATCGGGTAGCAATTCTGAGGACATTGCTGTCCATTCATCAGAGAGTTGCTTCACTTCGCGGCGAGTGATGCGATCGCCTTTTTCCGCCGCTTCGGTTACCAGTTGTTGCACTTCTGGGGCTGACTTGGCTGTTTCCACAAATGCCCGTTTGCTGAAGTTTCTGATAGCATCGGTGCTGAGTTTTCCCTCTGCTAAGAGGGTATCGGCACTGTTAGCCAGCTCAATTAAGGAATAAGCTTGACTCTTGCTGATTTCTCGACTTTTGAGCCAATTTAAAAAGCCTGTACCCCGTCCGTCACCGCCTCGTTTCTCTCTGTCTCGCACTACCCGAAGAATCCGCCCTCGCCAGATTTCAGTTTGCAAGTCAAAGCGATCGCATACCAGCCAAGCATTATCAACTAACTGCTGAAAGTCATACTCCAGCATCTCCTCATCATCTGGATCGGGCAGCTCAAAATTTAGGTCAACGGGTTGTTCGAGGACAGCAGCAAGGTCAGCGGTAGATTGGGGGACTTCAACCATGGGAAGCGATCGCGAGTGATAGTCGGACTATTATTACACGCTTCCTGAATTATAGAAGTACCCCACAGATAGGGTGTCTTGACCACTTTGTCAAGGACAGCGCACAAGATGTGTAGCTAGTTGGGGCGATCGCTTATCAATCTAAAATGAGATACAACTCGCACAAGAGGTGAATATGTCAACTGTTATTGATATTGGGACACTAATTACCCGTAATCAAGGGATTCATGGAGGTTGTCCAATCATTGCTGGCACAGGAGTTACAGTGCGGCGCATTGCTACTGACTACAAAATGGGTTTGAGTGCAGAGGAGATTGCTGCTGAGATTGGGCACTTGACTTTGGTACAGATTTATGCAGCCATGGCTTATTATCATGCCAATAAGAATGAAATTGAAACAGATTTAGCTTCCCAAAAGGCGGAGGCAGATCGTTTGGAAGAAGAAACTCCTTTCCATCCACTATTGCAATTTGCTGGGATTCTTAGCAATGAGGAAGCCCAACAAATGCAGTCTGTAATTGCCCAAGAATTTGAGTAAAATGTGTCTTAAACGTTAGAGTAGAGCGCTTCTTTAACTGCGACTGCAACAATTTTGGTAAGTGGCTGTGGGAATGAAGTATTGGGAGGGAGCGATCGCACTAGCCCTAGTTTCTAAGTGCAGCGATTTCCGAGGAGCAACTCTCACCCGTACTACTGGTATCAAGCCAAAAAACTCGACCGTGCCAGAGTGGATGATTCGATATTAGCTAAAAATTCTGTAAAAAACTTGCCAGTCACAGGCAATGCCTACAAAAAATCATACATTGGTAAAAATCTCAAACAAGCCAACCTGACTGGGATAAATCTCAACGAAGCGAATTTAACGGAAGCTGACACTAACTTATCCCAAGAGGATAAAGTCGAAGCATTAGAGCAAGTAAAATCTTTAGCAGAAGCAGGGCAAAATCCTCAAGAAGGAGCGATGCAAAAGGCAGCAAAAACGGCGATGAAGATTTTGAAAGGGACAGTTGCTGGATTACCCACTGCTGCAACATTGTATGAAGCTTGTAACAAGTTGTTGCCTGCGATCGCATCTCTGTTAGGTTTAGCTTAATCTATCGCCACACTGTAGTAGCTTGCTCTGGATGCGATCGCACTATACGGTAGTGGTCCGACATATCCTGCCCTTACGGAGTATTGTATCCACTAGAAACCCTCTACATATTAGAATTGTGGGCATGACAAAATTCACGAAATTTCTAGCCCTATCTCTATCTATATTTGCATTAATATTTTTAGTCTTCTTGGTTAAAATCACCCAGTCTAAGGACGTTAAAATGCCCCCAACTGTAGCCAAAGGTGCCCAACCAGTGGAGGTCTACTCCGATGATCGCTTTTTCGAGGGGCCTACCTGGGAACCTCGTTCTGGAAAGCTTTACTTCACGGCGTTCGGGAAGGACAACCAGCAGATCCTGCGGTTGGAAAGTCCAGGTAAAGTAAGCGTATGGCTGGACAAAACAGAGGGCGTCAACGGAACTTTTCTATCGAATCAAGGCACGCTGCTTGCAGCTCAATCCTCCGGCCATCGGGTGATGGAATACACTTTCAGTGAATCCGGCCCTTCAGAGTCAAAGGTTCTCTATTCCAACCCTAAACTTAACCAGCCCAATGATATCTGCCAGAGCGTGCAGGGAGACATCTTTTTTACAGACCCCGATTTTAAAGAACGCAAGAACAGCGCCGTCTACCATCTCTCCAAGGACGGTCAAGTCACGAAAATCATTACCGAGATGCCACTTCCCAATGGCATCCTCACGTCGAAAGATGGCAAGACTCTCTATATCAGCGATAGCCATCAGAAGCTCTGGCGCTCTTATCCTATCCTAGAGAACGGTACAGTGGGATCGGGTCGAGTGTTCTTCAATCCCGACGTTGAAAATCGCGACGATCCTGACGGCATGACCAGCGATATCGAAGGGAATTTCTACTTTACAGGTCGAGGTGGAGTTTGGGTCGTCCGTCCTGACGGTCAAGCACTCGGCTTCATTCCCATGCCGAAGTTTTGCTCCAATGCTACCTTCGGAGGTCAGAACGGACAAACACTCTACATAACGTGCGACAAGACAGTATACAGCCTTCAGATGCAGGTGGTGGGAAGTCAGTTCAAAGCAAGGTAATACCAAATCCGAATTATAATTCAGTCCGCGTAGGCGGACTTCGTTTGTGTAGCCGCGACTTCCAGTCGTTCAGTTGAAAAAGGAGTTATAAAAGCGGATTTAGTATAACAAGTTGTTGAAAAGCGATCGCATCCCTGCAAAGTCTAGGTTGACTTAAAAGTTACTCAAACTCCACAGGCCACAATTCAGAAATCGGAACTTCCCAGCCAGGAAATAGCTCTGGAATGGTAAGAATATCTCCATCATTGAGCAATACTGGATTGCCAATCGGACGGTAAATCGTCACAGTATGCTTATCCGGGTCAATTAGTACCCCTACCTTTGCACCTAGTTTCAAGAATGACTCAATTTTCTCTCGTAGAGGTTTGATGCGGTCGCTTTGGGATTTAATCTCTACTGTTAAGTCTGGAACAATTTCAGCAAAATACCGCTTACTACGTTTAAGACGTTCGGCACTAACAAAGGAAACATCTGGAGCGCGAAGATTGGAATCAGGTAAGATAAATCCACCACTAGAGTCAAAGACCCGCCCAAGTCGGCGAGGCTTGACCCAGTTCCCCAAAAGTCTGATTAACTCAGCCCCAATTTCGCTAGAAACAATATCGGATGGACCCATAACGATAATTTTCCCATCTACCAGTTCCAGTTGGTAGTCGAGATGATCTTCAGAGAACTTGGCTTGTACTTGTTCCAGGTCTTTGACAGTTAGGGACATGGGACGACACCTCGATTGATCTGACTCTATGCTATGTCACAATTGAGTGCGAAAAAGATTCCCGATCGCTCCTTTCTAGGTTAACTACTTTGCGATCGCCACACTTTAGTTCACCATTGATAGCCCCCGTTGCTCCATAGCTAGGCTAATCCGGCGAAAGTCCTTTCGACTCCAGCCATTCCCGATTAAATAGACGCGACTGGTAACGAGTACCGCTATCACAAAGGATAGTAACAATCGTGTGACCTGGCCCCAATTGTTTTGCAAGCGCCACCGCTGCCCCCACGTTTATACCCGTAGAACCTCCTAGAAACAGACCATCTTTCCTAAGCAACTGGTAAACTACCCGCACACATTCATGGTCATCCACTTGAATGGCATCATCTGCGGGTGCACCTTGCATATTCGATGTGATGCGGCTACTACCAATACCTTCTGTAATTGAGTTACCTTCACTCTTAGTTTCACCCGTCTTGACATAACTGTATAAAGCACTGCCCATCGGGTCGGCAACCACGGTTTTGACGTTAGGATTTTTTTCTTTCAAGAACATCGCCACACCCGCGAACGTACCACCAGTACCAGTGGACGTAACCCAGGCATCAATCTTGCCATCGGTCTGCTGCCAAATTTCAGGTCCAGTAGTTTCGTAGTGCGCCAGCCGATTTGCTACATTATCAAACTGATTTGCCCAGATAGCATTTTCCATCTCTGAGGCAATGCGTCCAGAGAGTTTAACGTAATTATTAGGGTCTGAGTAAGGCACAGCTGGAACCGGGCGAACTTCAGCACCCAGCGTTCTCAATGCCTCCATCTTCTCTTGAGATTGAGTGTTTGGGATAATAATCAGGGACTTGTAGCCCTTGGCATTACAGATATGAGCTAGACCAATGCCAGTGTTACCAGCAGTTCCCTCCACTACGGTGCCCCCAGGCTTGAGTAAACCTTTTTCTTCCGCGTCTTTAATAATGTAAAGTGCCGCACGGTCTTTTACGGAACCACCAGGATTGAGAAACTCGGCTTTACCAAGGATTTCACAACCAGTCTGTTCACTAAAGCTATTTAACCGGATGAGTGGCGTGTTACCAATTGTTCCGACGAACCCTGCTTTGATATCCATGTTGTTTCTTCTCTAGTATTTGATTTAATGTACTTCCCTCACCCTATAAGTTTTTGAAGGCGATGCGTGCAGGTTCTGGTTTGAGCTTCGCCCCGTGCTGCTAAAGTTCTCTCAATACTGTACTGAGCAAATAGGGTGGGCATTGCCCACCCTACTAGGCTGGCAAGCTTAAAACTGTGGGTTCATCTAACGATTTTCCAAGCAGTTCAGCCATGTTTTACCCACCAGATTAAGCTTGCCGTGCTACTACTACCAAATGTGAAACTTTAAACGTTTACTTATTCGGTTGAGGCGTCATCCGCAGGTAAGGCTTGATGACCTCGTAACCTTTAGGAAACTTCTCCTTGAGTTCATCTGGGTCTTTGAGGGTGGGGACAATCACGCAGTCGCCGCCATCTTCCCAGTTAGCAGGAGTCGCTACTTGGTAGTTATCTGTCAACTGTAGCGAGTCAATCACCCGCAGGATTTCGTCAAAGTTGCGACCGGTGCTGGCGGGATAGGTAAAAGTCAGGCGCAGCTTCTTCTGAGGGTCGATGATGAAGACCGAACGTACCGTTAAGGTGTTGTTGGCATTGGGATGGATCATGTCGTAAAGGTCAGAAACCTTTTTATCCGGGTCTGCCAAAATCGGGTAGTTTACAGTTGTACTCTGAGTTTCGTTGATGTCTCCAATCCAACCTTTGTGGGATTCAACATCGTCTACGCTCAGAGCCATCACCTTAACATTGCGCTTCTCGAATTCCGGCTTAAGCTTGGCAACAGCACCTAATTCGGTGGTGCAAACCGGGGTAAAGTCTGCTGGGTGGGAGAACAGGACTACCCAGCTGTCGCCTGCCCAATCGTAAAATTTGATTTCGCCTTCAGAGGATGCCTGGGTAAAGTCGGGTACTGTATCGCCTAATCGTAGAGCCATAACTAAATTTCCTTGTCAATCCTGAAGAGACTCAGTTCTTGATTTTGCCACAAAACTCCATCTTGCCACAAAACACACAATCCCCTAGCGGATTTTAGATCTATTTAGGATTTCAGTGAAGTGGTCGATTTCTCAGCCCATTTTGTCTTTAAGAGCAGATAAGCGTCACTAGTACAGAGATAAAATGAGATGATAGAAAACAAAATTTAAACTAATTGAAGAGAGATGAATCTCTCTTCAGACAGTGTTGTGTAAGCAAGGAGTTAAATAGATGAAAAGATTTGTTCGTCTGCTAGCAGTCTGTTGTCTGTTGGTGGGCTGCCTTGGGTGGTTGGGGCTGCCCCAAAAGGCGATCGCGCAGCCGCTTTCCACAGAGAGCGTTGCTTCCTCCATGCCTGTGACTTACTCAGTTTCTTTAAGTAATGTTACATTGCCATCATCATCGGTCTTACTGGCCGAAGCCTCCTTCCGGAATGCGGCTGACGCCAAGCTAGACACCGAATTTGGCAAAAAGATCGACTTGAACAATACCCATGTTCGAGCCTTTCGTAAGTATGCTGGGATGTACCCGACTCTGGCGGGAAAAATTATTCAGAATGCCCCCTATGAGAAGGTAGAGGATGTTCTAAATATTCCAGGCCTTAGCGAACGCCAGAAAGAACTGCTGCAAGCGAATCTTGACAACTTTACGATCACTGAAGTCGATCCCACTTTCGTAGAGGGTGGAGACCGCTTCAATCCTGGAGTCTACTAAAAACCCCATTACCCAGTAAATTTTTCGGAAAAGCCCACTCCTTCAGGGGGTGGGCTATTCATATCAAACTATACAGGGATTAAGACTGTTGAATCCGCTCCCCTCTGACTCTTTCCTTACGCTAGACATTCCTACCCAGTTTGATGTCTTAGTTGTGGGTGCTGGTGCTGCTGGACTTTATGCAGCGCTTTGTCTGCCAGAAACGTTGCAGGTTGGCTTAATTACAAAAGATACTTTATCGACAGGTGCCAGTGATTGGGCCCAGGGTGGGATTGCTGCTGCGATCGATCCTGCTGACTCCCCATTGCTACACGTCGAAGATACGATGCAGGCAGGTGCAGGTCTTTGTGACTTGGATGCCGTAAAGTTTTTAGTGGAACAGGCTCCAGAGTGCATTCAGTCTTTGGTAAATATGGGGGTTGCCTTTGACCGCAAGGGGAGTCAGTTAGCTTTGACCTTAGAGGCGGCCCACTCTCGCCCTCGCGTACTTCATGCCGCTGACACTACGGGTCGGGCAGTGGTTAGCACGTTGACCGCTCAGGTGTTGCGCCGCCAAAATATCACAGTGTTACAGCAGGCATTTGCTTTATCGTTATGGCTTCATCCAGAAACCGGGCATTGTCAGGGAATCAGCCTGATTTACAAAAGTCAGGTTAGTTGGGTGCGAGCTGGAGCAGTAGTGTTGGCAACAGGTGGCGGCGGTCAGGTGTATGCTCAGACAACCAATCCAGAGGTGAGTACTGGGGATGGAGTAGCGATCGCTTGGCGTGCCGGAGCAACACTGCGAGACTTGGAATTTGTCCAGTTTCACCCCACCGCCCTAACCAAACCGGGTGCCCCCCACTTTCTGATTAGCGAAGCTGTACGAGGAGAAGGTGCCCACCTGATAGATACCCAGGGACGACGGTTTGCCTTTGATTACCATCCAGCTGGAGAACTGGCACCTAGAGATGTTGTCAGTCGCGCAATTTTTAGCCACTTACAATGTGAAGCAGGGAGTGGGGAATCGGTAGTAGGGAGTAGGGAAGACACCTCGAATGCTTCCACAACTCTCCATCCACAAGAGAACACCAAAAACTCCTCCCCGACTCCCGACTCCCGACTCCCGACTCCCCAATGTGTCTACTTAGACTTGCAAGCAATTCCAACTGATAAAATTCGCCACCGATTTCCTAACATTATTCAGGTGTGTAAGCAGTGGGGGATTGACATTTTCCACGAACCTATCCCCGTAGCACCTGCTGCTCACTACTGGATGGGCGGAATTTTAACCGATTTGATGAACCGTACCTCAATTCCTGGTTTATATGCCATTGGGGAAACTGCAAGTACTGGCGTCCACGGCGCTAATCGTCTGGCAAGCAATTCACTTCTAGAATGTATAGTCTTTGGTGCTCAGTTACATCAACTCACCCCTGACGAATTACAAATTACAGATAACAAATTCCCGATTCCCGATTTAGTAGTGCAAGAGTGGGCAACTCAAAACGATAAATTGGTAGCTCTGAGGGTTGAGTTACAACGCCTGATGTGGCAAAGTGCAGGTATTTGTCGCTCTTCGGATGTTTTAGAAAGCGCGATCGCACAAGTTGAGATTTGGCGACAAGAATTTGCTGCTCTTCCCTTGAGCCAAGACCTACTAAATTTACCTCCTGGCAAGTCTTTACGGTTTGAGTTACCAGATGGCGATCGCCAATTGCGGACGTGGGGAGAAACTTACAATTTACTGGATGTGGCGTACTTAATTCTCAAAAGCGCTGCCTTTCGCACAGAAAGCCGGGGCGGACATTATCGAGTAGACTATCCAACAACCGATTCTCACTGGCAAGTTCACACGTTAGTGAAAAACAACCAGTGGTGGAAATCGCCGACCCCATAACATAGATGAGCGATCAAATTATCACCTAATAAGAAACTAGGGAATGGGTAGTAAGAGAAAAGTAGAAAAACCACACAATAGAGTAGAAAATGACTGGGTTTCGATATCAAGTTCCCTAAATTTATTTATGAGAATCTCTTACTGCCTACTCCCTTTTTAGAGAGGTACAACTTAATAGTAAAGTCTCTCTACACCACAAAGCATTTGAAGAATGCCGATTCTGACAAAATACTTGCTATCTTATTCTCCTAGAAAATAATATCGCCTTAACGGGTTCCAGAACCTCTTGTATAGTCTGGCCCACCATTATCTTGCGGGAAGAAACCTGAACTTGCTTGAGCAATTTTATCCAATCCTTGTGAACCTTGATCGTTAGAGTCTATAACTATTTGTTGTAAGGAAATATTATTAACTAAAGGGAATTCTAACTTAGGATAAAATTCTGTGGGTATTAACAAGTACAAACTAACTAATAAAGTTGCAACGCTGGTGAGGCAAAGACCTTTCAACATGACTATTCATCATCTGTGCTGGGAACTGATATTTTCAGTATATTCAGGTTAATTCCAAGATATAAGAGCATTTACCAAAGATTCACAACTCATTTACAGAAGGTTTATTAACTGAAATGAAGGAGTAACTCAAGTTATTAAAGCTAATACTTTATTACGTAAGCCATATTTTTGTGAATAGAGTAATACCGTTTTCGGTTTGATGTACTACAGATATTGATTATTTGTAATGCTGTATTCTGTTTTATGTACTTCTGTAATACAGAGGCTCGGCTGTGTTACAGAGTATAGTCCGGGGCGTTTCACGATATTCCCAACCAAGCTTCGAGCAAAACGTGATTAACGGTGAGCTGTGTGTTGGAGAAGAATCAACAAGTTAGACGCCGATGAGTTGTCACTCACCATGAAGGAATGAAAATTTCTCTTCTGCTCACTTGTGACAGGCAGATCTGGAGAAAGTGTAGTAACTTTAACGAGAAATGCTGAAAAAAGCTGTATAATAGAGAATCTTGCCGCTTGTGAGATTGTTGATTTCTAATCAATACACCTTCAAAGCGATAGGGTTCACACGGGTTTCCTCTTAATCCGAAACTATTTTGGGAGTAAGTCTTCAGTAAGAATCAAGTCAGTCTGAGGATAGAAAAAATCAGGAAACTTTTTAAATATTGACAAACTATTTACAAAATTTTTATATAACTAGATTGGAAAAGATGTTACGATTGTTTACACGAAACTTGATATAACTAAACGAGACAGCTTTACAACTTGTTTTAATGGTCTTGTTTGAATAGGGGATAAAATGGCCACCAAAGTAGTGACCTTCAGGCTTCCGGAAGATCTCATCCAAGCAATTACATCTCAAGCAAAGGCAACAGGTAGATGTAATACAGCTGTGGTAGTTGATGCATTAAAGCAAGTGTTTGGCTTTCCTACTAGCACAACACCATCAGCGTCACTGGAAGGACTTCACAAGCAACAAGAGGCTCTGAACGAAAAAGCTGTTTGCTTAAGTAAGCAGCTAGTTGAGTTAAGACAGGAAATGTCATCCGAAAGTAAGGCGCGACCTCTCGAAGAGACCAATCAGTCTCTATCGGCTAGTCAAGCTTTACTCGCTCAAGTCTCCTTACCGTTACCGAAAGCCGTCCAATCTCAGACGGTTAGCACGGCTGAGAGTTTGACACAGGTGAACGGTTTAATCAGCCAAGAGTCGAAAGTTATTGGCGATAGACGCTACGAAGTTGAAGAAGCTCTACAACAACTGACAGCAAAAGTAGAACAACGAGCAAAAACGCTCGAACAGGTTCTCTCCGCTTCGGTAGATCATGTATGTATGTATGACAGGTTAGGGCGTTACACCTACGCTAACCGTGCCTTCATGGAATCATTCGGACTGGAGCAGAATGTAATCTATGGTAAGACTTGGCAGCAGCTGGGCTTGCCACCAAAAATGATGAAGCCTTTCGAGGCGAAACTCCAAATTGCCTTAGCGACAGGGCAATCAATCGCAGAAGAAATCAGCCTCCCGACTATTAGTGGAGTCAGAGACTACGAGTACATCCTCAGCCCTATCCATAGTCCGGATGGTGGTGTTGAGTCGGTTGTGTATACAGCAAGAGATATTACTGAACGTAAGCAGGCAGAAGAGGCACTGCGGGAATCAGAAAAGAATTACCGCAACCTATTCGAGTGGGCTCACGATTCTATCTTCATCACCGACTCTTCAACCCGTCACCTGTTGGATGTCAATGAACACGCTGCACGGCGCTTAGGATATACCCGAAAACAGCTTCTCCACTTACCAGGTGAGGAAATCAGTCCTCCTCAAGATCCTGAAGTCCGTAAAGCCATACTCGATCAGTTGTGGCAAACTGGCAACGTTACGTTTGAACACGTTCACATATCTAAAAATGGGGCGCAGATTCCGGTAGAGATTAGTAGTCGGGTGGTTGAATATGATGGTCAACTAGCGATTCAAAGCTTTGTTCGCGATATCAGCGCACGCAAGAAAGCCGAGTCGGCGTTGCAAGAGCGGGAAAGCTTCATCCAGAAACTGGTACAGACAACACCGTATTTGATTTACATCCAAGACCTCAATCAACAGCGCTATATCTACTTAAACCACAAGGTTAAAGAGTACTATGGTCAAACACTAGAAGCGATTCAAGCTAAAGGAAAGAGATTTCTTGAAGAATTCGTACACCCTGACGATTTTCCGAAGCTAGCTGAAACCAAACAAAGGTTAGCTGCGGCTACCGATGGTGAGGTGATTGAAAGCGAGTTCCGGATGAAAAATGCCAAGGGTCAGTGGCGCTGGTTTCATACCTGGGAATCTGTGTTAAGCAGAAATAGCGAAGGCTTACCGGAGCAGGTAGTTGGCACAGCTATCGATATCAGCGATCGCAAGCAGCTAGAGAAAAGGCTCAGTAGCTAAAGTCTGTCTAGTAGTCAGTGGTATTCTTGACTTCAATTACTGGTAGTCGTAGCACATCCAAGTCTACTACCTACTGACATTCATAGAGTTCGGCGCGGCGATTACTTGGGATGTTTTTTACACTCACAGGAATCGCCGCCCTTTTTTTGACTTATCCCATGCAACCTTTTGACTGTACTCATCCCTCAACTGAAGTACGGAATATTCCGAGTTATTTGTTGCTGATGATTTGTATCTTTAACTAACAACCAACAACAAACAACCCATTTAAAATTAAAGTAAATTAAAGAATTGATGTTGATTTCGACCTAGTTGCTTAGCACGATACATGGCGACATCAGCCTTCTTAATTAAGGTTTCCTCTATGTCACCATCCAACGGGTAGACACTAATTCCAATACTGACCGTGACAAAAACATTTTTCCCTTCTAATAAAAAAACTTGAGAAAGGTTCTCTAAAATACTTTCAGCAGCTTTAGCAGCATAGTCGGCGTGAGGAATTCCAGGAAGAATTACTGTAAACTCATCTCCTCCCAAACGCGAGATAATATCGCTGCTGCGTAAGCTATGAGTTAGTCGCACAGCAACAACTTTGAGAAGCTGGTCGCCAGTATCGTGTCCTAAAGTGTCATTGACCTGCTTAAAGCCATCTAAATCTAGAAACATCAACGCTACCAGCTCACTAGAACTACGTGCCCACTCTAGAGATTGATGGAGGCGTTCGTGGAAGTATTTGCGATTGCCAAGACCTGTTAAAACGTCGTGATAAGCCAGATAACGCAATCGGTCTTCTGAAAGTTTAAGTTCGGCGTTGTCACGGCTCAACTGATCTGCTGTTTGCCTCAGCTGTGCCTCCGCCTGTTTGTGATGTGTAATGTCTCGAATAACGCCGACTAGGAAGAGATTATCGGCAGCATCTTTGTGAAGGGATTTTTTTGTGGAAATCAGGTAAGTAGTGCCAAAAGCATCTGTAAATTCTGCTTCAATTTCTTGGGCTTCGCCTGTGTTGAAAACTAGTTCATCTTGTGCTTGGAAAACCTGTGCTTCGTGTCGAGGAAAAATGTCATACACTGACTTTCCAATTAACTTCTCAAGCGGGTAACCGATGAACTTACAATACGCCTGATTTAAAATAATCCAGTGGTAGTCTTTGTCTTTGACAAAAACTGGATCAGGAATAGTGTTGATTACTGTTTGTAAAAATTCTTTGGAGCGTTTTAGTTCTTCCTTGATGTGAGCAAGATGGCTAGTAATAATAGCAGCAGAACCCAGTAACCCTAACACTGGAGGGATCAGCGGCAACCACCAACCTGCCAAAAAAGCTAGGTAACAGCTACCGCCCAAGGAGGCGCTGGCTAGGAGGAGACATCCAAGCGCACGTATAGGCGATCGCACTCGCCAAATGAGACCAGCACCCAGCGTTGACCAAGCCCAAATCCATAGCCATTCCATCAATTCTGACCAAACCTGAATTAAAGGTCGCCCCGATAGGGTGCTGCTGAGGATTTGACTGACAAAATTAGCGTTAAGCTCAACACCTGACATCGGTTGCGCTTCGCTAATCAGGCTGTTGCTGTAAGGGGTGTAGAAAAAATCTTGCAGGCTGGATGCTGTTGAACCAATTAGAACAATGCGTCCGGCGAAAGCACGACGGGAGGCATCGCGCCCCAAACCAGAGTTTACCCGCCCTGCCAGCACGTCTGCCATTGAAACCGTGCGAAAGCTACCAGGGCGTCGGAAGTTGACTAAAACTTGATAGCCTTTGTCGTTTGCCTGCACGTAGCCGCCATCATTGGGCTGGAACGGGCGAAAGATACTCTGACCTAGCTCTAAATACTTGGAATTAACCTGTGCTGGTTTGGGAGTAATTCCTTTTGCCTTGAGATAAACCAAAGCGATCTTAAGCGCAAAACTTTCATAAGCTTTGCCTTTCAAGTGCCAGTACAATAAGCTACGACGTACTTTGCCATCAGTGTCAACAATAACGTTGTTGAACCCAACCTTTTGACGTTGACTTAAGACGGGTGAAGGGGGTACACCTACGTCCACATAATCAGGAATTTTCTCAATCCCAATCAAGTTGGGGATCGTTTTAGCAACTTTGACAAATTCTGAGTGACCTGGTTCAACTGGCAGATCCCGATAGATGTCTAGACCGATGACCCGTGGCTTCTCGTTATTGATTTTCTCAAGCAACTGGGACATGACTCGATCAGAAATCGGCCATTGCCCTGCCTGCTGCAAGTCTTTTTCTCTAATTTCAACAATGACAATGCGATCGTCTGTAGGTTCTAGTGGACGTAGGTGAAACAGCTGGTCTAAGGCGGCAAACTCCGATAACTGTACTACTCCGAGCAAGCGGAGGATAATCACAGCGATGGTGGCACCACTAGCAGCTATTAATACCTGACGCTTTTGATGAGTCCACTGCTTCAGGCGACCTAGACTTACTTTTAACATCTGTTGGACTGCACTATTATTCTAAGGTGCAGTTTTACAATTCCTAATGCTGTATAAGGACATGCTTTAACTTAAGACTTAGATATTTTTCATATCTAGTCACAACGCTACTGTGTCAGCAGGGAGCGTTGTTCAGGTTAATAGGTCAAGTTATGCTGTCACAATCTTCTCGTGTCAGCTAAGGTCACCTACCCATCTAAGAGCCAGTTGTCAACTGCCTAGATTTGATCTCATCCTGGGGGTTAACTCTTCTGAAAGAGTTTTCTAACTGACACAAATGTGATTAAACTGTTAGGCTTGCTTTTCGCTACCAAATTTTAGATCGCTAAGACCGATAGATTACCCTGGCTCAGTCTGCAATGTCGAAGACGGGTTTTGTAGATATTACTGAATCGATTATATCCAAGAAAAATACAGTTGCGATCGCTAACAGGACTTACCCATGGATACCACAGATAGTAGGGGTTCTCGGCCGAGAACCCCTACATATGACCCTTCAACAGGAAATTTGCGTAAGTCCCAGCTAAGAAAACCACATCCCTGTGTTATCAGTGGTCTTTTCAAGAAAAAAAAAGGGACACTATCGTCCCTTTTTTTCTACCTATACATTCTCACGCGCTATATACAGGCTTAACAAGCGCAGATACATATGGGGGTGAAGTTTCCAGCACTACAACTAAAGCTAAGGTTGTGGCGAAGCCGAAGGTCCTGGCAAAGTGTATTTAAAGTTGCGTGAACCTTTATAGCCAGTTTCATTAGCCAGTTCGTCCAGAGTTTTGATGCCAGAGGTCAATTTCCCATTAATTTGCCAGCTAGGAAAAGCTTTCACACCAACATCTTTACAGACTTGCGGCTGACTATTTTTGCCATCAGCAGCACACTCAACCCAATTGAGTTCACTGGCTGCCTGTTTACCAAACAGCTGCTTTTGATCGAAGCAGTGGGGGCACCAGTAGGCAAAGTATGCTTTAGCGCCAACTTGCTTGAGATGACGCGCCAAGGCTACTTCAGCTTCACCAGAGGTAGTCGTAATTTCCCAACCAATTCCGGGTTGTGGGTAAGTTGTGATTACTGGAATCGGAGTGCGATTTTTGGCGGACGCTCCTGGCCCATTTTGGGCGTAGACGCCCAAGGTGCCGATCAGCGTCACCATCGCCACAACAAGGCCGATGAAGAAAAGTTGACCAGCATCTTCCCAGCTTCGACCAATAAAAGTCAGGGTTAACAGACTTAGGGAGAATAAAGCAGAGCCGATGCAGTACAAACAGACGGCTTTGATTTGAAAAGCTAACACATACATCAGGTAGCCGCTGAAAATTGTCATGGCTGTTGCCCCGGCAAATAGCAGCAGCCAAGTCCAATCTTCTAATTTTGAGCGGAGAGCTTTGTATTGCTCTGGATTCACGGCTAGGGGAGCAAGGGCAAACGTTGCCATACTGATGTAGGCGAGACAACCAAACAAAGCCAAAGGCAGACCAAAAACCGTGGCATATGGGCTGGAGAGGACGTCATTACAGCTAGAAACGTTCGCAGCAGCATCAGCGGAGCAAGCAACAGAGCTATTGGTGAGTTTAACTACAGTTAGATAAGCTGTTAGTAAGGCTCCCACGGTTGCGATCGCGCCCATCAACTGACGAGACCAGCGATGAATCCAGGGAGTAGAACGTCGGCGACTCATAATTAGTTATTTGTTGTTTGTTGTTGTTGTTTGTTAATAGAGCAGTTGACGTTGATTTTGACTAAGTTAGAGTACGAGAGTGTATTCCTTTTTTGTCGTGTGAGCCGGAGAGAGCGCGTACCGCCACAAGCGAATTTTCTGGATCGCAATACCTAATATTTTTCCAAAACTGAGATGCCCCCCATTACGAATGTAACGTTACTGAAGATATTGGTTTCGGCTCAGCTTTTGCAGAAACGCTCCTTCGTGCCGCTTCCACAAACTGACTGACGCGAATTGGGTCAATCGGTTGCTCAATTTTCCCGCGCCGCTTGAGGGAACTAGAAACAATCACTCCATCCGCGGCTTGCATCAGTGTGGAAATATTCTCCCAGTCAGCACCACTACCGATAAAGACTGGAGTTCCGTTAGCAGCAGCAGAAGCCAGTTCCAAGTCTTCCAGATTGGGTGGGCTACCTGTTGCCCAACCCGAAAGAATGACGCCATCGGCTAAACCTCGTTCGATGGTTTCTTGTACCGCCGTGGTGAGGTTTGGAGAACCTAACGGCCGGGCGTGTTTTACTAGCACATCAGCCAAAATTTTGACATCGCTGCCCAATTCCCGCCGATAGCGAAGCAGCTGATGCGCTTGTCCCTCAATCAACCCTTGGTCAGTTGCCATGACTCCGGTGAGGACGTTGACGCGAATAAACTGGGCGTGGACGCAGGTGGCGATCGCCAAAGCACTTTGGGCGTCGTTGCGTAACACATTAATCCCCACTGGCAACGTCACCAGATTCATCAACCGCTGCACAATCAGCGTCATCGCACTGACTACAGCGGGATCTACCTGGTTCTTTGTAAAAGGGGCGTCAAAA
The DNA here is from genome assembly GCA_031970155.1 of Coleofasciculaceae cyanobacterium CTOTU46601. Taxonomy (GTDB): domain Bacteria; phylum Cyanobacteriota; class Cyanobacteriia; order Cyanobacteriales; family Coleofasciculaceae; genus DALYIW01. The sequence goes on along the minus strand of DALYIW010000011.1, from coordinate 35,668 downwards.
AAATTCTCAACAATCACGCCATCTACTCCCCCAGAAGCCAATGCCGTTACTTCCTGCTCTGCTCGGTCAATAACTGCTTTGAGGTTTCCTCCCCAACGGGGGGATGTCGGCAGTGGCAGCAGATGAACAACGCCAATAATTGGATTCGGTGTCTTGAAAATTTGATGTAAGTTCACTTATCTACCTGAAAACACCGGCTACTTTCTATCCCACCTGTAGATGTTTTCCTTTCATGGATCAGGGGGGTTGGCATAAATAGCTCTACTCATTTGGATATCTCAATAAAATTTTATCTACAATAAGGAACAGAGTTTATGAAAGGATAAGAAACATCCCGATCGCGTAAAGTCTGGGTGAATCCAAGAGCAAGATGATGTAAAATGCACTTCTTTGGATCTCCCCCTACTTTATGGAGTCATAAAATGATATAATCGCATGGGCAACAAGCCAACAATTGCAATTTCACACTTAGGATGCGAAAAAAACCGCATTGACACAGAACACATGCTGGGCTTGCTAGTTCAAGCCGGCTATAATGTAGATACAAATGAAGAACTAGCTGATTACGTTATAGTAAATACCTGTAGTTTCATTGAAGCGGCAAGAGCGGAGTCAATTCGCACGCTGGTAGAGCTAGCGGAAGCTGATAAAAAAATTGTCATCACAGGCTGTATGGCGCAACATTTCCAGGAAGAACTCTTGGAAGAGTTACCGGAAGCAGCCGCAGTGGTGGGAACCGGCGATTATAACAAGATCGTTGATGTGATTCAACGGGTAGAAACAGGAGAGCGCGTCAAGCAGGTTTCAACTGAACCCATTTATATTGCGGATGAAACGGTACCTCGTTACCGGACAACATCTGAAGGCGTTGCTTACCTACGTGTAGCTGAAGGGTGTGATTACCGCTGTTCTTTTTGTATCATTCCCCATCTTCGCGGGAAGATGCGATCGCGCACAATCGAATCCATCGTCGCGGAAGCTAACGCACTGGCAGCCGAAGGCGTTCAAGAATTGATTTTAATTTCTCAAATTACCACTAACTATGGTGTAGACCTTTATGGCGAACCGAAGTTAGCGGAACTTTTACGAGTCTTGGGCAAAGTAGACATCCCCTGGATTCGGATGCACTATGCCTATCCGACTGGTTTAACACCGTCAGTCATTCAAGCAATTCAGGAAACACCAAATGTTCTTCCTTACCTGGATTTGCCCCTACAACACTCCCATCCAGAAATTCTGCGCGCCATGAACCGCCCCTGGCAGGGACGAGTCAATGACGCAACCATTGAGCGCATCAAAACAGCGCTACCGGATGCAGTGCTGCGGACAACCTTGATCGTCGGGTTCCCTGGCGAGACGGACGAACATTTTGAACACTTGCTGGATTTTGTCCAGCGCCACGAGTTTGACCATGTAGGCGTCTTTACCTTTTCTCCCGAAGAAGGCACAGCCGCGTACAACTTGCCAAACCAGCTGCCCCAAGAGGTGATGGAGCAGCGAAGAGATGCTCTGATGGAAGCTCAACAGCCCATCTCACTGAAAAAAAATCAAGCTTCCGTAGGCAAGATGGTTGATGTCCTGATTGAGCAAGAGCATCCCTCAACAGGTGAATTGATTGGGCGTTCCGCCCGGTTCTCTCCAGAGGTAGATGGCTTAGTCTACGTTCAAGGCGATGCCTCCTTGGGGAAACTAGCGAGAGTGAAAATTACCAATGCTGATATCTACGACCTCTATGGTTCTGTAGTAGCTAGTCAGCTGTCAGTTGTCAGTTAAGAGTTACAGGTTAACAGCTTGTACTCGGAGGAAAACCTTTTCCCGTTGGGCGTTAGCAACCGCAGTAGCTCTCTTGACAGAGGGAAATTGGCGCGAGTTTTCGCAAGGCGTCCCGTGTAGGAGTGACCGGAACGTTGCCCGATTTGGAAGAGGCATCAGTACGACACTAGCTCTTCTTTCAGAGAAGAGTGCCTCCGGCTACCTCATGGGTAAAGCAGGAGAAGTTGGAATACTGGCTTAAACTAACAGATTCCAACCTTTTAACTCTTGAGCATTTACCCTTTAGCGAACCTCTACCCAACGCTACGCGCAAGCTACGCAAACGGCAGTCCGTAACGACCCTTCACCGAACCCCTTTGGGGAAAGGGAACGGCTAGCGTAACGCCGAAGGGTAAGATTTCAGCCTCTAACTCTTACAAACCATCAAAGCCTCAGACGACTGACTTCTGAAATATCAAACCTAACAAACCTATCAACGAACACAAGTCATGACCCTTTCTTTTCAAAGCCTAGGATTATCTGAAGTTGGCGTTCAGCAACTAGAAAAACTAGGCTTTACAACACCTACAACTATTCAAGTTCAAGCGATTCCTGAATTACTCGCTGGGCGTGATGTAGTTGGTCAATCTCAAACGGGTACCGGCAAAACAGCAGCGTTTTCTCTGCCGATGTTGGAGCGGATTGACCCCAAAAGCCGAGGCGTTCAAGCCTTGATTCTAACGCCGACGCGGGAATTAGCCTCCCAAGTCGCTGATGCCATTCGCGACTTCAGTGGCAATCGCCGATTTCGCATCTTAACAGTCTGCGGCGGCCAGTCAATGGAGCGGCAAATTCGTGAGCTACAACGAGGTGTTCAGATTGTAGTAGGTACGCCCGGACGGGTAATTGATTTGCTGGAACGGGGTGACCTCAAGCTAGATCAAATTAGCTGGGTAGTACTCGATGAAGCTGATGAAATGTTGAGCATGGGCTTTATCGATGACGTTAAAACCATCCTCAAACAAGCACCAGCCAGCCGTCAGACAGCTTGTTTCTCGGCAACCATGCCACGACCAATCCGGGACTTAATCAACCAGTTCCTCAAGTCACCAGCTACAGTTACCGTTGAGCAACCCAAAGCCACACCATCGCGGATTGAACAGCGAGTGTATCTGGTGCCCCGTGGCTGGACAAAGGCAAAAGCTCTCCAGCCGATCATGGAAATGGAAGACCCGGAAGCCGCATTGATTTTTGTGCGGACGCGCAAAGCGGCTGCTGAACTGACGAGTCAATTACAAGCCGCAGGTCACAGTGTAGATGAGTATCACGGCGATCTCAGCCAGTCTCAGCGCGAACGCTTGCTGAGCCGATTCAAAGGTGGTCAAGTGCGTTGGGTAGTGGCAACAGATATTGCAGCACGGGGTCTAGATGTCGATCACCTCACCCATGTGATTAATTACGACCTGCCAGATCAGGCAGAAAGCTACATTCACCGAATTGGTCGTACTGGTCGTGCTGGAAAGACGGGGACGGCAATTACTTTAATCCAACCGTTTGAGCGGCGCAAGCTGTACTTGATCGAGCGGAAAGTGCGGCAAAGCTTTGAAGTTACTCAGATTCCAACACGAGCGCTCATTGAAGCGCGACGCCTGAGCAAACTGCAAGATCAGTTGCGTGAGGCACTGGCAGGAGAACGCATGGCGTCCTTCTTGCCTGTAGTGCGAGATTTGAGTGAGGAATATGATCCCCACGCGATCGCCGCCGCCGCGTTGCAAATGCTCTACGACAAAACTCAACCCGCTTGGATGGCACCAGATATTGAACCGTCTGTGGCAGAACGACCAAAACTCATCAAGCGACGAGTTGAAAAACCTCAAACCTCGGCAACGCCGAACCGTTCAAGATAAACTAATGGTTGATTGTTGTTGGTTGTTGGTTGTTTGTTGTTAGTAGGAGAGCTTTCGACTCAATAACCAACAACTAATAACTAATAACCAACAACTAACAACTAATAACTAAATTGTGACTTCAAGTCTGTCTGCTGCTGATTCTCTTGTCTCTGGAAGCGCTGCTCCTAGGTCTATCAACTGGCCAGGTCTAATTGAAGCTTATCGCTCTTATTTGCCAGTTACTGACTCGACCCCGGTTGTAACACTCCTGGAAGGGAATACTCCTTTAATTCCCGCTCCAGCGATCGCTAAAGCTGTCGGTAAAGGAGTTCGGGTTCTGGTGAAATACGACGGTCTTAACCCGACTGGTAGCTTTAAAGACCGGGGGATGACTATGGCAATTTCTAAGGCAAAAGAAGCTGGTGCAAAAGCCGTAATCTGTGCTAGCACTGGCAACACCTCGGCAGCAGCAGCCGCTTATGCCCGTCGGGGCGGTATGCAGGCATTTGTACTCATTCCTGATGGTTATGTAGCGCTGGGCAAGTTGGCTCAAGCGCTGCTTTATGGTGCCCAGGTGCTGGCAATTAAAGGAAATTTTGACCAGGCATTGACAGTAGTTCGGGAGATGGCTTCAAGCTATCCGGTTACTTTAGTGAACTCGGTTAATCCTTATCGGTTAGAAGGTCAGAAGACCGCAGCATTTGAGGTGGTGGATAGCCTAGGCGATGCACCGGATTGGCTTTGTATCCCAGTTGGTAATGCAGGGAATATCACAGCATATTGGATGGGTTTTTGTCAATACCATCAGCAGGGAAAATGCGATCGCTTACCTAAAATGATGGGATTTCAAGCTGCTGGTGCGTCTCCCATTGTCACAGGTAAAATCGTCCCTCATCCTGAAACATTGGCAACAGCGATTCGGATTGGTAACCCAGCGAGTTGGGAAAAAGCGATCGCCGCTCAACAAGCCAGTCAGGGACAATTTAATAGCGTTACCGATGACGAAATTCTTGCCGCATATCGGTTACTGGCATCTGAAGAAGGAATTTTCTGTGAACCCGCTAGTGCCGCTTCTGTTGCTGGATTGTTGAAAGTAAAAGACCAAGTACCCGCAGGTGCAACGATAGTATGTGTCCTGACTGGTAATGGTTTGAAAGACCCAGATACGGCAATCAAACACAGCAATAATCAATTCATGCAGGGAATTGAGCCAACAACAACAGCAGTGGCTCAGGCGATGGGATTTTAAAGATTAACAATTACTCTCTTATAGTGCTTTTTTAACCGCAACTTGGTATAACAAACGCTGAGAAAATCAGTTGCTCCAATCTACAAAAGTGGGTTGTACCTTTGCGCCCTTGACAGTCATTCCACTAAATGAGGCCGATCCTCCAGGAGGAATAGTCGAGGGTTGCGCGTCGATGAAGCCATTATCTATCAGGTTGCCTTTGCGATCGCGCACTTCATAATTCACTTTGACACCTTGCACAGTATCATCGGTTTGATTGGTAACTCGACCACTGAGGAAGTTGCCATCGTACCGCACCCTGCTGATAGGCATCTTAATTGCCTCAGCATCTGCGGCACTCACCCTTGCTGGATTGACGGTCGAGGTGGGCTGTAATCCGCACAAATTTGTTAAATTCACAGTTGTGCCATCAGGGGTTTGCATGTAGCACACGAATGAATTGTCTCTCGATTGTGCAACAACCTGAGATTTAGCATCCGTCAAGCGTGGGTAGCCTAAACCAATCCCAGGCAAAAAAGAAAGCAGCATCCAAAAGACAATCGCCGTCAAATACCAAAATTTCAACTTGACGCTCTGCGTCCTAGAAGGACGAAGATTCCTAGATCTCCGAGTCACCGTAAACCCCTGTACTCTATACTTTATCTCAAGGTGCCGCAAGTCGCCGATTAATTAGGGCACGAGCTTTAAGGTTGTTGACTACTCGGATTTTTTGTGGTGCGGCGTTTGCCTGAAGACCTAAATCTCGCATGATTTGCCATGCGACAACCTCACCCGTTGCACAGCCACCTTCCATGTAACCCTGTGCCCCTAGAGAGCAATGTTCGCCAGCAAAAAAAAGATTGCCTACCCGCTCGTGTTCCGAGCCAGCAATTGTACTATACTGCCCGACTAACCAACAGGAATAAGACCCTCGTGCGTAGCGTTCTCCTGGCCAATACGCTCGAATTGCCCGACCCTGACGCTTATTAATAATTCCTGGAAAGATTTTCTCTAATTGCGGCATCAGGTTTTGAGCTTGAGTTTCCGGCGTTCCCCTCCCTATGGCTAAACCGTATTCACCACCAGTGAAGTTGGTCACAAGATAACGGGCTAACTAAAAATCTAAGGAGGTGTATATTTCCCTCTAACTTGGTTAATTGTTGATTTTGTTAGACTCTGGAGTAGGCTGGTGGTTGCCCCGTTCCTTGGTTAGCTGGTCGATGGTGTCTCCAATGACAGCAGTTAAGCTTTTGCGGGTTTGGGCGTGGTTAGTTTGCTCGACTTTTAGGGCATCAAGGAGGCGATCGCGTTCTACCATTACCTCTTTAAGCTTAGCCCTCAATTGCTCAAGTGTTTGTAGTTGTGACAATTCCTGCTCAATGACCGACCCAGCTTCAGGATCATCCGCTGTCAGATGAGAAGTCTCCCCTTGAAGTTGCTGAATTTGGGCTTTCAGGGTTTCGAGCTGTTCTTGAGCTAGTCGTGCTTCTGTTCGGCGTTGCTGCGCTTCGTTAGCGTATAGCTGACGCCAGTTATCAGCACTGGCATAAGCGGCCTCGCGTTCACTAATGTTATCAGCCAACTGCTGCTTGAGTGCCTTGATTTCGGCTAACCACTGGGTAACATCCTTGATCATCTACAACTACTCCTCTGATCTAGCTATTCAATACGGCTTTGTATAGGTTCTATCACTGACCACTTGTTATAAGTCAATTGTCGGTAAATTTGGCACAGTAATTTCTAAGACCAAGTTGCGACCCAAGAGATTATTTACAAGGCAGCAGGGAAATGGCAAAGCCGGCATAGTCTCGCGGTAACTATCCTTTCCATCCCCTTTCGCCCCTAACCTTTCTCCGGTCATCGAATCTGCTACAACGGAATGCGATTTGGTGTAATATACCCTGCTGCCAACTGTTGAACCTATGCTATCGTCCCGTTTCTTCCGTTTCTTTCGCCACCTTAACCTAAGAATTCTGAAGAAAACTTTCGCCCGTGCCCTCAAAGGTCGGTTTACGGGTTTGTCAGCTGAGATGGCATTCAACGCCATGTTAGCCCTGTTTCCAGCAATTTTGGCGATGCTCACAGCGATCGGATTGTTCCAAGACTCTTTACAAAATGCCTTCCGTGGTTTAGCAAGGCAGGTGAGCGAAGTAGCACCCAAGGAAGCACTGCTACTGATTGATGATTTTGCTCGGGGAATTCACTTAACAAAAAATAGCGGTCTATTTTCTCTTAGCTTCATCTTGGCAATTTGGATTTCCTCTGGGGCGCTGAGTGCAGCAATGAATGCTCTCGATCAAATCCATAAAATTCCTCCAGAACAAGCACGACCTTTTTGGAAAGCCAAGTTGATTTCTCTGGGTTTGACTATTGGCAATATTTTACTTCTGGTGATTGCCTCTTTCCTGGTATTTATCAGTCATTGGGTTGTACGAATAATCGTTCACAAAAGTGGAGTGTTAGTTTTGCTGACACTCTGGCGGCTTTTGAGTTGGCCTTTAGCTTTGGGAATTGTTGCCACAGCCTGTGCCTTTATCTATCGCTTTGGCCCTAGTCGCTGGACTCGTGGAACACCGCTTATGCCAGGGGCGCTGTTAGCCGCGATTTCATGGGCAATTTTGTCAGGACTGTTTCGGCTCTACGTCGAGAATTTCGGTAATTACAATAAAGTCTATGGAGCGGTAGGGGCTGTGATTGTCTTACTGCTTTGGCTTCAGATGACTTCTCTGGTACTTTTATTGGGTGACCAGCTTAATGTCACCGTGGGAGAAGCGATGCAAAAGACTCGTATTGACAGCCACCTAAATAGAAGCAGTTGAGGCACAAGAATAGACTTTTTGCACGCACAGGACTTACGCAAATTGCTGATTTCAACGCTACTGCCAGTAGTAGGGTAGGCACTGCCCACCTTACATGTAGAGGTTCTGCGTAAGTCTTAATTGATTTTTTCTTGTGGGGTGGGGGACACGAGCAGCCCGATAAAGTCACGGCAATTGTGATACTGCACTTGACATGTCAACTGGTAGATACGTTGTAAAGTACATTGAAATAGACTAGTTAAAACCTGATAGCTTACTACCTACGATGTCCCAGCTTCCTTCCCAACCTTCCCACCAGCCAACTTCTAACCAGGTATCTACCCTCAGGCGTCTGCGTCAGATGAGTCACTTGCTAGATAATGCGATTCGCATACCTGGAACGCCTTATCGCATCGGTATCGATCCCCTACTAGATGTGTTACCTGTCGGTGGTGATTTTTTGGGAACCGCTTTCTCGATATATATTGTGGTGGAAGCCACACGATTAGGTATGCCACGCTCCGCTTTGGTGCAAATGGTGTTAAATATTATTTTTGATACAGTGATTGGTGCTGTGCCAGTTCTAGGGACTGTGGTTGATGCGACATGGAAAGCTAATGTCAAAAATATAGAGTTGCTCGAAGAGCACCTGGATGTTCCCCCCCAGCCGAAACAAAAAGCCAGTTGGTTGTTTCTTGCCCTACTGTTAGGGGGACTGCTCTTAGTTGTGGTAATTATGGCTGCTATCAGTGTTATGCTCCTGAGATGGTTGTGGAGCTTGATAGCTGGTTGATATTAATATCTGGATTAGACCTATCTTAAAAGTAGGGAGTAGGGAGTGGGGAAAATAGACTTTTGAGGTGAACGCACTCATTTGCTATGGTAATTTTTCCTGCAAAGAAAGCCAATCCTTGAGTTTTCCATCCCCAAAATACTTGCCACTATCAGCTAACACATAGACGACTCTCAATCGATTTTTGATTCTTCTTAATCATGGTTGAAAGTTCACAATCTTCGAGACAGATACTAGTGTGTCAGAACCGCAGTTGTCGCAAGCAAGGTTCAGTGGCAGTACTAGCAGCTTTTCAAACCTCGTCAGTGACGGATATCACAGTAATTGGTAGTGGTTGTTTGGGAGAATGCGGCAACGGCCCAATGGTATTAGTAATACCAGAACAAATTTGGTATAGCCGTGTCCATCCTAGTGAAGTAGCTGCGGTGGTTGAACGGCATCTACAAGGTGGCAGCCCTGTGGGGTCTATGCTATACCCCAAGTATCATCAGCCAAACTGGCAGTCTTAGATATACTGACTCGCAGATAATCGTCTTAACACAACGTCAAGGGTGCATAGGTCATAAATGCTGAACTAAGCTTGGGGCAAACTCAGCTCAACCCCAAGCAATTTTGCTGAACAAAAAAATACTCGGATGCCCTCAGCCGATCGCCAATCATCGTTACGTATTATGCAATACTTGGACAAGAGTGACACCCGTCTGAAGCTAGCGCTACAAGCTACGAAGACCGGCATGTGGGAGTGGAGTTTTCGCACGGGTCAATTTGCCTGGTCTGAGAATTTTGAGCTGCTGTTTGGTTTAGCTCCAGGGATGTTAGAAGGAACTTATCGGGGCTTACTAGAACGGATTGTGCCAGCCGATCGCCGATTAGTTGCTCAAGCGATCGCTCATGCCATAAAAAAACAAACCACCTACCATATTAAATTTCGCATCAGGTGGCCTGACGAAAGCATTCATTGGTTGATATGTCAAGGAAAAGTTTACAGTGACAAATATTCTCATCCGCTCAAGATTGCTGGAGTTTGCAGCGAAACAACTCTAGGTGAACAGGATGAGGTAGTTAGACATGAAAAAGAAGATCATGATTGTACCACGATTGACATGAGTGTAGAGGGTCTAGGTCGCGTCACTAGAGAAGGCATCTTTTTAGACTTTGGTCGGGGCGATAACTCGAAAAGTACTCCAGTAGAGTTGATGGCGAGTATTGCCCGAGATATTAATTTGGCAAAGCAAGCAGAGGCGGCACTCGAACGTAGTGAAACCAAATGGCGATCGCTAATTCAAAACTCATCTGACCTGATTACGATCGTCTCTGCCAACGGCACGATCCTGTATGAAAGCCCTGCACTCAAACGCATCCTGGGTTACTCGCCAGAAGAAGTAGTAGGGCAGTCTGTATTACAGTACATAGAACCCCAAGATCACAAAGCCGTTAGAAAGGCGAGGAGAAAGTTGTTAGTGGCAGGTCATCGAGTGACCTTAACACCTGTCGTATTACGCTTTCGCTGTAAAGACGGTTCTTGGCGATTTTTAGAAGCGATCGGTACCAACCTACTCAATGATGAAGTCGTGGGTGGCATCGTGATCAACTCTCGTGATGTTACAGAGCGTTTCAAAGTTCAGGAGGCGCTACGGCAAAGCGAAGTGCGTTTTAGAGCCATCTTTGAAGGGGCAGCATTAGGGATTGCTCTAAGTGACCCCTCAGGGCAGTTACTAACGACTAACCCTGCCTTAGAAAAAATGTTTGGCTACAGCGAACAAGAGCTACGCCATAGAACCATTACTCATCCTGATGATGCCAATACCGACGCCAAACTATACCAACAGCTACTAGGAGGCTCTATCCCCTCTTACCAGATGGAAAAGCGCTATTTCCATAAAGATGGTCATATGGTTTGGGGGCGTCTGACAGTTTCTCTAGTTCGGGACAAAGCAGGAAAGCCATTATTTGTTGTGAGCATGGTTGAAGATATCACTACCACTAAGCAAACAGAAGCCGAATTATTACGCATTAGCAAAGCTGTAGAAAATGCCAGTGATGCAATTAGCATTGCTGACATGTTGGGGTCAAAGCTCATCTACCTCAATCCGGCCTTTTGTCAAATGTTTGAATATACGCTCGAACAGCTCGACGCGGCTGGGGGAGCAGCTATTCTCTTTAGTGACCCCAAGATGATGTATGAGGTGTTTGCGATCGCTATTAGTGGCGATTCTGGGCAAGAGGAAGTTGAGATGCGCTCCCGCACGGGTATTACCAAGCAGATTGCCCTGCGGACTGATGCGATTAAGGATGTATCGGGTGAGGTAGTAGGGATTATTGCTATCCATACGGATATTACAGAACGTAAACAAGCTGAAGCAGAGCTACGGCGTTCTTACCATCGCGCCGAGTTACTCAAGCACATCACCACTGAGATTCGCTCCTCGCTTGATTTGAAGCACATTTTTCAAACTACAGTGACTCAACTGGGACAAGCTCTGCAAGTCAATCGCTGTATGATTTACGTGTATGAAGATACACCACAACCAAAGCTACCTCTGGTGGCTGAGTATTTAGAACCAAGTTATTTCTCCAGTCAGCTATTGGAAGTGCCACTCCAAGGGAATCCTCATGTTGAGTTGGTGCTGGCAGTTGATCGCGCGATCGCTTCAAATGACGTGTACGCCGAACCCCTACTAGAATCCGCCGTTTCCCTCTGTCAGGCGCTGGAACTCAAATCCCTGTTAGCGATTCGCACCTCTTATCAAGGTGAACCTCATGGTGTGATTGGTTTACATCAATGCGATCGCTACCGTCAGTGGCAAAGTAGCGAAATTGAGCTACTCGAAGCCGTTGCCGCTCAAGTCGGTATTGCCTTAGCTCAAGCTCATCTTCTAGAGCAAGAAAAACGCACGGCGGCCAAACTAGCCCAACAAAACTTAGCACTACAGTTATCCGAAGCGCGAGCTAATAGCAAAGCCACTGAGCTAGAGCAAGCTTTGATGGAATTGCAGCGTACTCAAGCGCAACTGGTACAGACTGAAAAAATGTCTAGTTTAGGTCAATTGGTTGCTGGTGTGGCTCACGAAATTAACAATCCTGTCAGCTTCATCACGGGTAATATCAGCTACGCCTGTGACTATATCCAGGACTTGTTAAGAGTTCTAGACCTTTATCAGGAGTACTATCCTCAGCCAGTTGAAGTGATTCAAGCCGAGGTAAAAGAGATTGACTTGGATTTCTTGGTTACAGATTTTCCAAAATTATTGCAGTCAATAAAAGTTGGAGCTGACCGCGTTAATCAAATTGTGCTATCACTGCGGAATTTCTCAAGGCATGATGCCAGTGAAATGAAGCCGATAGACATTCATGAAAGCATTGATAATACTTTAATGATTTTGCAGAATCGATTGAAAGCTAAAGGGGGAAGTTGTGAAATTGAGGTCATCAAAGAGTATGGAATCCTGCCATCAGTGGAATGTTATGCAGGGCAGTTGAGCCAGGTATTTATGAATTTGATTAGTAATGCGATCGACGCTTTAGAAGAGCGTCGAGGTGAGATTTTGACACTTGTGCCTCAAGACTATGACTCATTGCCACGCATTCGTATTTGTACCGCAGTTAAAGGCGATAATTGGATAACGATTCGTATTATTGATAATGGAGAGGGGATGACGGAAGAGATACAGAAAAAGCTGTTTAATCCTTTTTTTACCACTAAGCCAATGGGTAAAGGTACGGGTTTAGGGTTGTCAATTAGTTATGACATTGTTGTTGAAAAACATCGTGGGAAGTTGCAGTGTTTTTCTGCGCCGGGAGAGGGAACTCAGTTCATTATTGAAATTCCGGTTCAACATCTTCATCAGAAAATAGCTTAAGTGTTGATGGTTGATTGCTGATATAGCAGTAGACACATTGCAGGAAAACCAACCAACTTTGCTCTCATACCAAATCCGAGTTGATTACTCCTTCTCGAAGATTAGCGGTTCGGTAAAGAGTAGGGTACGTCAATATTAAATTCATCAGGACTTACGCAGATTTCCTTTTGAAGGGCTATTTGTAAGGGCGAACGGCCGTTCGCCCCTACGATCTGTGGTGTCTATGCGGTTAACTGGAATCTCCACAATAAACTCTGTGCCTTGCCCTGAAGTAGACACACAATTCATATAACCCTTGTGTTTTTCCACTACAATTTGATGGCTGATAGATAATCCTAAACCCGTGCCGCTCCCTACAGGCTTTGTAGTAAAAAACGGGTCAAATATCTTTTGTTGTACCTCCTCATTCATTCCCGTCCCATTATCAGCAATCCGAATCACTACAGAGGGAATAGTTAGTGAGGAGTGGGGAGTGGGGGATGATTTTTCCTTATTTGCGAGTCTCGATTCCTGATTTTTCAGTTCTGTGCGAATAGTAATAACTCTGGGAAAGGGTTGATTTTCTAAGGCATCGATAGCATTATTCAGTAGATTCATAAACACCTGATTCAACTGACTGACATAACAGGTAATCAGAGGCAGTTGACCGTAGCTTTTAATGATTTCAATCTTATCTGCTTTGCCTACTGCTCTGAGTCGGTGCTGCAAAATTAAGAGAGTGTTGTCGATGCCTTCATGGATATCTGTATGTTTTAGTTCGGCTTCATCTAGTCTGGAAAAGAGTTTTAATGAATGAACGATTTGCTGAATACGCTCTACACCCACTTGCATTGAATTCGACAGTTTTGCCCAATCTTTTACTAAAAAATCTAATTCAATTTCAGACGTTAAATGCTGAATTTCTGGGGTGGAAATCGGGTAAGTTTGCTGGTACAGCTTAAGGAGTGATAGCAATTCTTGGAAGTAGTTACGAGCATAAGTAAGATTGCCGTAGATAAAGCTTACAGGATTGTTTATTTCGTGGGCAACACCCGCTACCATTCGCCCTAGACTTGACATTTTTTCGGCTTGAATCAGTTGAGATTGGGTGCGTTTCAATTCCTTCAAGGCAAATTCTAGCTGAATTGCCTTTTCTCGTTCGCGTGCTTCACTTCGCTGTAATGCTTCCTCTCGCTGCTTGTGCTCAGTGATATCTAGTACTGTTCCGAATAGTTGAATGACTTGCCCAGAATCGTTAAATACAGGCTCTCCTCTGGACTCAATGTACCGGAGTTCTCCATTTGATCGCCTAATTCGATAGTCCATTTCATAGGATATTCCTTGCGCGATCGCACAACTTACAGCTTGTTGAAACAACTCTCGGTCATCAGGATGAAGTATCTCAACAAGTTCAGTAAAGGTTGGTGCCCCAAGCGTCGAATCTAGACCCAAAATACGGAATTTTTCCTCTGACCAAGTAATCTTTCCTGTAAGTACATCAAATTCCCAATTTCCGACCTGAGCAACTTTCTGAGCTTGCAGTAAATTGGCTTCACTCTTTTTGAGTTTTTCTTCGGCTAGTTTCCGTTCTTCTATTTCAGAAGTCAGCCTTGCATTTTGTTCAAGCAGTTGCTTTTCTTGGGCTTTAAGGCGCAGTTGATTCTCAACACGAGCAATGACTTCTTCTGCGATAAATGGTTTGGTAATGTAATCTACCCCGCCCACTTCAAACGCTTTTACCTTATCGAACCCTTCATTCAAGGCGCTGATAAAGATAACAGGAATATTTTTGGTTTGTTCATCCGCCTGCAACAATGAGCAAACTTTGTAGCCATCCATTTGAGGCATTAGGATGTCTAGTAAAATCAAGTCTGGGGGATAAGCTTGAGCAGAATTTAGAGCTTGTTCGCAATCGGGTATGATTCGCAATTTATACCCTTGCTTAGACAACATCTTAGCTAACAAGTGCAAATTGGCAGGAGTATCATCTACAGCTAAAATAGTTGCTTTTATTGGGCGAACTGATTCCTGGCTCATAACTGAAACCGATAATTATCTGGTAAATACAAGGATTGAATTGACAGTTTTTAAATCGAACAACCGAAATTCATCTTCATGAAGTGATACCAGAAATACAGTGATTACCAACTTTATTGCTGTTATTTTGTGAAGACTTATACTGCATTAAGAAATTTTTATGATGACACTGGTTTTTCACGATTTGGGACAGACATCAAACACAAGCTGTGAACGGTAGAAACAGACATCAAATTCCCCGAAAAAATTCATCCGCCCCAACAGTAAAGGCGCGTCATCAGACAAACTCCACGCAAAAACCAACCGAACCGGGTCAAAATCACAAATCTTGGCAGAAACTAGTAAACCCCGTGCCTCGACTGGAGCTAAATTGCCAGCCAGTATCACAGAAGTTGTCTGTTCTTCCCAAACGGCACCAAGCTGAACCCCAACGCGATACGGCAAGACATTCACACTAGCACCTGTGTCTAGCAATCCTGACGTCACTACTGATGAACCTCGATACGTGAGAGATAGCGGTAATTGAGGCAATGCATCAGGGACACCGAACGCATCAAACCCCTCTATAAAGTTAAACCGCTGAGCATTACGCATTTTATGTCGGTTGTTCCGATTCTAGGAGTTGAGCAAGTTTGTGAGCTGCTTCGTGGGAATTGAGAGGTGACCAAAGCAAGTATGTTGCCTCTGGCTGTAAAGTTGGCTCCTCTTCTTGAGCTAGTTCTGCAATTAGAAACTGCATCACTTTCAACTTGTCTGCACGAGTCAGATTTCTCAGAGTAGGAAATAGTTCTGCTACTGTCATCAGGTTTAGAAGAACGCGCTACCTATTTATTTTCCCACACTTACTCAGTGTCCCTTGGTTGGGTTAAGTTCAGTATCTCTTTATACTGCAAGTTGTTAGCCAAAGATGCTAAAGCATTAGCTAGTTGCTCATCGCGGATTTGCTCGATAAGAACCAGCATCTGTTCTAAATCTCCCTCGAAAGTCGCTTGATGTAAAGACGCCAACCACTCGGCAGGTAAAGCAGCTAGGTCTTCAGGGTTCAGGGCATTTGCCCCAATCTGGGTGGTATCAGGTGCAACAGCGGGTTCATGGTAAACAAAACACACCCCAATATGTTTGGTCATGGCTTCCAAGATTTCTGCTTCTCGGAAAGGCTTGTAGATGACATCATCGCAACCCGCTTGTAGAGCAGCAGCTCGTTTTTCTTCTAAAGTACCAGCACTCAAAGCAATAATTTTAGTGATTGAGGACTTTTGGCTTTTTCTAATCTGTTGGGTGGCTTCATACCCATCCATCACAGGCATCCGCAAATCCATGAAGATTAAGTGCGGCTGCCAAGTTTCCCATGCCTCTATCGCCTCAACTCCGTTACTAGCTTCCCGCAGTTCAAAGCCAAGGGGAGAAAGCAGTTGAACTAGCAGTTGCCGATTATCTGGTTTGTCATCCACAATCAGGATGCGATCTACTTGTAGCAGCGCTTCGCGATCGCGTTCTCGATTCGGTTCTAAAGCCATAACTCGGTGTGTCGGTTGTTTGGTTTTGATGGCTTCTGGCTCAACAACATCGACTCTAATATCAAATTTAAAGGTACTGCCCTTGTCTACAACAGAACTGACGGTAATTTGACCGCCCATTAGTTCCACAAATTTACGACTAATTGACAATCCTAATCCTGTTCCTTCCTGTGATTCTTTGCCTGTTTTGGCTTGCACGAAGGCTTCAAAAATGCTTTCTAATTCTTCCGAGGCTATGCCAACTCCGGTATCTTCGATTTCAAAATGAATGGTTGTTTGTTGTTTGTTGTTTGTTGTTTGTTGTTTGGTGGCATTTTTGACTTTTAGAAAGACACTGCCTTGTTTGGTGAACTTAATGGCGTTAGACAGTAGGTTAATTAGAACTTGGCGTAACTTGATTTCATCGGTTTGTACGTACTGGGGAACATCATCTGAGCAGTCAAAAATTAACTGTAACTTCTGATTATTGGCTTTGAGCTGGAACATATTTTCTAAATCATCCAGCAAGCGATAAAGGTCAAAGGCAGTTTCGTTGAGGATAGTGCGTCCTGCTTCAATTTTGGATAAGTCTAAGACTTGATTGATTAGGGTAAGCAGGTGCTCCCCACTACGGATGATGATTTTCAGGTTTTCTTTGTCTTCTGAAGTGAGGTTGGGACGCTTATTTATCAGTTGGGAAAAGCCAAGAATTGCATTGAGAGGGGTACGCAGTTCATGGCTCATATTGGCGAGAAATTGGCTTTTAGTCCGGTTTGCTGCATCAGCGGCATATGCAGCTTGTTGCAGTTTTTCCTCTGTTTGCTTGACATCAGTAATATTCGTAATGCGAACTAAGTTTATCTTTTTATCTGCTACCTGAATGGGTTTGGCTGCTATATTTCCCCAAAACAAATTGCCTTTTTTTGTGAAATATTCCAACTCTCGACACCAAAAGCTGTAGCGTTCAATTTCCTCCAAGATTGGACTTAACTCTTCTGGTGTCAAGGGTGTTTTTTGCAGGGAACTTCCATCAATGTTGAGTAATTCATCCTTGCTTGTTGCTTCAAACAGTTCTACCGCTGTCTGATTGCAGTTTATGGTCAAACCTGTTTCAGGATTGACTAGAAAAATCGCATCAGTAGATTCATTGAAGATAGATTGTAGTAAGTCCTGTGTTTGTTTGAATTGGGTGATATCAGTTGCTGCACCGAGAATCTGCTTGACTCTTCCATCAGAGGTTCTAGCAAACACAATCTCTCGACCGAGTATAGTTCGCCATTCTCCATTAGCATCTCTCATCCGGTACTCAAGCTCCAAAATCTCATCATCAGATGCACTCTGGAGTTGTCTTAAACGTGCTGGAATTTTTGTCCAATCATCGGGATGAATAATCGTTGGCAGCAATGCTGAACCCATTGCTTGAATCTCTTCGGGGGTATAGCCTAAAACAGTAGCAATTTCCTGATTAACATAGACATTGCGCTGCTCGATAATGTCGTAGATATACCAAAGATTGGGAGAAGCGTCGGCAACTCGTTGAATAAAATGCTGGCTTTCTCTAAGTGCTTCTTCGGCTTGCTTGCGTTTAGTAATGTCGCGGACAATACAAATTCTCTCGCCTCCTTCTAACAGGGTGACTGAGACTTCGTGAGGGAATGTCGTTCCATCGTGTCGCAGTCCCGTCGCTTCTAAGCGACAATATCCCTGTTGCAAAAGACTGGAGACAGCTTCATCAATCAAGCGTTGCAGTTCGGTTTCGTCATACAACATCTGCCAGCTTTTACCTAACAGTTCATCAGCGCTATCGTAGCCGAAAATTTTGATGTGAGCCGCGTTTAAATAAACATACTCTCCATGAGGATTGAGGATGGCAATGCCATCGGTAGCTGTAGCCATTGCCGCAGCTTGTAGCTGCAACTGTTTTTCTATTTGTTTGCGATCGCTAATATTAAAGCCGGTACCAATGATGCGATAGATGCGCTCATTACTGTCCCGCAATGGAGTTAAGACAGTTATCCAGCAAGTTTCTTTCCCTTCAACCAGTAGACACTCTTCATAGGAAATTGTTGCTCCAGCTTCAATACAGGCGCGATAATTCCCAGACGCTATTTGTGCCATTTCGGGGGTTAGTACTTGTTCGGGAGTATTGCCACTAACTTGTACTGACAAAATGCCAGACATCCGCTCATAAGCTGGGTTGATTCCTACATAGCGAAATCTTCCATCTTCTAACACGTCAATGATAAAAATGGCGGCTTCAATCCCATCGTAAATACTGCGTAAAAACTGTTCGCTCTCTCGTTGTGCTGCTTCTGCCCGTTTGCGATGAGTGATATCCCGTGAAATGTTGAGAACAGTTTCAACGGCACCATCCTCAGCGAATTCAGGAACCATCCGCCCTAACCAATACTTCATCCCCTCAGCAGCGGGAAACTCGGATTCATAAAACTCCTCTTGCCCGGTTTCAAAGATACGTTTTAGAACTTCGTGCCAAGGGTTGACAATCGCTTCGGGAATCCCCATTTCTAACTCGGTTTTACCAATCCACTCTCGCGCTGGAACGCCTGTTTCTAACTCTAAACGAGGATTGACATAGCGGAAGCGATAGTTTCTATCAAGTCGAGTAATCACATCGGGTGCATTTTCAACCAGCGCCCGGAATTCCTGCTCTCGTTGGCGCAATTCATCTTCTGCTCGTTTCTTGTCAGTCACATCACGCCATGCAGCCGTAAAACCATCGCCCAGTTTAGCGGCGCGGATATCAAAGGCTCTAGTTAGGCGTTGTTGATTATAAGCCTCTTCATAAATTAGGTTTTCTTTAATGAGTGGATTGCCCGTTTTTACTACATTTACGTATTCGTCAAATAGCCCTGAAGAGCGATGACTGGGGAGCAACTCACACAGCGTTTTACCAATTTGTTGCTCCCTAGAAGTCTGATTGGCCACACATGCGGCTTCGTTAACATAATCAATTCGGAAATCTATTATCTTGCCCGATTCATCACGAATGGCACTGTAAATGCCAAAACAATCGAGCATATTCTCAACTGAGGTACGGAAGCGTTCTTCGCTTTCTTGCAAAGTAGCTTCTGCCAGTTTGCGCTCAGTGATATCTATTGTTGTTCCGAAGAACTTAATTACTTGTCCTTGCTCGTTAACAATAGTTTCACCTCGTCCAGCAACGTAGCGAATTTCACCATTAGGACGTAAAATCCGAAAATCAAATTCATTAATTTTGCCAGTCGCTATCATTTGAGCATGACTGTGTTGTAGCAATTCTCGGTCATCAGGATGAATCTGCTGCATGTGTTGCTCGTAGGTAGGTTCACCTTGAGTTGGGTCAAGACCAAAAATGCGAAATTGTTCTTCTGACCAGG
Source organism: Coleofasciculaceae cyanobacterium CTOTU46601 (assembly GCA_031970155.1). Classification (GTDB taxonomy): domain Bacteria; phylum Cyanobacteriota; class Cyanobacteriia; order Cyanobacteriales; family Coleofasciculaceae; genus DALYIW01. Next base: position 16,459 of record DALYIW010000011.1, on the reverse strand, counting down.
TAATTTTCTGGGTAATTACATCAAATTCCCAGCTGCCAACATGAGCCACTCGTTGAGCCGCTTTTAGCATCGCTTCACTCTTTTGCAAAGCGGCTGTCCTTTGAGCAATTTGGTTTTCTAAGGTACGGTTGTAGTCGGCTAAAATTTTCTGCGTTTGTTGGCGTTCAGTAATATCAACGAAGGCAACAATTGCATAGACAATTTGACCCGTCTCATCATAAATGGGAGTTGCCAAGACTTGTAAAGGTATAATGCGATCGCCGCGATGCAGCTCCATATCATCAGCCGTACTACTTTCCCCTGATAAAGCCTTGACAACTGGGAACTTTTCTGTGGGGTAAAGTTGCTCGGTTTCACTCAAATAAACCTGATAATCTTCTGCCAACTGTGCTATTTGAGTCTTAGGTAACGTATCAATACCAATGATTTGCTTTGCTGTTTGATTGGCATAGGTGGGTTTTCCTGTAGTATCATGAACCACCACTCCTACTGGCAGGGCTTCTAAGAACTGAGTCAGGCGGCTTTCACTTTCCCGTAGTGCAGTAAAGGATTCTTGTAATTGTGCTGCCATCTGATTAAAAGACTCTGCCAATTGCCCCAATTCATCTGAGCGTTTGATTTCTACAGTTTTATCCCATTCCCCTTGAGTAATTTTTTTGGCAGCTGTATTCAATCGCAAAATTGGCTTGGTCACCCAACGAGTGGTAAAAAGGCCAATCCCTACTGCTACAATTAAAGCCGCTACACACAGCAATATAGTGGTATAGGTATGGGCATTAATTTGCTGCATAAAGTCGGATTCTGGAACAACTACCACAATGAGCCAATCCAACCCAAACTCATCGTTGAAGGAAGTTACCTGTGCAAGTTGCCGTTTTCCTTCTATTTGAAAATCCAGTTTTTTTGAACTATCAATGTTAGTGAAATTACCACAAGTAGACGTTAAATGTTCTGCTGTAGCTCGAATCAACGGATTTTTAATTTCAGTGGCTTTGAGTCGTTTCTTTTCTTTCCCGTCGGCACTACTAACAAAGGGGAGTTCGGACGTTGAGGAAGCTACTATCATTCCCGATCGCTCGATAATAAATGCCTCTCCCTGAGTCCCAATCTTTAGACTTTGCAGAAAATTATTGATCGCAACAAGAGATAGATCGCTCGATAATACTCCTTGTAACGTCCCTGCCTTATCATAGAGGGGATAACTAGCTGCAATACCTAAACCTCTAGAAGAAGGAACGTAGACATAAATAGGACTCCATGTAGCCTTACCTGCGTTTACAGCACTTTGATGGAAAGGTCGCATTCGCGCATCATAATTTTGCCTATTGACTAATATTTTTTGGTGATTCCCTTGGTGATCTACGCTATAGACGTGCAAAACCCCCCTCACAAAATTTTCCGTCAAGGCAACCGTAGAACCTCTCTCGTCGTTGCCAGCAGAAATGAACCCGCCTTGTGAGTTGCTGAAAGAAATTTTACTGAGTGAATTAAAAACTTTAATTTGTTTTAAAAAGTGACGTTCTAACGTTTTAGGATTTTTTATATCCAACTGACCGAGACGAATAGCGTCGGCGTTGGTTGAATTAATCAGATGGGGTGTTCTTAGGTAAGTGCTGATACGCTCAGATGTGCGATCGCTAATTTCGCTACGATATCGGGAAGCAACCTCATTAACGGCCTGTTGCCCATTTCTCCATGAGAGATACCCCACCAACCCCACCGTGCCAACGATTTGCAGAACAAACGGGACAATCAGAACCGTTCGTAGAGGAACTTTTCCTACAACGGTGGCGAGTAAGCGATGAATAGGCATCAGGCTCTAGTATTGTTGTTGGTTGTTGGTTGTTGGTTGTTAGTTGTTAGTTGTTGGTTGGAGAGTTTGGCAACGGATGAGTTGCTCAAGATTTTGGATACATCTTGGTTGTTGATAACGGATAAGTTATTGGTGGATACCCAATTTAATCTGTTACACCATTCGCTTTCATTGTCTAACATTGTCTAACAAACAACAAACAACAAACAACAAACAACTAAACTCATTGATACTCATGAGTTAAGAAGGGCACATCAACAATTTCACCCTCTACGTCTCCAACTTGTACCTTAAGATCAACACCACCAGCCCTGGTTCGGATATAGGCTAAACCAAATGGCCCTTGGTCAGTTTCTGTAAAACTGGTTAGCTTACCTACTTTTTCTTCTCCTACCCTTACCACTGTTCCTGGCTCAACGGGTGCTTGTAGACGAACACCCCAGAGTTGTTGTTTGACGCCTTTGTAAGTATTTAACCGCGCAATGGTTTCTTGACCAATGTAACAACCTTTTTCAAAAGAGATGGTTTTCCATAAACCTGCTTCTAAAGGATTGTAATCGTCAGTCAGTTCGCGATCGGGAGTGGGACGGCCTTGCTGAATTCGTAGCTGTTCCCAGATGCGATCGCCCATTGAAATAGCTCCCGCTTCTGTTAAAATCTTCCAAAGCTTTGCCGCACTACTAGCATGGACAATCAGAGTATATCCTGGCAATGCCAAGCCGTTGCCCACAGCAACACGCACTTTAAGAGTCTCTAGCATTAGCAATTGGTGACTGCCATACGCTTCCTCAACTGGCATCTCATCACTCAATTTTTTCAGAAGAGAGTCACTGGCTGGCCCAATCAAGCTGAAGGTTGCACTCTCACTAGAGACATCCTTCAATTCCACCCGATCCATTGGAAATATATAACGATCCAACCACTCCATCAGCTGCTGACGCCGATTGGGAGAAACTAGCAACAACACTGCATCCTGCATCACGTAAGCCGTTGCCAGGTCAATGGTGCGACCGGTAGAGGTGACAAACACTGTATCACAGCCCTCTCCTGGCTTAAGTCGCTGGATATCATTTGTGCTTTGATTGTGTAAGTAGCGCAGTCGGTCGTCACCGGAGATTTTTATACGTCCCCAGTGGGATAGATCAACTAGGGCAACTCCCTGACGTGCTGCCTGAATCGCGGCATCATCATTACTGAAGCTGACTGGAACCATTACATCGGCAACTGGCTCAAATATTGCTCCACCGTTTTGCTGAATATCGTGTAATTCTTGTGTCATTCTCTTGATGCGTTTCCCTTTTAGTAGCAATCTTCCTATGGAAGTGGTTTGTTAAGACTAAGTGCTACACAATTGGCAACTCTGTAAATATTCGCTCCACCAACTGTTGCGCTTTAGTGTCTAGATACTGCCAATCCACATCGCCTGTTTCATCAATCAGCGTTGTGTCAATCTCTACTTCTTGGTTTTCGATTTCAGTATGTGTTGGGCTGTAGTTACGAAAACACACTTGATAACAAAGTTCCCACACATCGACACAAACTGAAGCACCATTGCCTTCTAAACACAGCTCATAGCCAGGTATTGGGGATTGGACATCTCTGTAAGTTGCCTTCCAATTTGTATTTTCTAGCTGTTTGCGAACCTGATCAACGATGCGGATTAAAGCTGGTTGCATCAGCATTTCAGCCTGTTGCCACGCAACTATATTTTTAAATTTTGGTTTCATAAATGAATTTAAAGGTTTTTCAGTAAGTGGGTGAAATTAAACATCACTTGCGAGGGATGGGCATTGGGAATAGGGAGTAGGGAGTGGGGAGTAGGGAGTAGGGAGTAGGGAGAGTGGCCCAAGAGTAGTATTTTCATTGTGGTGGCGGCAATTGGGCTATGGGGGACTGACTTAAAAAAGCAGGGGGAGCAGGGGGAGAAAAACTTTTTTATCCGTTCTGGTGTATGTAGTTCATGATGGCTACTTAATCAGTGGCAAAATTATTATGACGCTTGACGCTTTACAATTTTAGGTTGTGAAGAATGTCCCATGCTTTAAAAATATTGCCTTGCAGGAGAGCCGCAGCACCAGATAGGGCTTGAATTTCTGGGATATTAGGGTTAAGAGCAAGAGCAGGTTTTAGAGCATTTTGAGCATCTTTCCCTCGCCATTCGTAGAGGTAGAGGAAAGCCAGGTAAGCATGAGCATAAGGGTTTTGGGCATCCAGAAGCACGACTTGTTTTAAAGCGGCGATCGCTCCTTTGGCATCTTTCTGCAATACCTTGGAAAAAGCCAGGGCATAAGCAAAATCAAGGTTTTGTGGTTCCTGCTGAGTGCGATAGTCCAGAGCCACTGCTGCCTGAGCGGTGTAATCTTGAACAGGGTCGTACTGGTTAATTCTCCCAATTTCATCAAAAATTTCATCCAGCGCCTTTCGTCCTTCAGGTAAGCGGCGCGCTAAAGTCCGCATCTGGGTGACTAAATCCAATTCTGGAGCAGGTGTTGCAGGGAAATTAGGGGCGATGGAGAGTGTCACTGGTGGCACAGCTATTGGATAATTTTCACTAGTTTCTCGGTTTAGGTAAGTTGCCTCTAGGGTATAAGTTCCAGCTGCCACGTCAGCAGGAGAGAGCATCGCTATATATTCAATGACTTGAAAACTGCCTTGAGACTGTTTATCACTTAATCGTCCACTATGCAATTGTCCCATTGCAATGCCGTGGTCGTGCAACCATCGCTGTTGCTTTAAAGATTGAGAGGACAAAGGAGACAGGGAAGAAACCTGCATTGAAAGTCCCCCTTGTCCCTCTAATTCTCCTACTCTCTTCCAAGTCAACAAGACTATACCCGATCGCAACTGCTGCCACGGCCCGGACCACTCATAAGTCACCGGAATCGGCACCCCGGCAGGGGCTTGTTGGGGTACTGTAACTCGTTCTAATCTTACGTTGGTAAGAGCTTGCTGTATCGGCTTTACCTGTATCGGCGGTTGGGCGCGATGATAGAGTTTTAGGACAGAGCGATCAGGTAAGTTCCAAGTTTTATGCAACTGGAAATCTGGGCTTTGCTCAACTTTCTTAACCATGCGGGCTTGATGTTTTCGGCGCGTTATTGCTTGTTCACCCGTTTTAGTGAGGAACCAAGAAAGCGATCGCGCATCTTCATCTAAAAAGCTCTTTCGGACACCCACCTCACGCCCATACACCTGAAACTTTTGCAGCGCACCATAGTAGTTAACATTATTGTGATTTACCTCAGCTGTCTGAGGCAAAACGCCCACAGTTGCTTGCAGTTGTGGCTCTGTGCGAATAATTTCATCAATTACCTGAGGATGAGGCCACTCTCGCCCTAGATAAGGATGATTTATTGTCTTGGGACTCAAAGTCTGAGTCAAGTAACTTCCCGATAGGCCTTGGATGGGCAAGAGATTGAGCCACATCAACAAACATGCTAAACTCACTGTCCCCCAGCGTACTACCTCCAAACGTTTCGACCACAAAGTTAAACCATAAGCCAGAACTACCGAGAGAATCGGCAGATAAGGCATGATATATCGCAGGTCTTTATTAATATTGGCTGAACACAACAAGTAAGACGCAACAAAAAAGAGTGCCAACCAGCGGAATATTGACGCCCTACCGTGAGTACCATTTGCCCCGTCAGTAGAGTGAGTGGGTGAAGGGGTGAGTGGGTGAGTGGGTAAGTTTCTTACCTCATTCTGGGTTTGAGTTAAGGAATTTTCCCTCTCTCCCCCTGCTCCCCCTGCTCCCCCTGCTCCCCCTGCTCTTCGGGCACTTTTACGGAAAGATGGAAATATACCACTCCAGGACAGCAGCAAGCCTACCAAGGGTACTACGAGTAAAGGCCAAGAAATGGCACGGGGTAGATCGTTCCAGTAATAAGTCCAAGCTGCGAAAGTATTGAGGGGTGGATCTCCTTCCTTCAGTGCAGGAATCACCACGGCATTCTGCTTGGCACTGAACAAAAATAACCAGTTGGTGCGGTACCAGGGGCCGAATATAAGTACCGATAGCAGCAAACCACTAATTAATTGAACCAGTCGTCCCCATTTTTTTTGCCACAGGTTTGTACCTAACAGCCACAACAATGGCGCGAAGAGAAACAAGAGGATAGTCTGCTTTGTCATCATCCCTAAACCAAAGCAGAAACCAAACCTTAATGCCCAACACCATCCTTGTCGCTTAGTGTTCGCATCCCACCACATCGTCAGACACCAGAAACTGGCTGCCACCAGTGCGGTGAGGGGATAATCGATCAAATAGTTAATCCGAACGATATAAAGTCTTGGTAGCAGTACACACAGTCCAGCTGCCCAGAGTCCTACCTCTGTACCAAACAAGTGTTTGCCTAAACCATAAACCGATCTGAGCAAAATAGCGCTAAATAACAAATTAACGAGAACAGCTTGATCGGGTCCAGTGCCAAACAGTTGTTGAAAAGGGGCTGTAGCGATGTAGGTCAGGGGGGGATACTTAGATGAGAGCATCCAGAAGCGTTGCCACCATTGCTCTGAAAACCACTGGGCATGTTGTAGAGCGTTTAAGTAGTTTAATGAGCCAGTGAGGTGGTTGGTTGGGTCCCAAGAGGGGATAGAGTGGTCAAGGGCTAACCAAAGGCGATCGCACAAAGCACCCGCTAACCAAATTGCCCCCAGCGTTATCGGTACTCTGAATTGACGACTTTCTTCTTTCTGGTCTACAACATTCACCTGACTGACCCTAATTGTTTCCTCATCTTGATTAGAGCATATCGCTCGTTTACAGAACTTACGCAAGAGAGTAGGGAGTGGGGAGTCGGGAGTCGGGAGTCGGGAGTAGAGGAAGAGAAATTTTCATCCTTGGTGGCAGTGAATCCGCCATGACGCCTATTTAGAAAATAAGGAGTCGGGAGTCGGGAGTCGGGAGTTGGGGAAGAAAGATTTTCGTTTCGCCAGTTGTGAGCTTCCGCATCCTTATTTTTTAACTAATTTCATTAACCAGATATGTTCATCCTTAAAGATGGATTCTAGTCTTGATTTATACTTTTTCTCAACTCCTTGTTTTAAGTTATCTGAGGGATTTAATAAAAATACGTCACTAACTCCATTGGGAATTTGAGGAATATTTGGATCAAGCACTAATTGAAGTTTGACTTTTGGTTCAAGCAGATAGCTAAGAGCAAAAATATTACCTAGATTAGTGGCAAAGTCATTACTGAGCAAAATTGGATGAGTGGTTTGGTTGATGAGCCTAGCCACTTCGGGAAGGTGATAGCTCACTACTTTAATCCAAGAATTGCTTTGTACTTGTGAACTAATTGCACAGGATACAATTCCCACTGAAATTAACACTGCTGTTATTACTTGCCAAAACTTCTGTTTTAATAAATTTCCGTTTGTTATCTGAGTAGTCAGCAGGTAAGACACAGCCAGTTGTATTCCCAACAAATAAGGGATGAGATAGCGACTAGTAGCTGAGCGGACTCCTCCAACTATCAAATCTGGCAACATAAGAGGAATTACTGTGGTACCAATTAAAGTTAAGATAAACAACCAAATTTGTTTTTTAGTTTGATGGCAGAGTATATAAAGTGAATAACTTACTAATATTAAAAACAATGGTGGCACTAAAGAAGTCCATGGATCATCCATGCTCCAGTCAAAATCCATAAAAGGACGTGTCAACTGTAATCCCCAGGTTTTAATGACTGTTATTAGAGGCACTTTAATAGTGTCCATCCAGCTTGTTGTCGCTCGAAACTGTAACCAGTTCTTTATTAGAACAAGCAGCCAAGGTGTGAAAGCAGTAAATCCAGCTAGTAAGGCTAGTAAATAAGCTTTTACTGTTTTACTCCAGCGATAGTTACCTATGGCTATCACATAGATGCCATGTCCAATCGCTACCAACCCAGTAAACAGAAACGTATAAAACCCTAGCGCTAAAGTTGCTGCATAGATTCCCCAACTGAGTTTGGTTTGAAGCCGCATCGCTTGCAAAAGTGCTGCACTTGATAGCAAGATAGTCACAGTCCACAAAACATACTCTCGTGCTTCTTGAGCATAGAGAACGTGGAAAGGAGAAATGGCAACAAGTGCGATCGCCATCCATCCTACTAGCGATACCCCAAATAATTCCAGGCACAACCAATAGATACAAGGAAATACTAGCAAGCTGATGCAGGCAGATAAACTGCGAATTATAGTCACAGAGTAGCCGAACATTTGCACCCATAGTCGTGCAATCAAGTAATATAGTGGCGGATGTTGAGGGTCATCGATTTCCAAAGACTTAACTGTGTCCCTTAAGCCTTTTTGAGGACGAGGATATTGATACTTTTGTAAGTCTTTTGCCTTAATAACCTTGCCGTTAAAAACTTGTGGAACTAATTCTTTCCAGGTATAACCCGAAAGCCGAAATGAAGTGTAAACTTCATCGTGCCAGTAAATTTTCTGGTCTAAATGAGTGAATCGGAAAAAAATCCCTAGTATGAGCACAATAATAACTATAAATTGTATATTCTTTGGAGAACGTGCAGAAAGTGCTATGAATTTAATTTTCATAAAAATGAATTAAATTTAGTATAGTTTTAACTCCCAGAGTTTAACGTTATCGGATTTGTAAACCATTCTTATGTTATTTTTATCCGTTCCTTTAAACTTATAGAGAAACTTTGCACTATGAGGGTCAAATAAGAAGACATTGCTAAAATTACCAGGAATATTAGGTATTAGCAATTTAGAACCTGGGAAAATTGGTAGTAGTAAAAAATTCACATTGGGATTAACCAGATAGCTAAGGGAAAAGATGTCGCACATGGCACTACTATAACCAATCAATAGAGGGCGTTTGACTTGGTTAACAATACGAGCAATCTGAGGGTTATCATAACTTCCCTTCGTCCAAGCCGTTTCGGCCTGGGTACTAACTGTGCTAGATAGAACTCCAACTGAAATTAATGCGATCGCAAAAAACTTCCACAGCTTCTGTTGCCACATCTTTATGTAAACATCAGTAATTTTAGTAGTAATTAAGTAAGCAACAGCTAATTGAATACCTAAACAAGATGGAATTAAATATCGACTCAAGCTTGACAATCGCCAGCCTAAATATAGATCTATGAATACTAAAGGTAAAGCAGCACTTACCATTAAAGTCAAGATAAATAACCAAATTCGTTCTGGAGTTTTAGTAATAAGAAAATAAATAGAATATCCAACTAAGACCAACGTGATACAAACTACAAAAGTTAATAAGTGCCAGAAATTTGATGGGTATTTATCAGAAAATACCTGAGCTGAGAAAACCTGAGAATCAAAAAATAAAAAACTAAGATTACGTCCCCAAGATTGCAACAACAACTCTAAAGGTAACTTCCTTTGAATCGAAACTGTTGATGTGTAAACTTTATAGTTGTTTAGGACAACTATAAACCAAGGGGCAAATAGCAAGATACTGACAAGAGACGCTAGCAAATAGCTAGTAACTCTCTTGCTCAATTGAAAACCTTCGGTTAAAACCACATAAAATCCATGCCCAATTGCCATCCATATAGAAAATAAAAATGAATAGAAGCTCAGTGCTAAAGTTATTGCATATATTCCCCAACTAAGCTTGGTTTGTTTGTGCATGGCTCGTAAAAGCGAAGCACTTGCTAGTAAAATACTTACTGTCCATAAACTATACTCTCTTGCTTCCTGAGCATATAGAATATGGAGTGACGATACGGATATCAATGCAATAGATATCCATCCTGTTAGCGGAGAACCAAATAATTCTAAGCAAAGCCAGTAGATGCAAGGGAAAGTTAATAAGCTAATTAGAGCAGACAAACTTCTTACTACTGCCACAGAACTACCAAACATCTGTACCCAAAATCTCGCCATCACATAATAAAACGGTGAATGCTGAGGTTCTTCTGTTGCCAATCCATTGATGGTATCGATAACGCTTTTTTCAGAGTTGGGATGTTGGTACTTCTGCAAAGCTTTGACATCAATTACCTTTCGATTAAATACTTGCTGCACTACTTCTTCTGTGGTATAACCAGCAATCCGTAATGAAGTATAAGTTTCGTCGCACCAATAAACTTTTCGATCTAAATTCACAAACCGAAAAAATATACCCAGTACCAGAATGGCAATGATTAAAAATCGTAGCCACTTGGGAGGAAGTACCCACTTTGGTGTCAATTCGCGTTCCATATATGAATTGAGAAACACTAAGTCTTATTGTATTGAGTTTCTTAACGGTAGTTGGCGATCGCAAACAGCGCTGATTGCACAGGCTTCAATAAGAGCGACTATATGTCGTGTCTGTGCGTAAGTCCTGATTCTGCTAAGCTGTACTAAACTAGTTGACAAGCCAGTTGCAACAAACTACTCGTTGACACAGATGAATTATGAGAGTGTTAACTCAATCTGTGGTATTTGGGGAACACTGGCACTAGGATTATTCAGTGTCGGGCCGCATGTTTTCCCTTGGTCTGTTAAAAATCTCAGTCCTGCAAAGGGATTGTTTCTGGGAGGAGGTTTAGACCAAATTATTGCTCAACTTATGGGTATTGTATCAGTAGGTATTTTCACAATTATATTTAGTCTAATAGCTTGGTTTGTAATTGCACTCACGATAGATTTAAGAGTCTCAGAAGAGGAAGAGATTGAAGGTCTTGATCTAAGTGAGCATGGTATGTCGGCTTATGACATTACCCCAGAGGAATAACATTTTAGGGATGAAGGATGAGGGATGAGGGATGAATCCTGCAAAGCATTCTTTCTTCCCATCATCCTTTTCAAGGTCAAGATGATATCTACAAGAATTTACTACCTTTAACAGATTAGGCACCATGAGCTGCGCTCACAACTCACGAAATGAACATCTGTCTTCCCCAACTCCCGACTCCCGACTCCCCACTCCCTATTTTCAAGTTAGAGAGACTTTTATAAAAGTTGCATTTAATGAGCGTTTACATTCCTGAAAATTTACATAAAGACATTTTATATTGTTTCAATAAAGCTATTTAAAGTTACTAGCGATTCCTCAAAAACAAGGGTTAATATTCATCTAGGAATAGGTGATATTTTTGCTTGCAAAAAATTGGAATCTTTTACAAAATTACGCCGATTCAGCTCACTGGCTACCGTATGGAGTGGTGGGGAGATGATGGTACGCACTTCTGGGATTATCGGAAGTTTAGTACAGTAGAAGAAGCCGAAGCTGCTGCCTATTTTTCTAGGATTGAGTACACCTGTAACGGGTATTGTGAAGAGGCTTACCCAATTAACAATCAATTGAGTGTGTGTGATACCTTCTATCGCCACTGGCTCATTGGTACTAGCTGGGATGACGAGCTAGAACTGATTGACCCCCAAACCAATAACGTTTACCGCTTGCCGTTTTGTGATGAACACATCTCCTTGCTAGAAGAAATCTCGCGAGCCAAAGACTGGATAGATGCCTTCTTACAGGAACGATATGAAGATTCAGAGGGAGTAGAGAGTAGGGAGTAGGGAGTAGGGAGTAAGGAGTAGGGAGTAGAAACCCGTCCTCACCGCTGCGCCCAGTTATGAGTTTTGAATGAAAGTGAATAACCCTTTTTTACAAATACAGGACTTACGCAGAACCTCTACATGTAGTGGGCACTGCCCACCCTACTACTAGCATTAGCGTTTAAATCAGCAATTTGCGTAAGTTCTGAAATAGAAATAAAAAAGCTGAGATCAAGCTATCTCAGCTTTCTGAATCCCACAGAAAATCCTATTTTTGCGGGCCAATAACAGCTTTATTCTGCTCCTTCTATGGGTGCAAAACCTTGGCGCTGAATATTTTCAGTAATAGTGCGCGGTTCTAGGAATTGCAGCAGGTAGTCAGGGCCACCAGCCTTGGAACCAACGCCAGACATCTTAAAACCACCGAAGGGTTGTCGGGCAACGATCGCACCTGTAGTATTTCGGTTGATATAAAGGTTGCCGACTTCAAACTCTGCTGTTGCTTGCTCAATGTGGGAAGGCGTCCGAGAATACAAGCCCCCAGTAAGCGCGTAGTTGGTGCCGTTAGCAATATCAAGTGCCTCTTGAAAATTCTTCGCCCGAATCACGGCGACAACCGGGCCAAAGATTTCTTCTTGGGCAATCTTGGCATCGGGTGAAACACCACTGAAGATTACAGGGCCGACGAAGTAACCCGTATCAGGTGCTGGCATTTCTAAAGCAACTTCTGCTTCTTGACGCCCTTTCTCGATATACTCTCGGATACGGTCTCTTGCCGTAGCATCAACTACTGGACCGACTTGGGTACTGGAGTCTTCAGCAAGGCCAATGTTTAGCGATCGCGTTGCTTCCACAAAGCGTTCCACAAAGGCATCATACACAGGTTCCAGCACGATCACTCGCGAACAGGCCGAACACTTCTGACCACTGTAACCAAACGCCGACTGCACCACACCAGCAACTGCCTGATCGAGATCAGCGCTTTCATCCACAATTACTGCATTTTTACCTCCCATCTCAGCAATTACTCGCTTGAGATGCTTTTGTCCCGGTTGCACAATCGCCGCATCTGCATAGATACGGCAACCCACCTCCTGAGAACCTGTAAACGCAATCAAGTGAACGTCTGGATGCTTAACCATATAAGCACCTACCGTTGACCCTTTAGCTGGGACGTATTGAAACACTCCCTTAGGTATTCCTGCATCTACTAAAATTTCAGCAATTTTCGCCGCAATCACCGAGGAAACTTCAGCGGGTTTGAGTAGAGTACAATTCCCCGCCACCAGTGCAGCCACTGTCATGCCAGTAGCAATGGCCATGGGGAAGTTCCAGGGAGAAATGACTACAGCAATGCCTCTTGGCTGGTAGATATATCGATTATTCTCACCAGCAACATCATAATTATGTCCTTGGTCGAGACGTTCCATTTCGTCGGCATAGTAGCGACAGAAGTCAATTGCTTCTGATACTTCCGCATCAGCTTCTCGCAACGGTTTACCCACTTCCAAGACAACCCAGGCAGATAATTCTGCACGGCGTTGTTCCATCAAGTCTCCTGCTTTTCGCAATATATCAGCACGTTCAGTCGCAGGTGTCCGACGCCAGCTTTTGAAGGCTGCTTTAGCCGCTTGCAGTGCTTGTTCAGCTTGTTCTAATGAAAGGAGTCCGATTTTCCCAATCACTTCACTAGGATTAGAAGGATTGAGAGAGTTTACTATTTCGGCAGTATCAAGATACTCGCCGTTCACCAGAGGTCTGTAAGTTTTACCAAGTTGTTCCCGAACAGTTTGAAATGCTTGTTCTGCTTCTTGTCTTGCTTGTGCCTCGGCATAGTCTGTATCAGCGGCATTAGAAAATACACCTCTGTCTGCCGTTTTGATAGCAGGCGGTTGGAAGGGATTGACGACTGGGGGTGCTAACAATTCCTCAGTAGGTCGGTCTTCCAGACTTTGTTTCAGGAAAGAGCTATTGGCGGTATTTTCTAGAAGACGCCGAATCAGGTAAGCCATCCCTGGCAGGAGTTCACCGTAGGGGGCATAGACGCGCACCCGATGACCCCGCTTGGCTAAAGCTTTTGCCAGTTGGTCACCCATGCCGTAGAGCACTTGCATCTCGAAGCGGCGACGGGGGATGTTAAGGTCTTCGGCGATCGCGATCGCTCGTGCTTGCGATCGCACATTATGACTCCCAATCGCTGAATAAATATACTCGTGATTTTCCAGCATTAGTTGAGTCAGCTTCTCAAAATTCAGGTCAGTGGCAGCTTTCTCGTTATAAACAGGCTGAGGCCAATGTTTTTGTGCCGCTTTAATTGTCTCTTGGTCCCAGTATGCTCCTTTTACCAAGCGCACGGTGACCGGATAACCGCGCTCTTTTGCCCATTCAATCACACCCCGCAAGTCGTCTTCGCTATCGCGCAGATAGGCTTGTATGGTGACACCGATATCGGTGCGAGAACGGAACTCCTCTTCCATCAATAGCTCTTTGAGGATGGAGAAGGTTATGTCTTTATAGACATACTGCTCCATATCGAAGTGAACAGCTACGCCGAGTTCTTTGGCACGGCGTAGTAGGATGCGGATGCGATCGCATACCCGTTCTTTGCTTCCTTTTGGATCGAGTGGGTCAAACTGAGAGTAAAATGCTGTCAACTTGACAGATACTTGAATTCGTGGTATCGATTCACCATCAGCAATATCAATTTCTGGCACCGTTGACCACTTTTGCGCTTCCTGGCTCAGTTGCTCCATTAAATCCAGGTAACTTTGCAGGTAAAACTGCGCCTCAGCTTCAGTAATCACGGCTTCTCCCAACAAGTCGAGAGAGAAAGCCATCTTGTCTTTCCGCAGGCGCTCAATCGTCTTTAGGGCTTGCTTGATGTTGTCACCAGCAATGTATTTATGAGCCAAAGCTTCAACAGCGCCAGAAACTGTTGTTGCCGCCACCTGTCCTGGCATGGAATCAGCTTGGGCAAAGTTGAGCATCTTTTTTAGAGCATCTGGCAGTTCAACGGATTCATCGCCTAAATATTCCTGCAAGTGACGGGCAATTTCCGGCTTGCTTCGTAAAGCGGGTAAAGTGTCGATGAAGTGAAATAGCTGCACTCGTAAGCCAGGGTTACCCATCGTCCAAGCGAGTAATTTATCGTCCAAGCGCATTTGGTCGCGCACTTGGGAAAAAAAGGAGCGCTTTTCCTGTGTGGCTTCCAAGAGTTGTTTGGCAATTTCTTGGGTTTTGACTTCGTAGGTGCGATCGGATACTTGTACAACCACGGCTGGCAGACTCCTTTTCTGGGCGAGGCTTTGATCTAAAGCCTTCTATCTTATCTTTCTATTGTCCCGGTTAAGAGGTCAATTAGCATCTGTAGGTAGGTTGGTATGAACCTAACTTGAAAATAGGGAGTTGGGAGTCGGGAGTCGGGAGTCGGGAAAAGAGAAATTTTCATCCCTTCTTTGTGCGCCCAGCGCATGGCGTCTAGCTTGAAAATAGGGAGTAGAAGTCGGGAATCGGGAGTCGGGGAAAGAGACTTTCATGTTGCCAGTTGTGTACTCGCGTTCATCGTGTCTCTGGCTTTGAACCATTGATGTTGGGTGTTGAAGAAGTTATCAGTTATCTTTATAGTTTCTATAAGAAAGAATACTTGGTTTTATTAAACAAGGTTTTATAGAGTAAAATTATGCCTTTTGCATTGAACTCTTAAATTAAATGAGTCAAAAGTGGTTCCTCCAAAAACGGATCATTCTTCCTGCGCTTGTACTATTTCCACCATTGGGCATCCCTTTAGTATTGTTCAGTAGCTCAGAGCCAAAGCGAACAATTTTTGGGATTGTCTCCATAGGACTAATTGCGATCGCTGCACTTTCGTATCAGCCAACTCCTCTCAAGGAATCACAACAGAGCTATCAATCTCTAAATCAGGTACACACCACTGCTGTCAGGAGGTCTAGCTTGCAGTTTCAGGTTGGGAGCCACCACTGATTCCTCAATAGGTCTGACGCAGAACTTCGCGCTGCTTGTACAAACAAGGGATGAAAATTTCTCCTCTCCCCGACTCCCAACTCCCGATTTCCTATTTTCTGGACAGGCATCATGGCCCATTTACCGCCACCGAAAATGATGCATAGCTTTTCTGCCCCGACTCCCAACTCCCGACTCCCGACTCCCTATTTTCTAGATAGGTCTAATGTTCATAACAGGCATCTAGCCAATTAATCTGCTTTTGCCCCGACTTTTCAGTGAGCTTTGCTCCTTGAGAGAGGGTAGCACCTGTATGACCAGTGCTTACCCAGAGAATAGCTCTTGCACCATCTCTCAGGCATTTCTCTGTGGGTTCGGGTACACGCTTTGAAGGAACAGGTACAGGCTTTATCGTAATTCCTCTGCTACCAAACACGATTTCTCCGATAACGCGAGCGCGGCGCATGTGGTCTGATGAAGTAATTAAATAAACGCTATGAATCCCTTGGGCTTGAAACTGATCAACTAAACTCGTGAAATTAGTTACTGTATCCACCGCTTGATAATCTAAGTGAACGCGATTTTTCTTAATTCCTGCCTTGGTAAATATTCGTCGTGCGTAGGCTTCGGGGCTACCCGAAGAGACCCAGATGGGTAGTCCTGGGTGTGACTGGGCAAATTTAGCGGCAAACCGCTCTCGTGATGCAGCGCCCCCTAAGACAAAGATGATTTTCTTTTGGGTCGCCTGGTTTGACGATTTTACCGAGGCTTTGCCAGATTTTGCCTTTTTTGTAGCACCAGATGGCTTGGCTGATTGGGGCATCTTGTTGTCTGGTGCGTTGGTCGAATCTGTTGGTTGTAGTATTAGGTCTTTGCTACATCCTCCGGTTAGGAGAATAGTAGCTAACGATAAACTGGCAGCTATTGAATGTAATTGTTTCATGTGCGTGAAGCTAAGTTATCTCCTTGGGAATCGCGGCTTTATTCTGGAAAAATTCCTTCTGGTTCAGGCTGAAAAATATAGTCATAGTCAAAGGTTAAAAAGTCAAGATTCCGAATAATCAAAAATCCTAGAGTTTTAATTTTATCCGTTGTGAATGTAGACATAACTAATTCAGTCAATTTCTTGCCTTTAATATTGGGCTTTTTGATGAAAAAATCGCGTTTGGCAAAGAAAAGATTTTCGTGCTTAGGAACAACAATACCATTAATGCG
>DALYIW010000010.1:40239-62088 GCA_031970155.1 Coleofasciculaceae cyanobacterium CTOTU46601 | reverse complement strand
AACTGGTCGGTGAGTCGCGCCCAGAAGAAAGCTGGGACAATATTACGCAGCCATTGACGCACGGGTTCTGGCCCAAAGGACGCCCAGAGAATGCTACCTGCGATCGCGATGACTCCTGCTACGAGCGATCGCCATCCTAAGTAAAGTGCATAGGCTAGACTTGCCAAAATTGCGATCGCCCAGGCATTGCGAGAATTAGTTAGAACCAGTGCGATCGCATTCCCAACCACCAACACCGTCAAAAATAAAAACCGAACGCCTTGAGACTTATTCGCACTTTGTCGTAAAGCTTGAAACCTCTCAATCCAAAGCCCTAGCCCCAAAATCAAAACCATCTGAAGATAAGCCGCTAGGATGTTGGCGTACATAAACACTGAAGCCATCCGCCCAGGAGGATTACCGTTGGCTTGAATTACCCAACCCATTACACCTTGCAACGGTTCTAAACCAGCCCATCCTAAAAATTGCTGGCCAAAGCCTAGAATTATCACTGGCAATGAACCAACAACAAGAATTCTTGCTAGCTGCCGCAGCTGACCTAGGTTCTGAATCAGGGTACTATAAGCTGCAAAAACGATAAAAAACGGCAACAAATTGGCTAAACCCAGAAATGCTGCCGTTTGGTCATTTGCAAAACAACAGGTAATAATCAGCCAACCGCTCAAGATAGCCAGTCCCCAATTTAGAGGGCGTCGAACAATCGTTCGGTACTGTTGCTTCCAGACTACTGCCACAGCCAGCAAAAGCCCGACAATTCCCACATTGGGAAGCCAAGGGTATAAGAAAAGCCCTACTTGAGCACAATTCCAAGCCACCTGTAAGCGCTGTTCAGGGTGCCGACTTAAAGAGTTTTGAAGTTGAAGTTTTGAGATTTGAATGACCAAGAAAGGATGAGGGATAAGGGATGATAGCGCAGCGGGACGTTAGTCCGGGATGATAGCGCAGCGGGACGTTAGTCCGGGATGATAGCGCAGCGGTAGCGACGGTGCGTAGCGTCGGGATGAAATATGAAAAATTTTGGAAGCACCATTATTTATTGATGAGAAGAAAATTTATGGGGCTATTCATCCTTCATCCTTCCAAATGACTTCCTTCCCACCGTAAGACTATGTACCACTATTCTTCCCCTACTCCCTACTCCCTACTCCCTACTCCCTCTCAAAGCCTCACTATGCCAGACCAAGTTTCTATTGCACTCAAACTGGCTCCCAGCACTCACTACGAGTCAGACGAATTTGTGCTAGAGCAAAGATAGTGGGGATGATGCGGCCGTAGTTTGTGGCGATCGCTCGCCAACCCAAATCAGCAAAGAAATAGCCCCATAGTACGGGTCCTAGGAACGCAAATACACTCCGCGTAGCCCCATATCGAGCAGCATTTAGTGCCATTCCCTGCTTGGCTGTTTGCAGTGCTAGGTAGTTTTGAAACTGTGCAGCAGCAGCAGCACCACCTTGAACGATGGTTTCTCTTGCAACCTGATAGCGAGCAAAATGAATAGCAAACTGACGTGCCATCTGTTGCAGCACTATTGGCCTGAGAAGTGAACTAACGGCTAGGGCACTACCACCTTTGATCAGCAATCCCATGGGGTCGTGCTGAATATGTACGGGTAGTGGTTCAGAAAGGTTAGACTGAGCAAGCGATCGCTGCACCCGCACTGTAATCGATTTCTTTTCCGCTGCTGGTAACCGTTTCCAAGCACGACCCATCAAGTTAAGAAATATCTCTGCCTCTATATCAGTAGTTGCCAGCTTTTTAGAGTAAGGAATTTTCAGATAATGACAAACCTGAATTAGCGCTTGACGGTAGGTAAATTCCTGGGTGCGGCCTCTTAGCACCGTCATCCCATCTGCTGCCAAAAAGCGAAATCGATCCTCTAAAGCATCCAACCAAGCTTCATGGTCTTGGCTTTGGATTTCTATTGGGTCAGGTGTCTGAACATAATCTAGTGGGTTAAACCTGCGGCGGAACAAAATTTCCGTCAGTTGCTGTAACTCCTCTTCGGTCGCTAACTCTAACGCAGTCCTTAGCTCATCCAACGTCGTTCCCTCCAAAACCCCAGACTCAGTATTGTCAATTATTCTACTTCTATTAACTCATTACACGAGGAGCATCATTTGTGTTTGATGTCGCCGTTATCGGTGCTGGTTTAGCAGGCCTCACCTGCGCCCAACAGCTGCACCAAGCTGGATATAGTGTGGTCGTCGTTGAAAAGTCTCGTGGTGTCGGGGGACGAGTCGCGACGCGACGCCTAAATGATACCCACGCCGATCATGGAGTGCGCTACCTAGAACCCCAGGGCAAGTTATTACAGCAGCTGATTGAAAGACTACTACAGCGCGGCATCCTTCAAGGCTGGACTGATACCATTTACGAACTAAAACCCTCAAAATCAGAGTCAGTTATTACCAGTGATTCTCACCCCGTACTCCTAACTCCTCATCCCCCACAGTTTACCCGTTATGTAGCACCAGGCGGAATCACAGCAGTAGCTAAATTTCTTGCCACTGGTTTAGAAATTTGGTTCAACCGACGAGTACAGATGATGACGCCAACAACCGAACAAACATGGCATCTCACTCTCGACTCAACGGACAAGGCACCGACTGAACTAACTGCCGGGGCAGTTGTGGTTGCCATCCCAGCACCTCAAGCCCTAATGCTACTAAAACCTCTAGCAGAATCGGGTCTTTCACCGGACTTTTTAGACACTCTGCATTCTGTGGAGTTCGATCCCTGTCTTAGCGTGATGGCTGGCTACTCAGTGGATTGTCCTGTGCCAACCTGGAAAGCTTGCACCTTATCCAAAGACTCTGACTTAGCCTGGATTGGCTTAGACAGCAGCAAGCGTCCAGACGCCCAGATACCTATCTTTGTTCTACAAAGTACGGCTGAGTTTGCCAAACGTTATTTGGATGCCGAGGATTTAAACCCAGCCGCAGAGCAGCTATTATCCCATGCTGCAAAGAAGTTGCTAATTCCTTGGCTGGAAACTCCAGATTGGTTTCAAGTCCACCGATGGCGCTATGCCTTCCCCAGCCGTTTTTTGAATCAAGACTACCTCGACGCCGGGGCAGCGTTGCCTCTGGTTTGTTGTGGTGATTGGTGTGGGGGTAATTTGATAGAAAGTGCGATGAATTCTGGATTAGCTGCTGCTGTTGAGATTAATAGCCAACTGAAAAAGCGATCGCTACCAACCGAACAATTTTTGTCCACCCTCTAGCAATAACTGAGTTGTTAGTTATTTGTTGTTGGTTGTTGGTTGTTGGTTGTTGGTTGTTTGTGTAATACGAATTAACTACTAGACCTCTTGCTAAAAATCAAAAACCTTGCTCCAGATAGGGGGCATGTGTGTTGGGGAAAAGGGGAAAGAAACGTTCCCTTTTCCCTTTCTCCTTTTCCCTTTGCCCTACTTGGAGCAAGAAGTCTACTTAAGAGCGTTCCACGGGCGGCGATGGCAACCCGTTATAGATGAAAGAAACTACTCCCCCTGCTCCCCCTGCTTCCTCTGCTCCCCCTGCTAGTTTCTTAGGAGTTAGGAGTCGGAATGTGATCCATTAGCACATGCCAGGTTTTTTTGCCAACCTGACCATCCACGACTAATGGCTTTCCGTCTGCATCTTCGTGATCGGCTTGGAATTTTTTGACAGCTTCTATGGTTTCCGTATTGTAGGTGGCGTCCGCTGCATCAAGATATTCAACAGCGATCAGAAGCTTCTGTAGTAATCTGACCGACTCGCCCTGGTAACCCTTATCCTTAATCAAAGGCAGATCCCATTGATAAGTGGCGCTGGTTGAAGTTGCCATTAGGTGATTCTCCTTATAAGTGATTGTGAGTAATCATCCTGAAACCAAAAAGTTCTGATTGATTGGCTTCAGTTTTGGAGTTTGGACAATTTTGATCAGTTGGCGAATTGCCATAGCGAAGTATGCCCTAGGCTTGTCGCTATCTAAAAACCCTTGAGATGTCGTAGATACTTAACGATGACTTAACCAGTAGACGAATTCGCCAACAAAGTCAGAATTGACTCAATTTTGTCTGAATCTGACTAAAGTTGTATCCGCACACCTACTAATCGTCAAGTAGCTGGATGGCTAATTCTAGAGCTTCTTTGGGAGTGGAAATTCTGCCCTCAGCGCGTGCCACTCCAATAGCTGTGAGGAGTTTACCAACTTGTGGCCTAGCTTTGAGGTTAAGTTCTTGCATCAAATCTTTACCTGTTACTAGCTGAGCCTGTAGGTTGGGTTGAGGCAACGAAACCCAACTATTAAAAGGGATTTATTGCTATAAGACGGCGGGAGCGGGATTTGAACCCGCAAGTCCCCTAGAAGGTGGAGACACTACCAACGATAATCCTCAATTCTGCGGCCTTTTCAGGCAAGGAGTCGAACAAGGAATCTTCCCGCCATGTGGGGGCAGGCATAAAACCTGCCCTTTGCTTTAAAGCTCACCCGTTGCTAGCATTTGGATGATACGAGGGGTGCCTGGGTCAAACCCGCCTAAATCCCAAGACAGTGGATCTTTGGGGTCTACCAGCGTAATCTGGTAAGGTGCAAGGGTGATGTACACGGCCTTGATATTGGGATTCACCTTTTGACGGTATTGCGCCAGTGCTTGACTTGGATGCTTATACCCAGCCCAACTTTCGGAGTCCGTCCAGAAGCAGACTACATCTGCCTTGAACTTGTTTTTAATCATCCAGTCGTAAGCTACAGATGCATCTGTACCGCCGAAGTTCTGGTTGCTAGCTTTGGCGATCGCAGAACTAAAACTATCTCTGTTCGTGATGCCCAAGTCGCGGAAGTCGTTAGCAAAGCCGCGAATCATGTAGTTTTTCTCTGCTTTTGCGGCTACCAGTGCCATTGTTGTGGCAATTTCACAACAGCTGAGGCCTACTGACTGCACAACAGCACCAGACATTGAACCAGAAACATCAACCGCGTGCATGAACACTTTACCCGTGGGTTGCACCACATCAAAAGACAGTTCAACTGCCTTTTCTAAAATGTCCACGATTCGGGAAACTGGGTTCCAAGTCTTTTGGCTGCGCCCTAATCTTCCTCCAGATTGATAAGTCTTGAGAGCTTTCAAAACATCAATCGGATGAATCCGACCTTTACGCAGATAGTCTTTACTATTGAGAACCGCTTCAACTCGCCCTAAATTTGCCTTTTCATCGCTTCTCAATACACCCAGTTCAGTTAATGAACCCAGGTTACGCAGCATTGCACCAATCGGCATTTCGTTGAAAAGCAGTTGCCAAGCTTGCTTATCCATCTTGCCTACAGGTGCCGCCATTTCATGAGTTAGGCATCCTTGAGAAATGGCTTGATGAGTTTGATCTGGATTTTGCTTTAGCCACTCGTACCACCAAATTTGAGCCAATGCCTCTGACGGAATTTCAGTTGGTAAGTCTTCCCAGCCTTTGACTACCCACTCAAAAAGTTGTCGATGATCTTCTGTTGGTGGTTTGACATGAAATAACCGCAGAGCATCTCGGTGTGAGAAGCCTTGACGCTGTTGATATTTCAACAGTTGATAAGCTAATCCTTTGACATCTTCGCGGGATAGCCAATTCTTCCCAACCTCGCGCACAACCTTACCGAATCCCCGTAGAGATTTGGTGTAACTCAACCATTCGTAGAAGTGGCTGCCAGTACGAACAATTTGTGGGAAGATTTCCTGAAATGCCTTTTTGGCTTCCGGTGCTTCTCCCATCGACAGCAATACTAAAGCGAAAATAGGTGCACTGTTGTTGATGGCGCGTCCATCACTGGCGTAACAGATTTCTTCAGCTACGCGCTGGGGATTTTCTGCGATCGCACTGCTTATAACCCCAACAAAATCCTCTGTTAATTCTCGCTTACCGGCATAGTAAGTGCTTTGTGCCGTACCAATCACTAAGCAGCGCCGCAGCATCTGCCAAATGCCAGCATCAAACATCCATCCCCCAGAACGTCCCTGAATCATTTCTGCTTCTCGTCCAGGGATGGGCTGAGTTTGTGGTGTAGTGTTCTTTTTTTGAGTGAAGAATTTGTAGTTCATTGCTTCATCTCCCGGCCCCAATGGGGCAAAAATGGAAGGTGGCGGAGCAGGATTTGAACCTGCGACCTCTCGATCCCGAATCGATAACCCTCAACTCTTCGGCCTTTTCAGGCAAGGGGTGAATTAAGGATGTTTTAGCGCTCTGCCGCTGAGCTATCCGCCACATGTAAAATTGTTGGGTTTTTATGGTTAGTTATTCGCTTCAATTCAAAACTCAACAATCAAAACAAATTTGGTGTAGCGGGGCGGGATTTGAACCCGCATCTCCGGCGAATTAAGGGGGGTAATCGTTAACAGCGATAACCCTCAATTCAGTCGGCCTTTTCAGGCAATGTTGGCGCTCTACCTATTGAGCTACCTGCCACATATCTTGTTAGGATTTTTGAATTGACCAAGCCCCGTTGGGGCGGCAGTAGGGAGTAGGGAGTAGGGAGTAGGTAAAAAATAGCCTAGGGCAACCAGTGGGATACAAGCCCCGTCTTTTAAGACGATTGCATTGATCCAGGTCTGGGGCCCCGTGATGATGCTTTCTTCCCCATTCCCCATTCCCTACTCCCTACTCCCTTCTTGTTGACTAAAGCCAAAGCACTCAACTGTGAAAATTGTGTAGCGGAACGGGATTTGAACCCATACCTCCGGAAATTGAATCAAGGGTGTTTAATGTTAATTCGATAACCCTCAATTCAGTCGGCCTTTTCAGGCAAGGTGGGCGCTCTATCTATTGAGCTATCCGCTACAAGTTAACTCCCCAGTGGAATATACTTGTATTATTAATGTAGTATATCGTTTAAAGAGTGTCAAGTAGTTGGGTGGCTAATTCCAAAGCTTCTTTAGGTGTAGAAATTCTGCCTTCAGCGCGTGCTACCCCAATAGATGTCAGGAGTTTACCAACTTGCGGCCCAGCAGGGATGTTGAGTACTTCCATCAAATCTTTACCAGTCACTAACTGAGTCGGATGAGCTACTTGATCGTCAGGAGTGAGATAGCGCTCAATTATAGGTGTGAGCTGCTCCACAGTTATGCCAGCCCCTAAAGCCAGAACCGCCAAAGCAGGAAAGACAGCCCCAACATCCAGAAAGAAAAAATACTGCTCGCGTATCGGCATTTGGGTGCTTGCGTAACCTAGTAGTTGGGGCAAGCGTTTAAGTGAAGTAACTACAGCCCGAATTTCAGCACGAGAGTACTTTAAACCTATTAGTTGTTCCTCAGCCGCTTCTGGTACAGAGGGCAGCAAATTCGCTAGTTTAGCCAGACTCAGTAAAGATAATGACTTACCACCAACCGAAGCTTGAAGTTCTACCCCAAGTTCCGGCCAAATTTCTTCTAGAATGACAGCGGAATGGTCAATCGCTGCTAATTGGGCTAAACCTTGAGCTGTTGTATCGGGAAGCCAGGTTGATAGTAAATTATCTTCCCAAGCGGCTGTAAGCCAGGGTGTGCCCTGAGGAGATTTGAGGAGATAACCCAACTCTACCTGCACTCGTTCTGCTGCTATCTGGCCAAGCATTGGGGCTAGCTGGCGAATTGCTGAACGGGTTGCTGATTCGATAATAAAACCTAGCTGGGCAGCTTGTCGGTAGGCTCTAAGTAATCGTAAGGGATCATCTTGGAGATTTGACGATGACACCATGCGGATGATGCCTGCACGGCAATCTACGATACCTTGAAGTGGGTCGATGAATTCGCCAGTATGAGGATTGTAGGCGATCGCATTTATCGTAAAATCCCGCCGTTGCAAGTCAGTTTCTAGGCAATCGCCTTCTTGCTGAGCTAAATCAACGGTTGCCTGATCAAACACAACTCTAGCAATTTGGCGATCGACATCGAGCACTACAAACCCAGCGTTATAATGCTGAGCAATCTTTCGTGCTGTGTGCACAGCATCTTCTGGTAAAACAAAGTCCAAATCCAGGTACTCACCACGTCTTCCCAGTATGGCATCTCGTACCGCACCGCCCACTAGGCAAGCCTTTGGAGGTAGCCACTCTTGGCTAAAAGGCCAAGTTTGCGGCGAGAGAGCACAGTCCGTGATTTCTATGTTTTGCCAGTTCATTTTGAGGTATCTAAAAGGTTGTAAAGTTGAAGAAAACCTTTTAAGCTTCAATCTTCAACCTTTAACCTTCTAACCTTTCAACCTTTCAACTGGGTATCCGATACACAAAAATCAACCCAAATGCTGGTTAATAACGGTCTGATCTGAGCTAAAGTGACAAAAAGGACTTGGAGTTTGTGCAATGTGTATTTGCGTTAACTGCCACTACGTAGACCGCTGTACCACCTACCATGCCGTGGAAACGCAGCATCAGGTACCTCACTTGACGG
The DNA here is from genome assembly GCA_031970155.1 of Coleofasciculaceae cyanobacterium CTOTU46601. Classification (GTDB taxonomy): domain Bacteria; phylum Cyanobacteriota; class Cyanobacteriia; order Cyanobacteriales; family Coleofasciculaceae; genus DALYIW01. The sequence goes on along the minus strand of DALYIW010000010.1, from coordinate 53,720 downwards.
AAACCCCAGATTTTGAGGCAACTGAACCAACTATCAATGTCAATATCCGTCCTCGTGAAGATTACGTAGAGATGGAATGGGATGTTGTAGGTTGCCTCAGCTTTAAGCAAGAAACCGGAAAATGGATGAAACTGCGGCCGGGTGAGCTAGTACCAACCTAAAAACTGCTCTGGTGCGATCGCGCCCCAGCTATTTATCTAGGCTTCAAAGAAAGCGGCTATCTCTCCTAAACCTCGCCAGATACAGGAGGCATGGCCGTTTTCCCCTTGCTTATTTGTTGTTTCTAACAAACCCTCTCCAACAAACAACAAACAACAAACAACAAACAACAAACAACCACCACTAAATAAAACCAATATTATAAAAGTGTAAAAATCTGTAAAGAGCGGATTAAATGTCCTTGGAATTTTTATCACTGGAAGCGATCCAGGAAATTGCAAAGCAATACGGCTACTTAGCTGTTTTTTTTGGGATTGCCCTTGAAAGCCTAGGAATTCCCATACCTGGGGAAACGATTACTCTAGTAGGCGGGTTCTTGGCAGGTAGCGGTGAACTAGATTACTGGCTAGTGCTGGCTACTGCAAGCAGTGGTGCTGTAGTAGGCAGCAGCATTGGCTACTGGATCGGTAGGCTAGGCGGTTGGCCTTTATTGCTGCGAACAGGGAGTTTCTTTCGCATCAGTGAAAACCAACTCAACGAAGTGAAAACGCAGTTTAGTGAAAATGCTGGCAGAGCTGTGTTTTTCGGTCGATTTGTGGCATTCCTACGAATTTTAGCTAGCCCAATGGCTGGAATTGTCGAAATGCCCTTCCCACAATTTATGTTATTTAACTTAGCCGGTGGCACTGTTTGGGCGGCAGTGATGGTGACTTTATCGTTCTTTCTCGGACGCCTGGTGCCTCTAGAACAATTAATTTCTTGGGTTGCTAAATTTGCGATCATTGCTCTATTCCTGGTAGTTGCTTGGTTTGTGATTCCTGGCTGGTTGGAATCTCGCAAAGTTAAGCAATCATCTGTCAACGATCAACCTTCGGCACCAGGGGAATAAAAATGGAGATTGGGGACTAGGGAACCTGAACCAGCAAGGCTGGAAAATCCTCTTAATCTCCAATCTTCACTTTCCCAAGTCTTATGAACAAGAAATCGTATTCGTGTGAGGTATTGTTAAGCTGTTGCACATTTAACTAGCAAGTCATATAGATAGCAGAGTTTTTGTGGGATGGGCATCTTGCCCGTCCTAAATTATGCAAACTAAATGTACAGCAGCTTACCAGTTAATTAACCTTTGATTTGACCACTTGTAGCCAGTACACGCGCACTTACACCAAATACACGTAGTAATCCCTCTGAGTCAGCATGATTATAACTACCAACACCTTCCATAGAAGCATTTTCTTCGGAATATAGGGAATGAGGCGTATTATTGGCCCCAACAAACGAGATATTCCCTTTGTAAAGAGAGACTGTAATCGTGCCTGTAGCAAGCTCTGCTGTACGTTGAATGGCTTGGAGTGCCATCTGAGTAGCTACGTCAAACCAATAACCTTGATAGATTTGCTTGGCAATCAATTGGGATAACTGTTCAAAGAACTCACGAGCGCGGCGATCTAAAATCAATTCCAGCAACCATCCATAACAAGTACCCAGCAATTCCACACCTGGGCTTTCATAAACTCCCCGTGACTTAATCCCTACAAAGCGATTTTCTACTAAATGAGTGCCAATTCCGATGCCATGCTTCGCGCCAATCGCATTAGCTTGAACAATTGCCTCGACTAAGCTCACAGAACTGCCGTTGAGCGTGACTGGAACTCCCTGTTCAAAGTGTATGGTGAACTCCTCTGATTGGTCTGGGGCTTCCGAGGGATAGCAACCCATAATCGGCTTAACAAAATGGGCTGGCGTGGTTAATGCTTCAAGAAGTCCTGATTCGTGGGTTAAACCTAGCAGATTTGCATCCGTAGAGTAGGGTTTATCTTTCGTCGCCGAGACAGAGAGTCCCTTTTCTTGACAAAAGTCAATCATTTCGCTTCGACCAGGAAAACACTCTAGAAATTCCTCGTCCCGCCAGGGAGCATACACCTCAAAGTCTGGGGCGAGCATATTGGTAATGAGTTGAAAACGGACTTGATCGTTTCCACGTCCTGTTGCTCCGTGACTGAAGATAGACAGCCCCATTTTTTGCATCTCTAAAATCATGGCTTTTGCAAGGACACATCTGGCGATGCCCGTAGTATTCCAGTAGCGCCCTTCGTAGCAAGCTTGAGATTGAATTACCTTAAGACCAGCTTCGGCTATGGCTTCTCGTGCAGGCAACAAGACAAAATCTGCTGCCCCAGCCAACAGCATCCGCTCTTTGATGGCTTCGGTATCTTCTTCGTCAGGCTGCCCCAAATCAGCTGTAAAACAAACGACTCGCACTCCTTTATCTGTAAGCCAACGGGTGATGGTGCAGCTATCTAGACCACCGGAGCCAGCAAATGCAATAGTTTTTCCTTTCAATTCTTGAGCTTTCATTGTGTGATTTTCCTATCAAGTACCATCGCGTGCCAAACACACTCACGCGAGAACGTGTTTGTTGATTAATTATGAACAGGGCATCCTGAAGCGTTTACTGTAGGCGATCGCTTCCTCGTGACTGAAGTCCCACTTGTGTTTGAATAGACCTAAATAGCAGTTTATGCACGAGCGATTAATTTTTCATCCCGGAAAACGGACAAGGAATTATTCTATCCGGTTGGGTACTGAATCAGTGGGTCAGTGTAAACAATCTGCCAATCCTCCCTTTCCGCTTCCATTTGCGAGATACCTCAAACGTGTCACCAAAGGGTATCACGGGTGCCTTTATTTGAATAGCTAGCTGCCGTAGCAGATTGAGGCGTGGCAAGCGATGCGGTCATGCGTTGGCAAGGTATTGATGGTGAATGAGCGATCGCACTCAGCCGGCTACAGGCGATCGCACCACTATTCGTATCTATTTACCTTCGTGTTGTTCTAAAATCGCTTCAATATCCCGTGCGGCGTGGAGAACTCGCACAATTTCAATGTAGTCATCAAAAGACAAATAAAAAATCAGATACTTCTCACATCCCTTAACTGACCACTTCCGCAAACCCTCTAAACGGGGATTAATTACTGGATAAGGGCGACCCATCCCTGACATTTGGGCTAATTTAGCAAACGCCTGACGTACTGCATCAAAAAATCGCAATGCTGCATCCAATTTGTTCTGGGCAATGTAAGCAAAGTGTTCATCTATGTCCTGGGTTGCCCTTGGCGTGATGACAATGCGTTTGGTCATTCCTGTGTCTGCTGAAGTCCTTGGATTAACTGAGTGCGTTTTTGCTCCCACCAATCATCGGTTACTTCTATCAGTTCGCCACTATCCAAGCCTTCCAGTAATAGTGCCTCAACCCGTGCCGCTTTGGCTTGCTCTTGGAGAATCAGATGCAGGATGTATTCCGATACATTGCTGTAACCTCCCTGATGGACTTGTTGCTCGATAAACGATTGAATTGTCTCAGGCAGCGAAATATTGAGCGTGGTCATAACTCTTCTACCGATTCCGGTTGTCTTTAGTCAACTTGTTTAACTTTTAGCTTAATCTGGAGTAGCTTGTTGGGTAAGGTTATCCTGTCAGACGCGATCGCCTGAACACCTCCCCCAACCCCTCCTCTCCCAAACCACCCACAGGAAAAGCGATCACTTCTTTTCTAACTTTCAGGCTGACCCTCCACCGCTCAAAGCTTCTGAGATTCTCTCGCAAGCGTTGATGAATGCGATCGCTCCAAAACGGCACAACAGGTGACCCTCAAGCTATCGTTTCCATCGCCAATCCCTGTCAAACTCCACTAACTCAAGCCGTTGCTCCTGGGAATCTGGCACCAACATCAAGCGTTTCGTCGTACATCTTTTTCAAAGGCGGCACCCAGATTCGAACTGGGGGATAAAGGTTTTGCAGACCTCTGCCTTACCACTTGGCTATGCCGCCATTGTTGAGGTTTCAGGGTTGAGTTACTTACGGATTTGGCTGTTGAGCATCCAAACGCCATTGAGGAAGCTCAACGGTGAGTACCCATTTAAATGATGATAGCACTTAATGGACACATCTTTCTATGTACAGAGGTCTAGTGGCTCTCACCGCTACCTATAAGTGATGCTAACCTGATACGTATAACAAAAATGCGTATTAATTACGTAGAAATACTGTTGAATTTTTATCAACCACAAATTGAAGCTATTTGGTCAACATCTATTTATAGGCGATCGCGCTTAGTATCCTTACCTATTTTTTTGACCGTGACTATCTGGGTTGAATAGAGCTCATGAGTATTTCAGTTGAGTTAACCAGTGTGAGTCCCTTTCCCGTCGAGCCTTTATGAACCAAGCCTCTCAACTTCTAATTGCTCAAGTCACAGATATCCACCTGTTTGCAGATCCAAGCCATGAGCTATTAGGACTTCCGACAGCAAATTCTTTCCATGCAGTTCTAGAGCAATTGCACAAACTGTTTCCCCAACCAGATCTACTGCTGCTCACGGGAGACTTATCTCAAGATGGCAAACCAGAATCTTATCTGTATCTGCGAGACCAACTAAAATCTCTAGGAATCCAGACCTACTGGGTACCTGGTAACCACGATCAACCAACCGTGATGGAGAAGGTATTAAATGAAACTTCCATATCTGTGGAAAAATCTTTTCAAGCGGGGGGCTGGCAGTTTCTATTGTTGAACTCTGGTGTCCCTGGATGTGTACAGGGTCAACTGTCGCCAGAAAGCTTAGATTGGCTCGACTTTCAGTTACAACAAACCAGTGAACGACCGACTCTAATTGGTTTACACCATCCGCCTTTTTTGGTGAATTCAGATTGGCTCGATCGCACGATGCTCGAAAATCCTGAAGACTTGTTTGAGGTGATCGATCGCCATCCTCAGGTACGCTTGGTTGTATTCGGTCACATTCATCAAGAATTTGAGCGATCGCATCGCGGCGTCCACTACCTAGGTTGTCCTTCAACTTGTATTCAGTTTCTGCCTAAAAGCGATCAATTTGCCTTGGACGAAACTAAGCTAGGATTTCGTTTAATCAGCCTCTATCCCGATGGCACGTTCCAAACTCAGGTTAAGCGAGTAGCTTACGCTTATCAACTGGATACAGCAGCAACGGGCTATTGAACCAATGGGGATGGCTCATGCATTGTATCGCTCCCTGAAGTCTTTAATGAGGTCATCCCCACAAGAGTGCTTTTTTTCAAAAGCGGCGCATTAACTGAACTTGAAGACTGTTCATTGCTTTGCTCAAGACTCAGATTCGATGGCTGAACCCTTAGGACTTACGCAAATTCACTGATTAAACGCTAGATGTAGGGGCGTATTGCAATACGCCCCTACCAGTTATAGAGGTTGTGCGTAAGTCCTGACCCTTTAAAACTGCTGCCTTATTTTTGAGCATCATTCAGGTTAGCGCCGTCTGTGTTGGCTCCAGCCAAATCTGTCCTTGTGATATTGGCATTCTTCAAGTTAGCACCCTTTAAATTTGTATTAGTCAGGTTAGCACCTTCTAGATCAGCACCACTCAAATCTGCTCCAGACAAATTTGCTCCAGCCAAATCTGTACCCTTGAGATTTGCATCATTGAGTTTGGCGTTGCTTAAATTAGCACGGCTCAAGTTGCCGCTTTCTGCATCAACTCTACTCAAATTTGCACCAGCCAAATTCGCGCCAGTACAATCTTTGATAATCTTACCGGTGAGATTTTGTCTCGCAAGATTTGCACCTGCACACTTGAACTCACCTGCTACTGGGTTGGCACCACCGATCGGGGCTGAGTCTGAAATCGGCGGAGCAGTGTTTAGTCCTCCTGTTTGTGCCGTTGTTGCGGCATTTCTGGCAATGAGCCACCCGGCTGTGGCGATCGCGGCAAGGAGTGGTAACCCAATTGCTAAACCAACTAAAGCCTTAGAACGCTTGGTTGCGGGGGATTGAGCTGGCGAATGCTCGATCTGAAGCTGATCGATCGCCTGTTGAATAAACTCTGGTGGAATTTTTGCCTCTGCCCCAGCCTCCATCAGTTCTGTTACGGTATAGCTCTGATTGTGCTTAGCATACAGTTGAGCAGCGAGAGTAAAAACTTCCTGGGTTTTTTCTTCAGGAATACGAAATTCTGGACGGTTCATAGTGCGATCGGGGTTGAATACAAAGGACAATTCAAAGACTCTATTGGCGATCCTAGTCCTTCTATTCAGCTAGTGTCAGCTGGAATCTGTGAAGTGTTTTCAATTATCTGAGAGCAGCGGCTCGGATCCGCTTTACTATAGGGGTTCTCAACTGAGTCCAATATAGGTTGTTTGTAGGGGCAAAAGGTATTATCGTGCCCTTTCGACGTAATATCTGCAATCAACAACCCTTATCCAATCGAATTATTAATTTATTGTGATTTTTCTCTGATAAAAGCAATAAAAAAACTAACAAAAGACGAATTTTATTAAACAGTTTAAACTTCTGAAAAGCTGATAATGTCTAAGTTTTTGTCTCACTAACCTTGTTTAATAAATGGTACTGCACAGGAGTCATAAAGGAGTAAATAAGAGTACCCTTGTTGGGTACTGCCAAGGGGTTAGGAGCTTTGCCATGATACAGACATGACAAGCAAAGGAAAGATGAACTAAAAGCGAAAAGCCCACAAGCTAATCCACCAAAGCTTGTTCATAAATCCCATAAATCGAAACAACAAGAGGATACATCCATGGCTAACGTAAAAAACCTTGTAGGCGCTCCTGCTGTAATTCCCGCTCCTGGTTCTGAGGGTGCACAAGGACCTCAACATACTGAGTCTGAAACCTATTCTAAGAGCATTCTTGGTCCGGTCTTCTTCACGCTGTCCAACCTGAATGTTGCAGGTTCAAACCCTGAGCCAGCAGATCCTGCTCAATCACAGTACATCGTCGCCGCCAACGAGATGTTTACAGTGAGTGTTGATATTGAATTCAACACCAGCCCACTCAGCAAACTTCTGATGTGCTTGGGTACATCAATCACCGTTGATTTCGGCTTTGAAGGCTTCGGTGCGAATGCCAGTGAAGCAGATGTCAAAGCAAGTATCGTGACCCAGAAAGATGTGTTTAAGTACACCGTCTCTTGGACAGGAACCGCAGAAGAAATCAAGCTAAATTCTGGACTCTACGAAATTGGAGCAGTGGTCACCGTTGGTCCTGGTAACAATCCTTGTGCCCAGTACATCTTTGGGTATGGCTACATTGAAGAAATTCTTCTTCAAGTTTACCCAGCCTAGTAGGTTGAGAGTCTACTAAATCTCAGACCTGTAATCTGAGTACTGTTTCACACCTGGAACAGAAGTAAACAAAATACTGGCAGGTTACTAGTGCCTGCCAGTGTTCTAATACGGTAAAAGTCTAATGAAAGTAGGTGGGCAGTGCCCACCCTACATGTAGAGGTTCTGCGTAAGTCCTGACGGTAAAAGCCTAATGAAAGTTAATGGCGAACAACGCGAAGATTTGACGAGGATTAGAGGCATCGGTTCTGTTAAGCAACAATGGCTAAGGGAGTCGCTTAATATTTATACTTTTCAAGATTTGGCTTGTCTTTCAGTTGATGAAATTGAGTCACGATTCAGAGAAAAAGGTCATACGGCTTCCAAGCGTGAAATAAAAAGATGGATTGTTCAAGCCCAGCAACTTGCAACGGTTAAGCTATCCTTGCAGCAAAACATCGCATTAGCAGAAGCAGAACTAGAGGAACCCTCGACTCTACCAACCCAGAAAAGTGAATTATCCCAGCAAGTCATGGCATCAGTAGATGCAGAAGCTAGAAAAAACAATCTCTCCTCAACTAATCTAGAAGAATGGCAGTCATTTGCCTCATTTTTTGTGGAGTTCCAGTCCCGCAAAATTGAAGGGCAGCTACAGGAACATCGAACTAGAGTTCACTACTTAGAGGCTGACAAATTTCAGTTTTGGCCAGATATTGAAAACAATCAGCTTCAACAGTGGATGCTGGATCAGATCAGCAAAGGAATACAGCAATCGCCTGAAATAGAAAGTCCAGTTTTCAGGCCTCCTATGACAGTGGAAATTATCCAGATACAGATATTTCAACCACTTCTAACTGAGAGGTCAATGGTTTTTGAAAGAGGCGATCGACTTTTCCCAGGTACCATCAACAGTGGCGAACCTTTCGCGCTTGAGATAGCCTTTAACCTTGCTGAATTGAACGTAGCTGACTTGACTCAACAGCAGGTTACTTACCATGCTCAATTTTACGCTCGTCATCGGTTTACGGGTGTAGTCACCCATCTAGGTGACACAGAGGTTGGTACCCTTATTCAAGGGCAGTTTTCTTACACAGCAAGGCTACCTGAAACAACGTTGGAATCGGGAGTATACCGCTTGCAGGCAATTGTGAAACTTCAAGGTGTACCCGCGACTCTAGCCAGCTTCAAGATTCCAGTGCTGCAAGTGCTTTAGTGTTTCGCTTGATTACCGTGTCTTAACGACCTTTCAAGGATTTATCAGTTAAGCTTTAGTCGATGTTAAAGTCCTGAGTTCATCGGCACAGTCAAGAGCAATTAAGTAAAGGCGACTAGCAAGATTTTCAAAGTTCTCTAACTCTTCAGTTGTCAAGAAGTCAGATTTAGGAGAGTTCCATCTAATGCCTGTCGAATCAACAGTCACAGATGGCGCGTTATCAGCACCACTTAAATATACAGTTAGTTTTCTTTCTAATTCAGGGTTACTCGGCGTTAAGCGTAAAAACAGAGTACGTTGTGGATGGTTAAAGCTGAAGAACATGGTGTCACCTTCCACCCAACCTCCTCCACCCTTAACAGGAAAGTGCTTACGGTACGCCCTTACTATACGACCGTAAAAGTTTGCATTAAAATTAGAACTCACGGCTGACCTCTAGCTAAATTTGAGTTATTATACTCAATCTATTTTCGATAAAAAAGTGCTAAGAGTCATCGATCTTCAGTAGGATAGTTAAGCGTAAGTCCTGAGAGGTTAACCTCGTAGTTGTTTGACCTTGTACGGGCGAGGATATCTCTGATGAAGGGTACCCAAGTTAACGTTGCTCCCATAACCTGCAAGCTTTCTAACTTAACGGTTTTTATGACTGAACCCGATGCAGAGTACCCAGAGACGATTCTGAGTCAGGAGCAATCGTTTCAGGTTCGGGTAACAGTTGAGTTTGGGGGGCCGGGTGCGATCGCATTAGTACCTTTATGCCTGCCCATCAAGGCTAACTTTTTTGCTGAGCCTTATGGTATTGGCTCCAAAGTTGACTTGGGCACTACCTGTGTTCATACATCTGCAAAAATCTTGACCTATACTCCCACATTAGTCATTGCTACACCAGCAGCTGTTGGCTTAGTCTGTGAAGAAATTTACCAACTCACAGCCGTGCTGCGTGTGGGTGCAGCTGATTGGCCTGCTTTAATCAGTGGTTTCATCGAAGGATTAGCGATACAAACTTATCCTTAGAGCTTAGTCTTTGTTGTTTGTTATTGGTTATTGGTTGTTAGTTATTGGTTATTGGTTATTGGATAAAAAAGCAACATTTTTCACAATAAATTTGGTTACGAACAACAAACAACGAACAACAAACAACAAACAACAAACAACTACTCACCATCAGCTGATTTAGTGTTCATCCAAGCTAAAGTTGTGCCTGGATAATAGTTGCCTAAAATTTGCTTATAGTTATAGCCCTGATTTGCCAGATTTAAAGCTCCATTTTGGCTCATCCCCCAACCGTCAAAGACCTTAGTCACAATTTCATCAGAAGCCGCGTACATAGATTCCACTACCCCGCCTTTATAACTGAGAAAAACTCCGTGGGTTTCTTGAACGGCTTGATGAGTCGTATTCCACTCTGAACTAATCCCTCTATAAACTTGCCAACGCTGGGTATTTCCTAAATCGTATAGAGAATTAGCCGGTCGCATGTGATGGACTAAAGCATAAGAGCGAGCAGCAATGGCTTGGGCTTTCAAGGCATCCATTGGCCAACTGGGAGACACCTCAGATCCCACTACACTGGCAATGTAAGACTCTAAATCAACGTAGTTAACGGCAAGGAGGGTGTTTCCTTGGGAAACCAACATTAAATGACCTCTGTACCAGCGATCGCCTACGAATACTAGCCCTCCTTGTGCGGGCTTAACCCAGACTCCTGATGAGGTTTTCCACTTACCGATGCGAATGTTTGAGCCATCGGGTTGGACAATTTGACCCTCGTGGGCTGACAGTTTCCCTAGACCCTTACCACGAGCATTCAGCACCTCACTGGAGGTTGAGGTGCCTACTACAAGTGATTTGACATCAGTAGCAATAGCAACTCGAATTTTTACTTCTTGGGCTGTTTTAGAAGGCTTTGGAGTGTAGTTATGGTCTTTGTCTTTAATAGAACTCTGAGATTTAGTAGAACTCTGAGATTTAGAGGGCTGCGTGCTACTTTTAGACGGTGTTGAAGCTGGAATTTGAGCTGTAGACTTTTGTTGCCCTGATGTAGAAGTCTGAGAAGTAGGAGATATTGATTGTGGTGTATCAGTCTTAGGAACAGGAGAGTTAGAGGCGATCGCATTTGTACTCGTAGTCGAGTTTTGCGGCCAGGAAAGACCTTGACTGACTATACGCTGCTGCCATTCCCGTTCAACTGAAAGCTGATCTGGGGACTGTTGGGGCGAAGATTCTAAACGAGGGGAAGGTTTAACAAAGGATGTTACCAGTTGAGGTCGAGGCGGCAAGGATTTAGCTAGCACAACGGGTACGCACACCGCAGTTGAGACCAAGAAAATTGGCCACAATACCGAACGTTTAAAGATTGGGTGCTTCTCAGGCATACAAAACCTGTCTCCTGACTCCTGATTTTGTCTTGACTGAAGATTAGAGTAACGGTAAGTTGCCTAAGTTCGCTACCCTGAAGCGATAAAGGTTACACAAGCAGGATTTTTTTGACGGATGAATGCGGGAAAGATGAACGATGAATTAAGACAATGGTAGGAACCTGAAACTATCCCTCTTTCCGGACTAACGTCTCGCTGCGCTATCATCCCTCATCCCTTATCCCTCATCCCTCATCCCGTATTAGTCAAGGTAGCTGTAGCTGAGATTGTGTATTGAAAAATTGGCGTGTCAGTCCTTGAGTAATCAAGACGGTAGTAAAGAGGTTAGCAAAAGCAAGCATCAACAAAATCAATATCTGGTAAGACGCTGCATCCAGTGGGTCAATACCACTGAGTAGTTGACCTGTGATCATCCCTGGTAGCGTGACAATGCCTGCAACGGTCATTTGGTTTAGAGCAGGAATTAGTCCAGCACGGATGGCATCTTTCCGGTAAGCAGCTACAGCCTGTTGCGGCGTTGCTCCTAAGCTTAAATGAGTTTCGATTTCAAGACGAGAGCTGGTAATCGTACTAACGAGACGTTCACCCGCGATCGCCGCTCCGTTCATAGCACTTCCCAATACAATACCGGCTAACGGAATCAGATACTGTGGCTCATACCATATTTCGGGTTGAATTATCAAAAAATTTGTATAACTTAACGTCAAAGCTGTACTGAAGAAAATCGAACCCAACACCACAGGCAACAGTTGAGGAATCTTTTTACCGATGCGATTGCGAGCCGTAATTGTGGCGATCGCCAGCATCACCATTAAGACGCCCAAAACGGCTATGGGGTTTTTTAAGGCAAAGACTACACCTAGCACATACCCGACGACCAAGAGCTGGAGGATAGTTCGCCCTGTAGCGATCGCCAGTGGAATTTCTAATCCTAGTCTTTGCCAGCTGGATAGACCGATAGCGATCGCGATCATCCCCAATGACCAAGCCAAGTCGAGTGGGTCAAGTTGAATTAAAGAATTCACGGCTAGGCTGCTCAACTGCGTTATTGACTATTTTGTCAGATTGTTAGGCACAATTTGTAGAACTAATGTCACCAATATCTGAAACAATTTGAGAACCATACCATTCTTGAAGAAATAAGACTGGGGAATACCTGGATTCCCTTTTGCCGCGAAATTTGATTTATTTAAGTAAAAATTCTAGGTATATGCGAGTGAATAACATTCCCACTTTTGACCTGACACGGCAGTACAAACTGATTGGAGAAGAAGTAAATGCTGCTGTCCAGGACATTTTGACCTCTGGGTGTTACATCGGTGGTGCAATCGTTAAGAGTTTTGAGCAACAGTTTGCTAACTACACAGGCGTTGAAGAATGCGTAGCTTGTAATTCGGGTACTGACGCCCTTTATCTAGCACTGAGAGCCTTACAGATCGGATCTGGGGATGAAGTCATTACAACACCTTTTACGTTTATTGCAACAGCGGAGGTGATTAGTGCTGTTGGTGCCAAGCCAGTTTTTGTGGATATCGACGCCAAAACCTTTAATCTTGACGTCACTCAGTTAAAAACTGCGATCACAAAACGGACTAAAGCAATTGTGCCAGTTCACCTGTTTGGACAGCCGATGGATATGACTGCCGTAATGGCGATCGCAACGGAGATGGGGCTGGCTGTCATTGAAGACTGTGCCCAAGCTGTGGGTGCCGAGTGGTCCGGGCGAAAAGTGGGAAGTATCGGGCATGTTGGCTGCTTTAGTTTCTATCCCACCAAAAATCTGGGGGCTTGTGGCGATGGTGGTGCTGTCACGACTAATGATCCTGCGATCGCTGCCTCAATTCGTATGCTTCGAGAGCACGGCATGAGTCAGGTTCGCTATCGTCACGAAGCAACAGGCATCAACAGCCGCTTAGATGCCATACAAGCCGCCATCCTCCAAATTAAGCTACGTTACCTGGATCAATGGAATGATGCACGTCGAGAAGTTGCTGCCGCTTATCATCAGTTGTTAAAGCTCATGCCTGGAATAGTACTGCCCCAAGAACCTAGTGGAGGCCGTTGTGTCTGGAATCAGTACACAATTCGTCTAACGCAAGGCAGTAGCAGTAGCAGCTATCGAGACGAGGTACGTAGCCAGCTACAGCAGATGGGTGTTAGTTCCACAGTCTACTACCCACTGCCTTTGCACTTGCAGCCAGTCTACCAAGACTTAGGTTACCAACCGGGTCAGTTGCCAGTGAGCGAACAGGCCTGCCATGAGGTATTATCTCTGCCGATGTTCCCAGAACTTTATCTTGAGGAGCAGCAGCAAGTAGTTTATTGCTTAAAAGATTGCTTGCGTTGAACTAAGAGCTTGCACCTACCCCTCAAAAGCCAGGGAATTAATGCCCTGGCTAATAGCTAACAACCAACAACAAATAACAAACAACAACCCTTCTAACTTTCAACCTGCAAGCTTTCAACCTTCAACCCTTCAAGGGCTTCAACTAGGCTACGAACTGCTGCAACCATGGCAACTTCATTATTCAACTGATTGATAGCAGAACCAACACCAACACCCTTAGCACCAGCAGCGATCGCCATGGGTACAGTTACGCTTGATATACCGGAAGCACA
>DALYIW010000010.1:32407-40229 GCA_031970155.1 Coleofasciculaceae cyanobacterium CTOTU46601 | reverse complement strand
TGGTACTGGTACAGCGTGAGAAATTTCATAAGCTGCCGCCAAGGTTGGTGCAGCTTTTTCAATCAGCCCCAGTGTTCCAGCTGAGCGAGGTTGGCTACTGGTTCCGCCTTCAGTTTGGATAATATCGGCACCGGCTTGCACCAATTCTTCTGCTAGTTGCACTTGCTGATCTAGCGTCAAAATATGGGGGACAGTGACGGATAGGGTAATGTCCGGCAGAAGCGATCGCGTCTTTCGAGTCAACGCCAATACTTCCTCTGCTTCAAACCGACGCCCTTGAGCGTAAAAGCTATCAAAATTGCCGATTTCAATCAGATCAGCACCAGCTTGAGTGGCGATCGCAAACTTATCAGGTTCCACAGCTGAAACGCAAATCGGCAGGTTAGTTAACTGGCGAACTAGCCGCACCAAATCTGGATCAGCAGCGATATCCACAAACGTAGCACCACCCCGGTCAGCTGCTTTGACAATAGCAGCAACACTGTTGGCGTCAAAGTTGTTCAAGCCGCTAATTACTTTCAGGACTCGGCTCTGGTCAAATGCTTTCTGTAGTCTATGATGCATAGTCTATAGTTGCTCTTAGGTCTAATTATTGCTACCCTTCCGGATGATTCTTTCTCTTCTAGAGATTAGTCTAAAGGAAGGATTTTTGCCTAGACTAAAAGCATACTGGAGATCATGTATCATCCCGCCTTTGAAGATCCATGAATTTTGCACTTGGAAACCTGTCTTCTTTTCACTCTGACATCTTGCAACAAACTCAATTGGGTCAGCTATGCGGTCAAGATCAACTATTTCGCGATCGCTATCAGGTACTGCGAATGATTGGTCGAGGCGGTTTTGGCGTCACTTTCCTGGCAAGAGATATCTCGTTGCCGGGTGAACCCATGTGTGTGATCAAGCAATTATGCCCGAAAGTTAGTGAACCTTCAGCCTTGGAAAATGCTCGTAAGCGCTTTGAACGCGAGGCGAAAACTCTAGCGAAGTTGGGTAGCCACTCTCAGATTCCCATGCTGCTCGATTATTTTGTTGCCGATGGAGAATTTTATCTAGTTCAAGAATATGTGCGCGGTTCTACCTTGGCAAGGCTGGTGCGGCGTTCTGGCTGTATATCAGAATCTGCCGCCAAACGCTTCCTGCGGGAAATGTTGCCCCTGTTAGACTACATCCATGGTCAGCAGGTCATTCATCGAGATATCAAGCCCCAAAACATTATTCGTTGTCAAGATGATGGCAGGCTTGTGCTAATTGACTTTGGGGCAGTCAAAGAGCTGATGGCTCAGACGGGAGATAATACGATGAAAACGCCAACAACCCATTTCATCGGTACTGTGGGGTTTGCGCCACCTGAACAATTTTCCCTGCGTCCTGTGTTTGCTAGCGATATTTATGCATTGGGTATTACTTGTATTTATTTATTGACAGGAAAAGCACCCCTAGACTTTGATACTGATCGCCAAACCGGTGAACTTCTGTGGCAAAATAGCGTGCCGTTGAGTAAGTCCTTTGCTAAAATTCTCAACAAAATGCTCAAAATTTCTCTGCAAGATCGCTATAAATCTGCTGGGGCAATCCTACAAGCACTCGATCAGGAATCACCTCAAGACAATCTAGAGCAGTGCATGATTACTCGATACCAACCCGCTCAAGATGGAACTCAAAGCCAAAACGACAGCGATGATTACAGCCATCGCACTCCTGCGGCTAAAGCCGCGCTAGCGATTCGAGACTGGAAACATCGAGTGCAAGAAAGACAACGGCAGCGTCAAAAGGAAAAAATTGACAGATTACTCAGTGAATTGGGCAAGTCTTTGTGACAAGGAAATGCGGACACATTGAATCGTATTGATTAAGACGGCGATCGCATTTTTCTGATTTAACTCAACAGGAAAGCCTGCTTACTTTATGCCAAGCAGGTGGCTTAAAAACGCTTAAGCTTTAAGGTAAATGCCATTGAACAAGAGTTTGAGAACAGGAATTGGGACGCTCAAAAACGGGCTATTCGCTCTGTTTTTGAAGTCTAACTGTCCATTATGCGATCGCCCCACTGAAATCGAAGTGTGTGAATACTGCCAGCGTCAGCTGCTACGCTGTCAACGAAGAAATCCCAGTAAATTTTGGCAAGGACAGTTACCAGTGTTTATCTGGGGGAACTATGACGGTATTTTGAAACAAGCGATCGCTGCTCTGAAGTACCACAATCAACCCCAACTAGCGCATCTACTAGGTCATTATCTCGGACAAGCTTGGATTAAATCTCATAAGGCCACCCGTTCCGAAAAATTAACGGTGGTTCCTATTCCCCTCCATCATACAAAGTTGCAACAGCGAGGCTATAACCAAGCTGAACTAATTGCTCAAAGTTTTTGTGAGATTACTAGGTACAAACAGCAACCACTGGGTTTAGAACGAATCCGTGCAACTGAGGCTCAGTTTGGTCTATCTGTACAAGAGCGAGAGCAAAATCTTGCAGACGCTTTCGTAATTGGTAAAAACTTTAACAGGCAACTAACCCCCTCGCCCGTGCTGTTTGTAGATGATATCTATACCAGTGGTGCCACAGTTCGCTCAGCGGCCGAAACCTTACGAAGGCAAGGAATTCAGGTGTATGGGGTAGTTGCGATCGCCACCTCAAGCCAAGAAACCGGGAATGTCGATTGATGATTGAGGTTACTTACTGGCGATCGCTAAGAATGATTTCATGCATTGGTGTCTTCGCGAACACGGCTGCTATAGCAGTGCGACCAACATTGTCAGATGAATGCAAGCGGTATCTTAAGGTTGAACATCAATGGGTTAAATGTCTTTTATGTCAAGTAGACAAAGCTCGGCGATCCTTGAGCAAAAGTGTCCGCAGCCAGATTCTCAGCTGAGGAGGGATCAGCCACATGCCCAAGTATAAGAACAAGTCATTGGGTTTAGGCGCTCCTTTACGCAGCGCTTCCCATAGCAGAGGGAAAAAAGCTTTCCACTGACGGGCTTTGGCCGCTCTGGCACTCACCTCTGCCAAGATGAAGGATGAATAAGCTCTCGGCGTCACTAAGTCTCGTTTGCTTTGAATCCAGTCGAAGGAACACTGCCAATCGATAGTTCTACTCAAACTTTGACTGGTTTCCCCAAAATCCCAAATCGATAAGGGCTGATGTACAAACTCCACCCCTACGTCTTCCAGGGTTGTCGCCCGTAACAGCCAGTCCCAATCCTGATGACCTTTTGTCTCTACCAAGAAAGGAACTTTGTGCAATAACTCTTTAGCCGTCAGGATCGTGGAAGTTTGGATCAAACCTTCTCCCTGGAAAAAGCTATGGCGTACAAACAAATATTCACTCAAAGGTTCTGACTCACTGGGCACTCTTCTAGGCCAAATGCACTCCCCTTGAGTTGAACGTACCACCAGATAGCAGGTGACGATGGGCAGCGAGTACACCGATTGCTTGATGGCTTCCAGTTGCAGTTCTAGCTTTTGCAGCATCCATTCGTCATCGTCGTCGAGAAAGGCGATCCATTTGGCAAGCGCCGCAGCTACCCCAGCATTTCTAGCACCACAGCTACCTTGATTATGTGGCAATTCCAGTACCCTCAGCCGAGAGTCCTTGATGGTTGCCAGTGCCTCACGAGTGGCTGGATCTGGACCATCAATAACCACGATCACCTCTATCTGCCTGAGAGATTGATTGAGGGCGCTTTGAACTGCTCGTTTAACCAGCCGTGGTCGGCGACAGGTGGGAATCACTACGCTTACTACGGGATCCAAGAGAACGACCTCCTTGAAAACTATACATTTTATAATATGTACAACTAGCACCTATGCAATATAAAAGTGTTGTATGTATACCATGTAAATTTAGTGTGTCTGTGGTGTAGTTGCATCAGTTTTACTTCTGATGATGAGTGCGATCGCTAATGTTCATGGTTCAAGGTTATTTGCTTTCATACCTACCCGACGCTACGCGACACTTAAAAAGTTCTGAAACGCCAATCTCTACATCTGCTCCTTCGGGAACCTGATCTGATTCCATGTCCGGGTCTATTAACCTTGTTTTACTTAGTCCGCTTTAGCGAAGCGTGCCGTAGCGTTGTCCGGCTTTGCTCATCAAGTTGAGGGGTAGGGGCTTTAGTACAGTGGTAGCCAATGAAGTGAACCTTAGTCTTTGCTTAACTGTATAGGTTGGCGGTTACAAAGTTGAATGTAAGTGCTTCGCTCCAAAGGTGGAGGGCTACACCTGCTCAAATTTGTCAACAAAACCAATTTATGCAGGAACCTAACCTAGATGGGAAGCAGCTTTATGCTGCTATCAAACAGCTTTGGGCTAGATCAAAAAGTTTTGCCAGGAGTTGAAACCTGCTTTCTATCAATATTTTTTACACCGTTAATTAGCGTTCACTTTCCTACAAGATTCTTGATTTGTTTACTAGACTTTAGTAGATCAAAGGTCTAGAAGGTGTCTACCTTGAGCTAGATTAAATTTTCTACAAAAAGAAGTACTAATTTTTGTTTGTGTTTGTGGCTAAAAAGCTACAACATCAGGCTAGACCTCTAGCCAAAAATCCTCTTGATTAAATTTAAAGACCGGCCTGACGCCTACCCCACAACAAACAGCAGAAAAACCCATTTCAACAGTTAAAAAGTTGCTGGTCAAGTAGACAAAGCTCGGCGATCCTTGAGCAGAAGCGTCCGCAGCCAGATTCTTAGCTGAGGAGGGATCAGCCACATGCCCAAGTATAAGAACAAGTCATTGGGTTTAGGCGCTCCTTTACGCAGCGCTTCCCATAGCAGAGGGAAAAAAGCTTTCCACTGACGGGCTTTGGCCGCTCTGGCACTCACCTCTGCCAAGATGAAGGATGAATAAGCTCTCGGCGTCACTAAGTCTCGTTTGCTTTGAATCCAGTCGAAGGAACACTGCCAATCGATAGTTCTACTCAAACTTTGACTGGTTTCCCCAAAATCCCAAATCGATAAGGGCTGATGTACAAACTCCACCCCTACGTCTTCCAGGGTTGTCGCCCGTAACAGCCAGTCCCAATCCTGATGACCTTTTGTCTCTACCAAGAAAGGAACTTTGTGCAATAACTCTTTAGCCGTCAGGATCGTGGAAGTTTGGATCAAACCTTCTCCCTGGAAAAAGCTATGGCGTACAAACAAATATTCACTCAAAGGTTCTGACTCACTGGGCACTCTTCTAGGCCAAATGCACTCCCCTTGAGTTGAACGTACCACCAGATAGCAGGTGACGATGGGCAGCGAGTACACCGATTGCTTGATGGCTTCCAGTTGCAGTTCTAGCTTTTGCAGCATCCATTCGTCATCGTCGTCGAGAAAGGCGATCCATTTGGCAAGCGCCGCAGCTACCCCAGCATTTCTAGCACCACAGCTACCTTGATTATGTGGCAATTCCAGTACCCTCAGCCGAGAGTCCTTGATGGTTGCCAGTGCCTCACGAGTGGCTGGATCTGGACCATCAATAACCACGATCACCTCTATCTGCCTGAGAGATTGATTGAGGGCGCTTTGAACTGCTCGTTTAACCAGCCGTGGTCGGCGACAGGTGGGAATCACTACGCTTACTACGGGATCCAAGAGAACGACCTCCTGATGGTTAGTGGGATATACTTTTTTGGTGCGCTTAGTGCGATCATGTGTTAGCGCTACGAAAGTTGCAGTACACGTTACAGCCAAACTTAAAGTTAGTGCTGCGCTAACGGCACAACCACAACTAATGTTCAATGCTTAGTATAAGCCTATACGAATTTTATGGCTTTGTTAACCTTCTTTTTGTTACAAAGCCGAAGTTTTAATAAAGAAAAGATTTTTTCAGGACGTGCAACAGGATTTGAGTCAAACGCCTCAACGAGTTTTGGCTTCCCTACTATACTCTTGAGAGCTTTCTTGGACTCTAATATCTAAAAGATCTAAAATTTTGCTATCTTGATCTATGTCAAATTTTCTGGCAAAGTGAGCATTACTTTTAACTAAAGATGGATAGTCATTCGTTGTAAGAATACGAGGGTGACCGTGATAAGTCGTAGAGAAATCAAAGTAACGCTTGCAGTCATTACACAAGTTAAATAATCGACTATTAACTAACACTAAAACCATCATAATTGGTTTCAGCAAGAAAGTTTTCAATGTTTGAGAGAGGCTGAGTAGGATAATTTTGACCTGTTAAATGGAGCAGCCAGTTAAAGTCTAAGTTATTTTCAAAGAGCCAGTCAAGAGCATTAAATTTGTTCAGGATTTTTATGGGTTTTGATATAATAGCAAACTTTCATTGACGTATATTATTGAGGGTTGCAAAAATTTTAAAAGCTGTTAATTACATTGACAGCTACGAAAGTATAAGTAGCCGTAAACTAAAGTTTACTTCTAGTGTAAAATCTTCGATATTTTTGCACCCCGACAGGGATTAATTAAGAACAACTCTCTCGCAGAGAATTACCTCTTTAATTAAAAATTCAATTGTTTGCTCTTTAAGCCATCCCTTTTTGGCTATCATTTCACCTAGACGTATGCCACTTTCCTTTTGCTCAGATAAGGCGGCTTCTATTTGTACCTGAGTTAAAAGACCTGCTTCAACCAGATAATGACCAAGACGCTTGTCATCGGTTTGGACAACGACTTGATCGCGTAGAAGCAACTTTTGCACCAAAAATTCTACAGTTTGCCCCTTTAGCCATCCCTTTCTGACAATAAATTCACTCAAGCGTAATCCCGTTACCTTTTGCTCAGAAAATGCAGTTCTTACTTGCCCCGGCGTTAGAAGACCTGCTTCAATTAAATAATGAGCGAGACGATTATCGTCAGGGTGGATAATTGCTAGAAACTTATTTTGGTCTTTGAGGGTTGAGGATGAGTTAGGTGAAGTATCTTGAGGTTCCCAACTAAAGTTACTAATAGACTGCATATTATGTACCTCTAATGGAGGTGCATAAAACTTAGCCAAAGCCAGCAGAAACACAAAAGCTGGATTACCTAGCAAATAACGAACTGCCAAGCGCTTGGGTTCGCGGCATAAACGGTACAGCCACTCCAAACCCCTCTGTGAAAGAAATGCTGGACAGTCGGAGACGATACCCGCCAATCGATCAATAACCGCACCGCCGGCCATGATGGCGTTAACTTTGAGACGACTGCGATGCAATCTAATCCAGTTTTCTTGACGCGGCATCCCCATGCCTACGACTAATATGTTAGGCTTTGCAAGATTGATTTGCTCAATGACGGCTTCGTTTTCATCTGGGTCTTCAATTGTGAAATAGCCGTGGTGCCCAGAAAAAGTAATATTTGGATATTGGTTTTCCAGTTGCTGGATAGCTGCTTCTATATTCTGGGGCTTGGAGCCTAGAAGAAAAATAGAAAAACCATGTTCGTTGCAATGCTTTAGTAATTCTGGCATCAAGGCTGTGTATGAGGCGCGATACTCCATCGGTAAGTTCAGCCCCATGAATTGCAAGCCTTTTAAGATGCCCGTGCTGTCACAATGGGTTATTTCTGCACTTTGGAGAAAGTTGTAAAACCAGGGGAGCAACATTGAAAGATTAAAACTGTGGACGTTGTAATTGGCTACAGTAATCTTTCTGCCTTGGACACACGCTGAGTGAATGGCTTCAATGATCGCAGGAACGGTCATACAGGTAATGCGCCGAGCCAACAGTATTACATTGAGACTCGGCAGCATCTCTTCTAGCTGGTATAGATCTGCTTGAATAGCCCTGGTTGTAATCATCTAACGCAGATGGATAACTTTCTTGTAAAATATCATTTTTTGTTATTCAGCCTCTGATTATTATCTACCAAAAGCAAGATTTTTTAAAATTTTGCAAA
>DALYIW010000010.1:10206-32381 GCA_031970155.1 Coleofasciculaceae cyanobacterium CTOTU46601 | reverse complement strand
TGAAACTTAATTCTAAGTGCAAATACTGAGAAAACTGTAGCAAGGTTTACATTTATGGCTTGAAGAGGGTCTCCTCCTTTCGAGAGATTTTTTTTTTAATTTTGTTTGTAAAATAAAGTGTAGTTTGATTGAATACAACCTAGAGAGTTAAGTGGCTCGGAAGAATTTTGAGCAACTGCACTCAAATGGTTTTAGGTCTTAAGTTGGCAATCTTTGCAGATATGGCAAGCAAAGCCTATGTACACTTGAGGGAAAGTGTACTATCTTAACACATCTATCCTTCCGGATAGGCGGCTAAGGAGAGTACGGCTCGATTACATCAAGGTGGCTTTGTATATTAAGTTACCCGGTGTACCGAGATGTTTTTCTTGATCGCCTTGCTGAAAAAAAGTACTACTGTTGTGTGACTCTTGAAGGGTTGATAGTTTCAGGGTTTAATGGCATGACTCCCATTGCATCGACTTCTTTGCTCAGGATGAATCAGAAAATCACTATTTTTTCCGTGCAATGATAGGAGTTATTTAATGGTTGTTGCCCCTCAGGTTAGTGTTGTCGTTCCTGCTTATAATGTTTGTTCCTACATTGAGCAGGCACTGGTCTCTCTAGAGCGTCAATCTTTTCAGGAATTTGAGGCGATCGTTGTTGATGACGGCTCTACTGATGGTACAGCCGAGGTGGCTAGACTTTTCAAAGAGCGAGATTCACGCTTTCAGTTACTTCATAAACACAATGGAGGTCTCTCCTCAGCTCGTAACCATGGTATACGCCATGCCCGTGGTCAGTACATTGCCCTCCTAGATGGCGATGATGCCTATGAACCAGACAAGTTGGCTACTCATGTAGCATTACTCGATCGCACTCCAGAGGTAGGGGTTGTGTATAGTGCCTCACGAGCAATTCGTGATGACGGACGCCCAACCTTTATTTCCCTGAGTGGTAAACCAGTAATGTCTGACCCTCTTTTAGCCTTACTGTGTAAGAACTTCATCGGTCATGGTTCTAATGCCGTGTTCCGTCGATGTATCTTCGATGAGGTGGGCGAATTTGATGAAGGGTTACGCTCTTCAGAAGATATAGATTTTTGGTTGAGAATTGCTGCAACGCAACGCTGGCGCTTTCATCGCATACCACAAGTTTTATGTCGCTATCGGGTTCGCCCGTCTGGACTCTCTTTTAATGTGGCGCAAATGCAGCACTGTTGTGAGCAGGTAATTGAAGCAGCGTATCAACGGACTCCAGAGCTAGTTAAACCAGTATTACCAACAGCCTATGCCTACATGTATCGCTACCTGGCGCGATTGTCCATGACTGCAGGGAATACACAGCAAGCTGGTGATTTTATTAACCAGGCTTGGATAGCTGATCGCTCAATCTTTTATCGCGATGGGCGATCGCTACTCACTTTGGCCGCTGTACGTCTGGCACCACTGGCTAAGCTGGCACTTAAGCGATCGCTTGGCTCAGTAGAGTACAACCGAAAGTAGATACATTGAAATTGCTGCTCACAAGAATGCTGTAAAGAAAAATGGCTCTCTCCACTCCAGCAGGTGGTACCCTCAAAGTTTTACGAACTAATGAACCGAATCTCGTTACTCAAAAGTGGGTTTTGGACAACTTACGGCGCGATCGCGACACGCCTGCTGGCTTTGGTAAGCAATCTGTTACTAGCACGGTTACTGAGTCCATCCGCATTTGGCGTGATTGCTGTCGCCTACATTTTCTGGGGGTTCGTAAATCTGTTCACACAAGACTCAGCAGGGTCTTATATTGTCTTTAAGGGACTTGAAGACAAACGTTATTTAAATACAAGTTACACAATCAGCCTCGGCATTGGGTTAGTTTTGGCGATCGCGCTAGTTGCTATATCGCCCTTAGCTGCTAAATTTTTCGGTGTGCCCAACCTAGTTGGGATTCTCGCTGTCTTTGCCTTTAACCTCCTACTCTCTTGTGCCAACTCGGTGTATAGAGGGGTGCTGACGAGGCGGATGCAGTATCGAGAACTGGCCAACTCAGACTTGATCGCCTCAATGGTTAGAGTATTCTCTACAGCAGGGTGTGCTTTCCTCGGTCTGAGTTACTGGTCTTTCGTAGTGGGGGATACAGCTTTTTGGCTAACATCATGTATTTTACTGCGTCACCACGCGAAGCAAGATTTTCGTCTAGAGATTTATCCAGAGGCGAGAAAAGAAGTAATGGCTTACTGCCTGGGTTCGACAGGCTCTAGCTTAGGATATTACGTCAATGCCAACTGCGATAACTTTGTGATCGGCAGGATGCTGGGTAGCACCAGCCTTGGCTTCTACAATTTTGCGTATCAGTTGACAATGGCGCTAACCACAATCCTTGGCCAGGCGATCGGTCAAATTGGGATGTCAGCCTTTGCCCAACTGCCAGATGATAAACAGCAGGAGAATGCTCTGCTGAGAGTTGTTGAACAAATCGCTTTCTTGAGTGCTCCTCTATACGCCTTATTCTTTTTAATAATTGACCAACGAGTAATCTCTCTGGTGTTTGGAGTCAAATGGGTGCCTGCTTGTGCAGTCATTCCCTGGTTACTCATCTTTGCTTACTTTCGCCTAATCAACAATCAGATGGGTTGTATGTTGTCTGCAAAAGGTCGCCCTGGTGTGAATGCCAGAGTTAACCTTTATATTGCTCCCTTGGCTGTTGTGGGCTTTCTGATTGGGGCTTGGCAGGGAGGAATTGTCGGGGTGAGTATTGCTGTTGCTGTCGTGCTGGGATTCTTGTGGACAGTGTACTGGTGGTGGGTGGGATGCCGAGAATTGAGATGGCCATTGATACAGTTTTTGATTCCCTCTTTTAAAGCTGCATTGATTGCACTTATAGGAATTTTGATTTCTCTTGCTATATCTACGTCTGTGTCTACGTCTGTGTCTATAATCTTGGAGCCTGTGTTGTTTATTGGCATATACTTAGTCTGCGTTCGGATCTTAGCGGCCAAACAATTCTTTGATTATCTATTTTTAGTCAAAAAACTTAGCCATCGCGTTGCACAGATACGCAAAAGCAAGTAACGCAAATAGTTACTCAGTTTGCTGTGAGTCAATCAAGATGAAAATATCAGTTTTAACATTGAAAATTTGGGGGAGAAATTATATGGCACGCCAGAGATACGGCAGCTTTTAATCCAAAATACTTTGATAAAAAATCAATTAGAGATACTCTAGGGATTTCTCAAAATCTCAAAATTGTAATGTTTTTTGGTACTCCAAGACCCTTTAAAGGATTAGAAGAATTGATAGAGGCAACAAAATTGCTACAAGATCGAGATATCGTGTTAACGATTGTCGGAATAGATGAGCATGATAATTACTGTAAAAGCTTTGTAGAACTAGCGAAAAATCAGCTGGGAGAACACTTTAAGGGATTGGGACTTCAAAGCTTTGAAAAAGTTCCGGAATTTTTAGCGATCGCTGATGTGATAGCTATTCCCCAAAAAAATAACTCAGCTACAGTTGGCCAAGTTCCCGCTAAGGTGTTTGATGCTATGGCCATGGCAAAACCCGTAGTTGCTACAGCTGTTTCTGACTTGCCCGAAATACTCGATGGCTGTGGCTGGATAGTGGAACCCGAAAAACCAGAAGAACTAGCTCAGGCAATAACCTATATTTTGGAACATCCAGAAGAAGCCGAGCAAAAAGGTCAGAAGGCGCGAATCAAATGCATAGAAAACTATAGCTGGGATGCGATGGAGAAGGTTTTAGGTGATGTATTCAAAAAATACCAGTAAGTTTTATTAGCGTTATAATAAATTTTTCCATAAATACCATTAACTTTATCAAGTTTATAGATTGAAATGCCAACCATCTCTGTGATTATTCCAGCCTATAATGCTGAAAAAACGATTCTAGAAACGATTACATCTGTTATACAACAAACCTATTCAAACTGGGAAATGATTGTTATTAACGACGGGTCTACAGATCGTACATTAGAACTGTTGAGTACGGTCAAAGACGCACGCATTAAAATTTTTTCCTATCCTAATGGCGGGGTGCCCGTCGCTCGTAATCACGGTCTTAATCATGCTACAGGAGACTTCATTGCATTTCTTGATGCAGATGACTTGTGGACACCCGATAAATTAGAACTGCAACTGGCAAAGTTACAACAACATCCAGAAGCAGGAGTAGTCTATAGCTGGGCTTATTACATGGATGAAACAGGAGAATCTTTTCATGCCGATAATCCCATCTTTTTTGAAGGCAATGTGTACGCAGAATTGCTGGTGAGGGACTTCATTGTTAGTGGATCAAATTGTACAATCCGCAGACAAGCGATTGAGTCGGTAGGGAAATTTGACCCTTCAGTTCCAGGTGCTGATGATTGGGATTACTGGCTACGGTTAGCACTACATTGGCCTTTTGTAGTCGTTCCCAAACTACAGATTTTTTATCGTCAATCCTCAGGTTCAGTGTCATCAAAAGTTGAGGCAATGGAAAATAATAACCTCAGGGTGATTGAGAAAGGATTTCAATCAGCCCCCCCAGAAATGCAAAATTTAAAGAATCAAAGCCTTGCTAATACTTACAGGTACTCAGCTCACCTATACTTGACTCGGGTTGGGAGTACCGACTCGGCTAAGCAGGCTGCTCAGAAGCTATGGATGGCAATTCGTTTGTATCCTCGGATTTTACGGGATAGCTGGACTCGAAATCTCTTAATCAAAGTATTACTGATACAGCTAATTTCACCCAAAATGAGTAGTTACCTGTTTAAGTTCATTAGCCAACTTCGCGCTACTCGTGACCCAAACCTGCAACAATCACGAAATTAATCTTTAGTAAAAATAAACAAGTTGGACAACAAATTTAATTGAAGAATAAAAAAGCTGATAGTGGGGTTGCAAGATGATAAAAGTTTTTATGCCTTGTTCAGGTCTAGGTAATGTCAAACGTGGTTTTGAATCTTTTACACAAGAATGCTTTGAGACAATATTACAAGAAAAGTCTTTTGATGTAACTCTGTTTAAAGGAGGAGGTGACTCTCTAAGCCGAGAAATTGCTTTATGGAATTTACCCCGTGAAAGTTGGATGGCAATTCAACTAGGTAAGCTCCTCGCAAGAATTACTAAAAAAGGTGAAGAACCAGGTAAGGTAATTGGCAAAGAAAAGAAAGAAGCTAATTCAGCTTATTTCGTCGAACAATTAACGTTTTTTTTTAGTTTTTTACCCTATGTGAACCGTAGCAAACCAGATGTTATCTACTTTAGTGATGTCAACTTAGGTAGTATGCTCTGGTATTGGCGGAATTTAACCAAGCAACCTTATAAGCTCTTATTTTGCAACGGAGGTCCCCTTCCACCACCTTTTCCTCGTTGGGATTACGTGCATCAAGTGGCTCCAATTTACTTTCAACTTGCTTTAAGTGCAGGGGAACCTGTTGAAAAATTAATCCTGGTTCCCTATGGAATTTCTATGTCTCCTCAACTACACCTCGTTCCCGTTTCTGAACGAGAGACGTTACGACGCAGACTGGGACTACCTAAAGAACGGCCTTTGCTACTCTCTGTAGCAGCGATTAACAAGTCTCATAAGCGAATGGATTATGTGATTCGTGAAGTAGCGAGTTTACCTGAGCCTCGACCTTATCTTTTGTTAGTAGGTCAACAAGATTTTGAATCACCTGAAATTCTCCAACTTGGTAACAAACTCTTAGGAGCCGCTCATTTCCAAATTAGAACTGTCGCTCAAAATGAAGTCGCCAAATACTACACAATTGCAGATGCTTTCGTGCTGGGTTCTTTAACTGAAGGGTTACCACGAGTTTTGTTAGAGGCAATGTCCTACGGCTTGCCTTGTCTAGTCCATGATTACGAAATTGCCCGCTTTGTGGTGGGAGAGGAGGGGTATTTTGGTAATTTTGAATTGACGGGGAGTTTAGCAAGTCTGATACCTAAAGCACTGGCAGAAGGTTACGAGGTCTCTAAGCGTGATCTGCGGTATCGTAGTGCTTACGATCGCTTCAGCTGGGAGAAACTGCGGTCATGCTATGTTGAGATGATTCAGGGTTGTACAGCTAGCCCTGAGGCAGCAAAACTACCATAGAACTTACGCATTACTTTCGCTCTGAAAGCGTTAAATGTTAAACGTTACCTCTAGCACAGCAGATGCCACGGCAGGGAATTTCAAGCTAGGTGCCTTGTCCTTTCCAGAACGGGTGATTTACTGGACAATTGTTCTAACACCCCTGTGGTGGTTGTCAGGTCTACAGACTCTACTCTATCCTGCGATCGCCGTTTTTTTGCTGGTCGTTACCTTTGACCTCGACAAGATCATTAGAAAACCACTCCCCGTCTGTGTATGGGCATGGTTGGCGATGTCTCTAGTCATGCTTTGGACTGCCACGATTGGTCTAAGTAACGTAGGATTTGGATTCCAGAAAACTGCTGGAGCTGGGGTAACCTTACTCAAAAGCTACTTCTTAATCTTTACCTGTCTAACCCTACCTTTTTGGAGTCAAATTAGGGTTCGCGTGGTTACCCGTGCCGTTGCTTGGATGTCAACAGGCTACTTAGTGACCATTGCCGTTGAACTGGCAATGCTTTTCCTGAAGATTGGCAAGTCAGGTTTTATGCCACCGCTAACACGATTGATTCCAGGCGATAAACTCAGCCTCAAAGTAACATTTGCCGAGTTTCAACCCTTTTTTGGTATTCCTTTTCCCAGAACAGTTCTATACACCCCAGACCCTCCAATCGTTGGAGTTTGCACCATTCTATGTTTGTTTATCTGCCTCGGTGAAACAGACCGCCGCCTGCGAAATTTTGCCTTAACAGGTTGCTTAGTTGGTCTGTTGTTGAGCTTTAGTCGTTCAGCCTGGATGTGCTTACCCCTGAGTCTCTTGATTATGACCTGCTTCCGTAGCCGATGGGTTCGTCAAAGTTCTTTGTGGGGAGCCTCATTTACCTCATTACTCTGCGCTCTTTTGGGGTTGACATTCAGTCAGTTAATTAACAGATTCCAAGAATTTTTTACTAGTGCTCGTGCCGAATCATCGAAAGACCGGGAACTCGTAGTTCGCAAAACGATTGAGGCTTGGCAAGAATCACCATGGTTAGGGTGGGGAATCATACAGGGTTCGGTGAAATGGTATACCTATGACATTGCGCTGGGTTCTTTCTCAACCTACACCTCAGTCCTGTATTTACATGGAATTGTGGGTTTCATCGTCTTTGTTACTGCCTTGGCCTCAACGTTATGGAGTTTTTGGCAGCCAGCAGTTCAGGGCAACCCACTTGGCAAGCGGGCACTTGCTAGCTTGGTAGCTTTGTACGTGATGTGTAATGCAACCCCCTTGACTTGGATGACCGTATATTTTTGGTTCTTCTTTGTCTGGTTGGGTGCAATTTTGTGCGAAATACAGCCGCCTCAAGGCGTCATCACCAGCTGGGATCAGTTATCAGGAGGAAGTGGCAACCCAAATGACTATTGACAAACTAGACGCCATGCGCTGCACAAACAAAGAAGGGATGAAAATTTCTCTTCCCCCGACTCCCGACTCAAGGGCTCCCAACTCCCTATTTTCAAGACACCGATAAATTCTATACAACAGACAAAATTCTACCTAAGTGTAGATGAAAACATACTATTACTCCTATAATGTGTGACTTACGTACTGACAACAAAAATTAGTCTTCTGAGTACCGTAAAGCAACTTTATTAAAGCTGGAAGTCCTATACTTAGGTTACTTATCTGGCAGAGGACGTAAGTCCTGTAAGACTAAAAAATAAGACTTAGACGGGTGCAACTTTAGACAGGCTAGGGTTTTAGAAGCATCTTTGGGTATAACTATGTCATGGGTAAAATAGCTGCAATTGCGTCTAGACACTGGAAATCATTACTGGTTTTAAATTTGCTCGTGCTTGCAGCCACGGCTGGAAAGTTAGCGACTTCCCCTAAAGTGTGGACAGCTAACGCTCAGCTGATTCTGCCTAATACAACAGGCGATCTAGATGCCAACTTAGGAACGCTAGGTTCTCTCAGAAACGGCGGCTCAGGTTTTTCTACGGAGGTTAATCCTCTGAAGGTGCAGGCGTCTATCCTAACCAGTGATGAGTTGCTGCAAAAGGCGCGAGCAATTGACCCGGAGAAAAATAAAGCTCCGAAACCCTCTCAGTACAAAAAGTTGTTCAAGGTATCGCCTCAGGAGCAATCTACCATTATTTCGTTGGCGGTGAATGGTTCGACACCAGAAGTAGCACGCCAGAGGGCGATCGCTCTGCTTAAGGTGTATCAGGCTCGCCTCAATGAACTGCGTCAAGCTGATGGGATGTCTCGCAAGCAGTTCAGCCAGAAGGAACTAGAGCAAGCTAAAGAAAGATTGGCTCAGGCACAGATGGCGCTAGCGCAGTTTAAGCAGTCTAGTGGTCTAGTTAACAGCGAAGCCCAAACCGAAGGAATTGTAACCACAATTAATAACCTGTCCACCGCACAGGCGCAGGCGCAGGCTCTAGCTCAAGCGGGTCAAAATCGAGTCAGTGTCCTATCGGCTCGCCTGAGTCTGACACCTGACCAAGCCATTAAATCGCTCGGTTTAGGCGAAAACCAAAACTACCAATTTGTTCGCAATAAACTAGCTGAAGTAAATGCCAATTTAATAAGGACGCGAGCGACCTTCACGGATAACCATCCAACCGTGCAAAAACTGATATCTGAACGCGACGACTTGCAGCGTCAACTTCAGGGATACATCGCTCAATCGGCAGCTGGCACCCGAGTAGACACCACAGTATCTACCAATAATGAGGGACGCGCTACGCTGATCCAGCAATTAGCCACAGCAGAGAGCGAAGCCAGTGCCCAGCAGCGACAGGCAGACCAACTCAAAAGTGAGATTGAGAAACTCAACGCATCCTTAAAAGCACTCCCTGGGAATCAGGCTAGGGTGCTGGAACTACAGCGGCAAGTCGATGTCGCCGAAGGGGTTTACAAAGGCTTGGTCGCTCAAGTCCAGAAAAACAACATTGACGCCTTTAATACTTATCCAAACGTACAGGTACTTGACTCTCCCACAGTTGACCCCAAGCCTTCGAGTCCCAAGAAGTTATTAGCTGCCCTCAATGCCCTGATCGCCTCAATAGTCGGAAGCGTTGCACTAGTGTTATTCCTAGAGAGTCGCAATCCTCTGTTGAGTCCAAAAGACCTACAGGCCATCAAGTTCCCGATTGTGGTTCGCATTCCCCGGTTCAAGCAGTCTGATCGGGCTTTGAAACTCGGTACAGACACAGAGGTCGAGTTTCAACGGTTGGCCTCAGCGATTAGCTTACAACCATTGCAAGACCATCGCCTGTTGGTCACCAGTGCCATTATGGGAGAAGGGAAGACGACTGTAACCCTAGGATTGGCTACAGCCCTGGCAGATTTAGGCTTCCGGGTGCTGCTTGTGGATGGGGATTTCCGGAAAGCGGAACTGAGCCGACGCTTGGGTTATGGTCGAGAGCTAAAGGGCACGGAAGCCCCTCTGTTTGCTGATGTGGCTCAGCAGCCAGTGCAGATCCAACCTAGTCTCGATTTGGTGCCAATCTCGCCCAAAAAAGGCAAAATTGTAGAGCTGGTGAGGGGGGGTCGATTTGAGCAGAGTCTGGAGGCTATCCAGTCGGCGGGTGACTATGACTACATACTGATTGACAGCGCCCCCGTCACTTTTACGAGTGAAACAGCTTTGATGGCTTCCATTGTGCCTAACGTGTTGTTTGTCGTCCGCCCCGGTACAAGCTACAGTAACTCGGTGAATGACAGCTTAGAGCAACTCGCTCAGCATCAGGCGGAAATCTTAGGATTGGTGATTAATGGTGTGGAAACTAAATCTAAACCCTACCCGTATCGCTCTAATAGTTCTTTGGTGAAATCCTGAGCTATGCGACGTAGAGACATACTGAAGCTGTCAGTATCTGGCGCGGCGATCGCTCAAATTTTAAATACAAGTTGCGATCGCCAAACCTTTGCCAATATTACTGGAGAGAATCCAGGCTCATCAGACCCTAAGCCGTCGTCTACAAATTCCCTTACCGCGAAAGTCAAGGTAGATTGGGCAACTACGGTGGCTCAAACCACACCCTTCACGTTTGGCTCTAATGACTACGAAATTACCAGACCAGAAGCTGCCGCCGATCAAGTCTACCAAAGTCGTCTGGCAAAACTGGGTATTGGCTTAATTCGGATTCACTATGCCGGATTAAGCGATCGCTGGGCTGATCAGGCCACCAAAACCTGGGACGAGGCAAAGATCAAAGCGGGCTATGATGCCTCTTATCCCCAAAAACCTACAATTATCCAAAACATTCCCGGTTGGCCTAAGTGGATGGCTCGTAACCAAGAGGGTCTACTTGACCCTAAAGAGTACGACCGCTATGCTTCCTTCTGTGCTGCACTAGTAGAAATTCTCAACCGACGCCAGCAGCGCAAGATAGTTTACTGGGAACCCTTGAACGAACAAGATGTAGCTTATCAAAAAGCTGGTAAGCTTGATGAGCTTTGGAAAATCTACAACAAGACGGCGACAGCGATGAAGGCCAAAGACCCTCAAATAAAGGTCGGTGGCCCGGCTCTGACTTGGGATGAACCAAGGCGACTCGCAGCCTTTCTGGAAGCGTGTAGAGCGAATGTAGACTTCATCACCTGGCATCGTTACGGTAGTGGCGATGCTAGCGAATCTACCGACAAGCTAATGTCTTACACGCCCAAGTATGCCGATCAGGTGCGGGAATTTCGGAAAGTGGCGAAGCAGTACATCCCAGACCGCAACGTGCCCCTGCTGTTGGGTGAATATAACATTAACTACAACTGGCAATCGGGTGAAAAACGCCAGCATACTCACGTTGGCGCAGTATGGTTTGCTTCGGTACTCAAGCATCTGGCTGATGCTGGAATTGACATGGCCACTTCCTGGCATCTCAAGGATGGGGTATTTGGATTGATCGACCCAGAAAATAATCTACGTCCTGCTGCCACCGTGTTTGCTTGGGGACTCAAATACCTAACGGGTCAAGTGATGCGTACTGAGACAGACCATCCTTTTGTAGAAGCCATGGCAGTCTCACAGGCGAATGGAGAGCGATCGCTATTGCTGATCAATAAATCAGCGGGATCTGCTAAACTCACCCTTCAGTTGATGGCTGAGGCTTCCAAGCCTGAGAACCTACCCCTGTTTTCCCTCGATGCCAATGGCGTAACGAGTGCTACCCTAGCTACGGCAACATTGGAGCAAGAGCCATTGCTGTTGAAGCCCTACTCCCTCGTTTTGCTGCTTTTTTCTGCTAATAGTAGTCCTGTCAAGCAATTTTAGAGCCAAGTGTGTAAGTTCTATTGGAGCAAAAAATTAATTATTTGGGAGAAAGAACATGTTAGCTAAAACTATTCAAAATATCCGTGTAAAAATATCCATTTATAATAGAACGAGAAAATATAATACATTTAAGGAGAGCGTAAAACCAAACTCCCAGACAACTATTTTAGATGTTGGTTATACAGATACTGAAGTTGCTGAATCCTATAATTTTTTAGAAAAAAATTATCCATACCCTCAAAACATCACAGCTTTAGGGCTTGCTGAACCTCAATATTTTCAGAAACGCTACCCGCAAGTGAAAACCGTGACCTATGACGGTGGTAAATTTCCTTTTGAGGATAAAACGTTTGATGTTTGTTGGTCAAATGCTGTACTAGAACATGTCGGTAATAAAGAAAAGCAAAAATTATTTTTATCAGAAATAAAAAGAGTAGCAAAGCTGGCTTTTATAACTACACCGAATAAACATTTCCCCATTGAAATTCATACTAATGTATTTTTGTTGCACTTTCTTTTATCAAAAGAAATGTTTGACAAATACTTATGTCTTATTGGAAAAGAATGGGGTACAGGAGATTGGCTAAATCTTTTATCACTCAAAGATATAAAGGAACTGTTAGCCTCGGTTGGAGTTTCTAATTATAAGATAATTAGAAATAAATTGGCAGGATTTACCTTAGATTTTGTAATTATTTTTGGTGATGTTGATTTATCATTGGCCTAATCGATTTTAACTATACTGAATGAAGTGAGAAAATAGACGCTTGTCGGCGTTTTTCTGCAAATCGCAGTTCTTTTCATCAACTTAAAACCAGTTGAAATCAGTGCCATGCATCAGCTCAATCATCTAGTTCAGAAGTATCCATTTCTGAAGGATTTAGCCAACTACTATTTTGAAGTCAAACGGCAATTTTATCAGTTGCGATACCCGAATGTGAAGCTTGCTAAGGGGGTGCGAATTCGAGGCTCCCTGGAAGTTCAAGGTTCTGTTAAAGTAACAATTGGCTCAGGAAGCCGCTTGGGTAAACGGGTGCTGATTTATGGTTCTGGGGAAGTCACGATTGGCAGCAACGTGCTGCTAAATGGTCCTTGGATTGGCTGCGATCGCTCTATTACGATTGGAGATGAGTGCTTGATTTCTGACTGCGCCCTTGCCGATAGCGATTATCACAACCTCGAACCCCGCCTGCGTCACTGTCCTCTAGGGCCAAAAGCTTCAGCACCAATTGTAATTGATCGCAACGTGTGGGTCGGAGCCAGAGCAACAGTGATGAAGGGGGTACACATTGGGGAAGATAGTGTCGTGGGTTTGGGCAGTATTGTTCGCAAGTCTGTACCCCCCGGTGTTGTAGTCATCGGCAATCCTCAACAAATTGTGAAGCATTTCGATCCAGAGCAGCGGTCAATTGGAAAGATGAAGGATGAGGGATGAGGGATGAGGGATGATAGCGCAGCGGGACGTTAGTCCGGGATGAGGGATGAGGGATGATAGCGCAGCGGGACGTTAGTCCGGGATGAGTACAAGAATTGTTTTCCTTTATCCTTTCTACTGAGCCTCTTAACTATTTAATGTACAAAAAATTTCATCCTTTTTTGAGCAAACAAGTAGTAAATCAATGACTATAAATCTAGATGCCAGCAATCTAACAATGGAAGAGGTTTATAGTCTTTTAAAGTTTGAAGAACAGTTGAATGACTCAATCACCTCATTACTGTCTCTAGAACCTCTCACGGAGCTGGAACATCAGGAAGTTTTGAAAATCCGTGAAGTCTTTCGGAGTTACCACAATGCAGGGAAAGTTTCTGAAGGACAAATTCGGTTACTTCCCATCGCTCAATTGCTATGGTTTTCTGGCTTCTATCAGTCCCATATTAAAATTACTTTAGAAGAAGGAATTGCTCAGATTTATGTTGAAGATGAAGACACAATTATTAAAGGGAGAATGGATATTTTAGCAGTTAGTAGAATACAAAACAAAAGGATTTTTACACCATTTTGGATTCTATTAGTTGAAACTAAAAACAGTACAATTGATGCTTTAGAAGGATTACCTCAACTGCTCACCTATGCCTATAAAAGCCTAGAGGAGCAAGCTGCTGTTTGGGGACTGACAACCAACGGCATGAATTATCAGTTTGTGTATATCGAGCAAGGAGAACATCCTACTTATCAACTATTACCTGAACTAAGCCTGATTCGCCCTGAGCAGACAACTCAGCTACTGCAAGTTCTCAAGGCAATCTGTAAGTTAGTCACTCTTAAGGATGAGGGATGAAGGATAAGGGATTAAGGATGAAGGATGAATAGCTCCATCAATAAATAATGGCGCTTGAAGTATCGAAGATTTCTTTTCTTCGACCTAATTAAAATCATGTGATTGTACTCTCATCCCTCATCCCTTCTTTGTCAGTAGCAGAAAGAAAATGGTCTTCTTGGTGATTTGGAGGCGAGAGTAGAAAACTTTCCCTACTCCCTACTCCCTACTCCCTACTCCCTACTCCCTACTCCCTACTCCCTACTCCCCCTTTCATTAACTTGATGGTTGCTCCGGTTGAGATTTCAAGCGCCACCCAGGTTTAACCACTTGACGCGCACGCGCAATTACCAGGCAATCATCCGGTACATTTTCTGTAACTATTGAGCCAGCAGCTACATTGACATCTTCTCCGAGAGTAACGGGTGCAACTAGGACGCTATTAGAACCTGTTTTTGTACGATCGCCAATTTTCGTGCGATGCTTCTTCACGCCATCGTAGTTAGCCGTAATCGTACCAGCCCCAACATTGACCTTATTCCCCAGCGTGGCATCTCCCAGATAAGACAGGTGGGCAACATTTGTGCGATCGCCCAGCGTAGCATTTTTCAGTTCTACAAAATTCCCCAACCGACAAGCTTCTCCCACCTCCACATGACCACGCAGATGAGTGTAAGGCCCGATTCGGGTACCATCTTTAACCACACTCTCACTGACCACCGAATACAAAACCGTCACATTCTGACCCAATTGGCTATTTTCGATCAAACTCCCTGGCCCGATGCGGCTACCAGAACCAATCACCGTATTGCCTCGCAGATGGGTTTGGGGTTCGACAATGACATCGGGTTGTAATTCCACTGAGTCATCAATAGTAATGCTCTCTGGGTTAATTAACGTTACCCCTGCACTCATCCAGGCATCCTTCACCCGCGTTTGCAAAATGTCATAAGCCGTTGCTAGCTGTTTACGGTCATTGATACCGAGAATTTCTTGGTAATCTTCAACATCCACCGCCATTACTGGTTCCAGGAAGTTAACAACATCTGTGATGTAGTACTCCTTCTGGTCGTTGTTTGCCTGCAATTTTGGCAGCACTGTTGCCAATTGAGGCCAGTTGAAGCAATAGATTCCAGCATTGATGCGACTGTTCTGTTTTTGAGCCGCTGTGCAGTCTCGGTCTTCTACAATTTGTTGGAGTAGATTGCGATCGTCACAAAAAACCCGTCCATATCCTCTGGGATCAGGCAAGTGGGCGGTGAGGAGAGTGGCGGCATTCTGATGGGCTTTATGAGTTTCCAACAGTTGTTTAATCGTTTCAGGCCGCAACAGAGGCACATCACCATTCAAAATCAGTAAATCATCCGTGAACCCTTCCAGGTGGGGTAGAAGTTGTTGGGCGGCATGACCTGTACCGAGTTGTTCGGTCTGTTCAATAAACTCTACACCAGTAAAGGCTTCTAGAGATTTTTTGACCTGTTGGGCCTGATAGCCGACAATTACGAAACACCGCGAGGGGTCAACTAAGAGAGAACTTTTGAGAACTCGTTCAACGATGGAAAGTGAACCTAGTTTGTGACAGACCTTAGGTAGGTCAGATTTCATCCGCGTTCCGCGTCCCGCCGCTAGAATTGCTACTGCAACCATGATTTAGCTATCGAGCTTTCAGCTATCAGCTTTTGAGATTTTTGCTCACTGCATAATAACACTTGCTTTTGCTAAGTGTTCTGCTCTACGCTCTGAGCCGATGCTGGTGCTTTCATCAATTGAGTCGATAGGACAAATTCAGTAAACTGCTCTACTAGCTTGGGATTTCGCCAACCTTTTTGAGTTTCCTCAGCAATAATTTCTAACGCTTTTTCTGGGGTAAATGCCGATTTGTAAGGACGTTCACTCGTCAAGGCGTCGTAGATATCTAGAATTTGGAAGATTTGAGCCAGATAGGGGATGTCATCTCCAACCAGACCATCTGGATAACCACTGCCGTCCCAGCGTTCATGGTGAGAGCGAATAATTGGGATAACACCTCGCATTGTTCTCAGTGGCTGGCAGATTTTTTCGCCAATCGCGACGTGCTCGTTCATGATCTCCCGCTCTTCGTCAGTAAATTGCCCTTTTTTCAACAGTATCGCGTCGGGAATTCCAATTTTGCCGATGTCGTGGAGATAACCACCCCACATCAAATTCCGAATGTCTGTTCTGGAAAGCTGAATATATTCACCAAAGGCTTTAGCCATTGCTACGAGTCGTTCACAGTGATTGCCCGTGTTGGGGTCACGGCTTTCAACAGCCCTAGCAATTGAGAAAAGAACTTGTTCGGCGTGGTCTAAATCTTCATTGAGGCGTTTTTGGTGAATCAGGGACTTAATTCGCGCCGAGAGTTCTAAACGATCGAAGGGCTTGGAGAGAAAGTCATCTCCTCCGGCTTCAATTCCCAAAATACGCGATCGCTTATCATTAAGTGCTGTGATGAACACTACTGGAATCAGGCGAGTTTGTTCATCCTCCTTGAGACGCCGACACACTTCAAACCCATCCATCCCCGGCATCATCACGTCCAACAGAATCACATCTGGATTCACGTCCAGGACACACTCTAGCCCCGCAATTCCACTGTCTGCCTCCACCACATCGTAGCCCTCTATTGACAAAAGAGCGACGGCTGTCATCCGACTGGAGGAATGATCGTCGATAACTAGAACCTTGGGTTGCGCGGAGTCAACAGCATTCACAGAAGCATTTACAGAGGAAGAACTGGTTCCAGATCTAGGTAAAGCTGATGTACCTAATGAATTAACCATGATTGAGGGCAGGCTGAAGCTTTCAAGGGGGAACGCGAAACTCTGTTTTGCACCCAGGCTTTGATCATCCTGTATTACAGGAATGTATTGCTTAACTTTTGTCATTCTAGTCTTTAGTTATTGTGTCTGATGTAATTAATATGTCTAATTAAAATCTTTAATTTTATTTAGTTTGAAAATTTAAATAATGTTTTCCTTGATACAAATCATGGTTTTGCTGTACTTCTGAAAGCTTGAGCCTATTACTGGACTAACTATTAACCACCTATTAATTATCTGTTAACCAACGTTTTTGCCAACGGGAGGTTGGCTCTAGAGAAGATGTCTCTTGCTCGATTCGACGCCGATGTAAAATAACTTGGGCACAGTCAGACAGCTGAGGGTCACGGTAAGGAACAGCAGCACGAGTCTGCAAATGTTCTTGCGATCGCACCGAGAGCAACGATAAATCAACGTCGGTGAAACTGGCCACCGTTCCCGGCTGACGACCATTTACCTGCAACGTCTCGCCAATTTTAAACCGGGCTGCAATTAGGGCACTCCGCACTGATGCTGCACAGGAATAAGTAGCCAGTCTCCCAGTCGTTGCACAGCAGCTAGCTAATTGCTGAAGAAATTCAACAGTCCACAGTTGAGGACAACGAGGCGGAGAAAAAGGATCGAGAAAAATGGCATCAGCTTGAAAGTTGGATTGATGCAATTGCTGAATAGTTGTTCTAGCGTCACCGAGGAGTAGTTGAGCGTGGAAACGATCGGTTTTAACTTGGAGAGATGTGGCTAGAACTTCGAGTAGTTGAGGGATAGGCTGACTCCAACTACTGAGAAAACCCTGCTCATTAACCGAAGCTGTCTGCAATAGTGAAATCGCGGCTCTTGGCACAGCTGGGTCTAATTCTAAGGCGACTAACTCGACGCGACAACTAGGATTATTTGCCCAAATTGTTTCAAGAGCAGCAGCAGTGTTATAACCCAGACCGTAGCAGACATCCAGCAGTCGTAGTACAGGCTGTGGAGCTTTCTGTGCTAGCTGGCATGGTTCTACAAACTTTAGGTAAGCTTCTTCTTTTGCACCTTGAGTACTGTGAAACGATTCACCAACCTCTTCTGAAAAAAAGGTGAATGAGCCATCTGCTGTT
Organism: Coleofasciculaceae cyanobacterium CTOTU46601; assembly: GCA_031970155.1. Classification (GTDB taxonomy): domain Bacteria; phylum Cyanobacteriota; class Cyanobacteriia; order Cyanobacteriales; family Coleofasciculaceae; genus DALYIW01. Next base: position 14,878 of record DALYIW010000010.1, on the reverse strand, counting down.
AGCTGAGGCCTGAAGATACTAGAGTCTGACATTGATCGCACCGCTCTTGTGTAAAGTTTGTGTTAATGGAAGATCCTCACCTCATGTCATAGGTTTGATAAATTCAACTTATTACTTCAACACATTGACGTAGATTTATCGTTAAATTAATTTAAGTTACGTGAAGTTTTTTTAGCAAAATTGAAGGAAGTAGCGATTTACCTAAAGTTTTAACTTAATAAATATTGATATCCATAAGATTTTACAACAATTCAATCGATAAAGACTAGATAAAGATGACAATTTAGTGCCAATTTTGTTTTGAATTAATTTTATAATGTTGTTAGTCCATAGAATGGGAAGTCAGAGCTAGCGTTCCCTTAGGGAAAAGTAATACCGCTAGTTCTGGTTTTTCTTTCTAATTATACAAAGCATTTAAATTTAGTAAAAAAATAGAACTGACTCATAATTGAGTACGTGTGCTATTTAGTCTAGAGCGCCACTCTAGCAAGATAAAATTAAAAATTAATAGACACAGAAGAGTGCTTTTGTCCGCTGCCGCAGTTGTTAGTTGTTAGTTGCTTGTAAAAGATACTTAGGACAAACAACTAATAAGAAATAACCCTCTCATCCCTGGCCTAGGAGGCGAAGGATGAGTGAATACCAGGACTTACGCTCGAGACACGACATATGGTAGGGGCGTATAGCTATACATACAGGACTTACGCTTTTTTGACCGTTGAACCGCCATTTGTAGGGGTGAATGGCCGTTCACCCCTACTAGATGTGGTGTCGATGGGTAAGTCCTGACATAGTATGAGGCTGCCTTTGGCAGGAGGAGGGTCTGGCTACTCCCAGTATTTATGGTAAATAAATAGGTATTGTTTGCGATTAATCATTAAGTCTTTGAATAAAGAACAACGGTATTGTGGCTAAACAAACTCCGGGGAACCAGAACACGGACATTTCTAAATTGATGAAAGACCGAGTGGTTCTTGTTACAGGTGCTAGTCGAGGGATTGGCGCAGCTACAGCCAAACGGCTGGGACACCACGGTGCTGCTGTTGGCGTCAACTACTACAGCAGCGAAGTAGCAGCTAGTCAGGTGGTAGATGAGATCTCATCAGAGGGGGGTAAGGCGCTGGCATTCAAGGCAGATGTGCGAGACTATCACCAAGTAGAAGCAATGGTGCAGCAGGTTTCAGAGGCTTTTGGCGGGATTGATACGCTAGTTTTGAATGCCAATGCTTCATTTGCGATCGCACCCTTTATCGATCATCAGTGGGAAGACCTTGAGGCAAAACTCCTAGGGGAACTCAAAAGTGCATTCTATCCTTGCAAAGCCGTTGTTCCTTCCATGATTGAACACAAGCGTGGTTGCATCATTGCGGTGAGTAGTGCAGTGTCTCGACAACCCAGCGAGGGTTTTCTGTCCCATAACATTGCCAAGTCCGGACTAGATAGCTTTGTGAAAACCTTAGCTTTGGAGTTAGGACCGCATGGGATTCGAGTTAACGCTGTATCACCTGGATACACGGTCACCGATGCCTCTGCATTTATATCACAGGAACAGAAGGAGGCTTTTGTCCAGATGACACCATTAAGAAGAAATGGACTACCTGAAGATGTCGCTAGTGCCATCCTGATGTTGGCTTCTGAAGAAGCGAGATTTATCACGGGGGCTTACTTGCCTGTAAACGGTGGTTTTCAAATGCTTTGAGTTGTTGGTTTTCCTGTAGATATGGCGAACAGACAAACTGAATTAATGAAGTTAAATGCTTACTAGGTCAAGAATTACCATTACCCATTACCCATTACCCATTACCCATTACCCATTACCCATTACTAAAAATGCGGTCTTCCACTACAAGTAAGGGATAGACTAAAAAATATCTGCTGGATCGGCTGCTCTCAGTTTACGTACTGCGATCGCACCCGAAATAAAACACATTAAAACAGTCAAGACCAACACTAGCAGAGAGCGACTAACACTCATGACCATCGGCAAAAAAGTTGCCGCCTTGGTCAACTGATATAAGCCCACCGAAAGACACCAGCCAGGAACATAGCCAATCACTGCCAAAATCAAAGCTTCTTGAAAAACAACTATGAGTAAATACCTATCTTTAAACCCCATAGCTTTTAGGGTAGCGTATTCACTTAAATGCTCGTTGATATCTGTAAAAAGAATTTGATAGACAATGACTGTACCAACAACAAATCCCATGGCTGTGCCCAGAGCAAAAATAAAACCAATTGGTGTGCTGGTGCGCCAATAATTCTTTTCAAAATCTATGAATTCCTGAGTCGTTAATAACTTAACATCTTTAGGTAATTTCGCGGCTAAGGTATCAAAAACTCTTTGTCTATCAACGCCTGGTTTGAGAGTAATCAGTCCAATATTGATTTCTTCAGATTTACGATTTTTGAACAACTGCAAAAAGTTTTGTTCACTGGTGATTAAATTACCATCAGCAGCAAAGGAAGGTCCTAGAGGAAATAAGCCCACGATTTTAACTCGATAATTACTGATTTCCGTAACTATCTTTTTGTTTTGCTCAAATTCTGTAGCGATCGGTCCATATTCTGAGCGAGCGCCTCGGTCAAAAAGAACAGTGTCAGGAAGTTTAAGCTTTTCGATATTCTGATTGACTTCAGGTAAATTGAACACTGGCTTTTCTGGCTTAAACCCAAAAACAAATATTGCTCGATAATTTCCATTGATGGGATTTTTCCAGTCAGCGAAGTCAACATACAAAGGACTGACTGAATTAACACCATTAACACCTAAAGCTTGATACAGGCGACGAGAAGAGAACGGCCTCATATAAGGAAGAGACTTAGAGCGAGAGCTAATCATAATTATGTCAGCCTTTAAATTGGAGTGTAAGCGTGCCCCACTCTCATAGAGCGCACCTTCAAATCCCATTTGCATAAACATGAGCAGGTTGGAAAAAGCAATACCTGCCATTGCAATTATTAGGCGAGTTTTTCCGTTAGTCAGTTGTAACCAGGCTAAAGGTATTTTGGACATGATGGCGACCAGTTCCTGAAAAAATTATTGATTAAGTAATACTTCAACCTGTGAGTTGGTTAAATTTGTAACTTGCTTATTGTCTTCTGGGTTCAAGCGAACTTTTACTTCAACCACTCGGCGATCTACGTCAGCAACGGGATCGGTGCTATGGATTCCTTGTTTGCGAACTTGCAAACCAATTTGAGTGACTTTTCCTTGTAATTCTTTGGAGAACGCCTCGCTAGAAATGCTAGCTTGCTGACCAATCTTTACTTGATTGACATCCGTTTCATAGACCTCTGCAACTACGTACATCTGGTCTGTTTGACCTAAGTCAGCAATTCCATCTTTACCAACAACCTCGCCTGGGAAAGTATAAATTTTTAATATCTGGCTGGCTTTGGGTGCTCTCACATAGGCTAAATCAAGGTCTGCTTGAGCTGTTTCAACAGCAGCAAGAGCACTGTCTACCTCTGCTTGAGCAGCTTGCACATCAGTAGGACGAACCTCAGCTATTTGGTTCAAGGTTGCACCAGCAGCCTTGATTTGTTGTTGCAGGGTTTCCTCTGTTTGCTGGAGAGTGGCTCTGGCTTCATTAAGCTGCTGTTGCAGAGTTTCTTCAGTTTGATTGAGCGCCGCTTTGGCCTCATTGAGTTGCTCTTTGGTGGTTTCCATCTCCAAGCGCTCACTGTCTAGTTTGGAGGCTCCCACTACACCCTCTTGGTACAGCATTTGATAACGGTTGAATTCTGCTACAGCGTTAGAGAGTTGGGCTTGCAAGCGAGCAATGGTTGCTTGTTGAGTTTTCTTTTCTCCAAACAGCTGGGCTTGCAGACGAGCAATGGTTGCTTGTTGAGTCCTCTTTTCGCCAAATAGCTGGGCTTGCAGGCGGGTAATTTCGGCTTTTTGAGCGCTAATTTGACCAATTTTTGCTCCAGCTTTTACCTTTGCTAGATTAGCTTGAGCGACTTTAACTTGTTGTTTAGCTTGTTTTAAGGCTGCTGAACGACGATTAAAGCTGTCTAAGACGGCAATGATCTGATTAGAGGTGACTTGATCTCCTTCTTTGACTAAAAGTTTGTCAACTTTGGCACCTTCAACAGAGGTGGAAGCAGACAGGCGAATAACTTCTCCTTTTGGCTCTATGCGTCCTCTAGCACTGACGGTATTGATAGTCGGTGTAGTTGTAAGAGAGATGGGTGAGGGCTTTGACTGAGTAGCTTTGTAACGCAGGAAATTATAGAGGGTCGCCGTGCCAGTTACTGAAGTTGCAATAAATAATAAGATAACTAGCCATCGCCCTTGGGGCTTCAAAAATCGCTGGTCGATGACTATTGAACTGTGGATTCTAGGATTAACAAAGTAAGTAGGAATATGTACTAGTGTTTCAGTGGTTTCTGGTCTTAATTTAGTTAGAGCTGCTGGTTCATGCTTCAGAAAATTCATTGGTCTTGCTCCTATTTTTTGAAGAGAAGTTAGGATTGCTCCTAGTAATTTTGAAGAGAAGGACGGCTCACTGAGCGCTCTCACGATTACTTGTAGATTTTTTAGGTAGGAACTGATGAAGGCTTTTGAAATAACACATTGAAGCCTTTACGGATAACTATATATATCCGAAATCCTGTTAATCTATCTGCAAATAGAGCGGCGTATGCTAGGAGCCTTGTCTAGCTTTTA
>DALYIW010000010.1:0-10196 GCA_031970155.1 Coleofasciculaceae cyanobacterium CTOTU46601 | reverse complement strand
GAGTCTACTGTTTAACCAAACTGGACTTTAGGTATTTTTTTGCTTGAGCAATTCACTGTTGCTATAGCAATTCATCTAAAAGCCCCCTACATTAACAAGTTTGGCTTTTCCGTGTCTGCAATAGTATTCATATTACTATCAAGTGAATTTTCAAGCAACTACTAATTTATTTTTTTTGCCAGCATTAGATAATTATTGCAAATTGTTACGGTTCAAAAATCTCCTTTAAGAACCAGCCGTTAGCAACGACTCAAGAGGGGTGAGGCTGCAAAAGTGCGATCGCATCTGGTGAGATACCAGTGGTAAGCCAATCTCTATCTAACTCCCACAAAATTTATGGTAGCGTCAGCCTGATAACTCCGATAGCATTTATTGACTAGAAAAAAAGTGCATTTCTATGCATTAGTTCAAACATCCAGTTACTAGCTATAAACTCGTACTAAATCCGTTTTAATTAGCCTCTTGTTCTCTAAGAATTGGCTAATATCTAACTGGAAAATGGGTAATAGGTAATGGGTAATGGGTAATGGGGAAGAAAGCTTTTCATTGAATGCTCGTTAGCGCAGCTCATGGGGAGTCTGGCATAAGTGTCTAATAATACTGATGTCTGTTGAGGTGTAACCAGGCTACTAGCACATAGAATGCCAGATGCCGCAATAGCAGTAACCCCAATTCCCGCCATCGTACTGTCACCGACAGAACTTACGCAGAACCTCTACATGTAGGGTGGGCACTGCCCACCCTACTACTACTAGCAGTAGCGTTTAAATCAGCAATTTGCGTAAGTCCTGACCGATTAGAATATTAGGCGGACATTGCCTCCAGCTAGCAGCCAGCTTTAAGAGCTGAAAGTCTCTTAAAATCAAGGATAAGCACTAAGCACTTGGGGGAATTTGCTTTCACCTAGGGGATTGCCAAAACTTTTTTAATTTTTTGGACAGTATCTATGCCGAACATTGGCTATGGTTCTGAAGCTCAAAAGCGGACAAAGCGCCTTTTAGAAGCATTGCTGGCTTACGCCAATGGCGAATTGGAAGACTGCGATCACCTAAAGATTGAGGTGAAGTGGCAAACAGAAAAACAACTGGTTGTCAGGACAGAGGCGAGATTCCTGGCAGAACTTACAGCCAAAGACCAAAGCAATGGTAAGTTAAACACCATTCAAATCAAGGAAGCACTCACGCATCTCGAAGATTTCTTAGAAATTTTGGAAGACGATCGCACCAAAACCAAGGGTTCACCAGATTGGCACTTCAAGCTGAAGTTGTGGAGCAAGGATAAAGCAGAGAATCTCAGGCGGTTTGAGTTTGAGTGGAAAACTCGCAAACAGCAAAAGTCCAAAAAAGATCATAACGTTCACCCCGATTCGCCGGACAATCCGATCTCGTCGATAGCTGGAATTGACGGGCGGCAAGTTTGCCATGAGATGCTAGAGGCTCAAAATCACAGACGACTGACGACTAATCCCCTAACCACTGGGGATGGAGTCATCTTTGAACTCGATGAGATTTATGTGCCTTTGGGATTAGTGGAACGAAAACAGCGAGATAGACGCAGTGGCGATGTCTCACCTGAGCAAGGTTCCCAATTATATGAGCCAGAAGCGCAGGATGAAATCATCCAGACATTTCAGCAAGATCAGTTTTTTGAGCAAGTTCTGCGTCAAGGACGAAGCAGAAGAATAGCCATTATTGGGGAACCGGGAGCCGGAAAAACTACGCTGCTACAAAAGATTGCGGCGTGGGTATTGGATAACACAGAAGATGTACCGATATGGATTTCTTTAGCAGATTTGCAAGGGAAAACTCTGGAGCAGTATCTACTTTCTGATTGGCTCAAAGCAGCTACTCGAAAAGTGCATGTCAGTCAGAAAATGGAGGAGGATTTAGGTGAATTGTTCAACAGTAAACGAGTGTGGTTGTTGTTGGATGCAGTTGATGAGATGACGGTGGGAGCGCAAAGTCTTGCGCCTCTACAGTTGATTGCTAATCAGCTCACAGGTTGGGTTGCAGATGCCAGGGTGATACTAACCTGTCGGCTTAATGTTTGGGATGCTGGGAAAAATGCTCTGGAAGCGTTTGATACTTATCGGAATTTGGACTTTAGCTATGGCGATGCCCAAACTCCCGATCAGGTGGGGCAGTTCATCCGTCGTTGGTTTAAGGACAACTCAACACTAGCTGAACGTTTACGGGCCCAGTTAGATAAACCAGGAAAAGAGCGAATCAAAGATGCTGTCAAAAATCCTTTGCGGTTAGCGCTATTGTGCCGTAGTTGGGCGCTAGCACAAGGAGGATTACCTAATACTAAGGCTGGGCTTTATCAGCAGTTTACAGAAGCGCTTTATGAGTGGAAGCAAGACCGATTCCCTACCAGTTCAACTCAGCGACAGGAATTGAATAAGGCGCTGGGAGAATTGGCTAAAAGAGCGATCGCTTCTTCAAAAACTAAGTTTCGGCTAGAGCATCGCCTAGTTGAGTCGGTACTGGGCAAATCTGATGCAGACTTATTTCAGTTAGCGCTCCAGTTAGGCTGGCTCAATCAAGTGGGAGTAGCAGCAGAAGTAGAAAATCTAGGTGAAAAGGTCTACGCCTTCTACCATCCTACTTTCCAGGAATATTTTGCAGCGCTGGTAATTGATGATTGGCACTTTTTCCTTGATCACAAGCCCCACAATCCAATAAAAGGCACTTATCGTATTTTTGAGCGGCAGTGGAAGGAGGTGATTTTGCTGTGGCTAGGGCGAGAAGATGTGCCTTATGAGCAAAAAGATGATTTTATCAAGGCATTGGTGGATTTTAAGGATGGATGCGGGGAAGACTTTTTTGATAGATCTCGATACAGAGGCTTTTATGAGTATCGAGCTTATTTTCTAGCCGCAGCAGGCATTGCTGAATTTATTGATTATAGTCAGAGTGATGAAATTGTAGCTCAACTCGTTAAGTGGGGTTTTGGCTATTTCCACATTGATAAACAGAAGTGGATAACATTTCTCGATTCAATTAAGAAGGGAGCTAGAGCCACATTAGCAGAGACAAATCGCAGCAAGGTGATTGCAGCGTTAGTACAATTGACTGAATCAACTGAGGATAAGTCTATCCGTTGGCAAATAGCATATAACCTAGGAAAAATCCACCCTGGCAGTCAAACTGCGATTACAATATTGATGCAATTCATCAAGTCAATTGAGAGTGAATCAATCCGTTGGCAAGTAGCTGAAAGCTTAGGAAAAATTGACCCTGGCAATCCAGAAGCGATCGCAGCGTTGGTGCAATTGATTGAGTCAACAGCGGATAAATCAATTCATTGGCAGGCGGCTTATAGCTTAGGGGAAATTGGCAAAGGAAACTCTACAGTAGTCGCGGCGTTAATGCAACTCATCCAATCAACTGAGGATAAATCCACTCGTAGGAGAGCAGCCGAAAGCTTAGGAAAAATTGACCCTGGCAATTCAACAGCGCTTGCAGCGTTAATGCAACTCATCCAATCAACTGAGGATAAATCCACTCGTAGGAGAGCAGCCGAAAGCTTAGGAAAAATTGACCCTGGCAATTCAACAGCACTTTCAGCATTAGTGCAACTCATCCAGTCAACTGACGATGAATTTATCTCTATGGAAGCGGCTTATAGCCTAGGAAAAATTGACCCTGGCAATCCAGAAGCGATCGCAGCGTTAGTACAATTCATCCAGTCAACTGATGATGAATTAACCCGTTGGCAAGCAGCTTATAGCTTAGGAAAAATTGACCCTGGCAATCCAGAAGCGATCGCAGCGTTAATACAACTCATCGAGTCAACTGATGATAAATTCACTCGTGAACAAGCAGCTGATAGCTTAGGGGATGTTGGCGCAGGCAATTCAGAAGCGATTTCGGCATTAATGCAACTCATCCAGTCAACTGATGAAGAATTCATTCGTTGGCAAGCAGCTGATAGCTTAGGGAAAATTGACCCTGGCAATCCAACAGTGAGCGCGACTTTAGTGCAACTCATCGAGTCAACTAACGATGCATTTACCCGTTGGCGAGCTGCTAAAAGCTTGAAGCTAATCCTGCAAGACGAGCAGCTGGCGAGAATCGTTACACCTTTGAAAGACTACTTATCAGATGAAACCTACGAAAATGACTTTAAGCATTTCCGTGAGTGCTATGAAATCATCTGGGACTGTGCCCAAACTATACCCTATCCGGCATTTTATCAGGCTTGGCACACTCAACCTACCCCTATTCATCCAGAAGTTCTAGAAATCACACCTGTCGGTTCCACCCCCTTCACTCAAAGCCTCAACTTTGCCAATTTACCGCATAGTCTCAGCGCGGCCATTACCAATGACCCTGCCTTGAGCCAGACTATCCATGTAATTTGCATCGACGGCAGCAAATTCATCGATCGCGATAACCCCGCCTCCAAAATTTACACCGAGATGGTCAAGGCAGGCTGCCCTAAGTGCGAGGATGGCACTCCAAAAACAATGCCAGAACTCCAAACTTATTGGGACTTACTAGAAAGTGATAAGCGCGTCATTTTGGTGTTCTACGAAAGCACTGCTCCTTTAATTTCCCCCCTTGATAATACAGGGCTAAGGGAAGTAGGATTTAGCGACACTTTCCTCGACGCCCTGAGCAAATTTGATGGGGCGATTTGTGTTGTCCCCTCACCCCCAGCCCCTCTCCTACAAGGAGATGAGAGTAAGAGTATCTCCCCTTCCTTCTGGCACAGGGAAGGAATTAATGGTGCGCGAGTTCTGCAATGCTTTTCTTCCAGTCAGCCTCAGTTAGTTGAAGATATCGTGAGGTGGATTAGAGCGATTCACTAAATTAATAGACCTCTTTCTAAGTACCATGTTGTTGACTGCGAATCCGTTCTTTAGCTGCCTCCCATGAACTGCCTGAGTCAGGATTCTGTAAATACAGGGCTTTTCTCCTAGCAAGTTCTTCTTTCTGCCAGTCCAATACTGGAATTTGCTCTGGAACTAAGGCGATGCTGTCCCATAAGTCTTCGAGAAGCTGCAATTTTTCCGAGAGCGTTAACTCAAAAACCTGAGCGAACTCTGCGTTCATACCAACCTTGCCTAGTGACTAGCGATTTTGCTCTAAGTCTATCACCGCCAACACTGATGCCTTCACAGGAGATCTAATACCTTCCACAAGTGTCCAATAATACTGATGTCTGTTGAGGTGTAACCAAAGTATTGGCACATAAAATGCCAGAAGCCGCAACAGCAGGAACTCCAATTCCTGGCATCGTACTGTCACCGACGCGGTATAAACCAGAAATCGGTGTTTGAAACCCCGGAAACATCCCGTTTCCCGCAGCTATAGCAGGCCCATAAGTTCCTCGATATCGACGCAAGTAGTAAGCATGAGTCAGAGGTGTACCAATCAGTTCCAAGACAATTCGCTCTCGGATATCAGGAATGACTCGCTCTAAGGCACGGAACAAGGATTGCGATCGCTTTTTCTTCTTCTCCTCATACCCCTCATCCCTGTGCCATCCATCATAAGGTTCCAGCGTGTAAGCATGAACAACATAATGACCCTCTGGAGCAAGATTCGCATCCCACACCGAGGGAATAGAAATCATGCAAGTATTCCCCGGTTCTGTAATATCCTGACTCGCATCGTGAACAACTACATGATGCCCCGTCAGTCCTTCTAATCCTTGCGCCCGGATACCTAGGTGTAAGTGCATGAAACTATCAACCGCTGGTGTCTCTAGAGACGATTGTCGGTAAGACTGGGGTAAGTCTTCTTCCCGCAGTAGGGGCGCACGGCCGTGCGCCCCTACAAATGTGTCCCAAATCGTGGCATTCGAGATGACTATCGGTGCCTTAAAAACTGTCCCATTTTGCAACCGAACTCCAGCTACTCTACCCGCTTCCACCAGGATTTGCTCGACATGAGCATTTAGCTGCAACTGGCCACCCCAACGTTTCAACCCGCGCACTAAGGCCTCAACTATCGCGCCACTTCCCCCAACTGGATACTCAACACCCGCACGAGTACGTTCACCTAACATAAACGCTACCTCAGGTGCGATCGTTCCGTGCGCCTTCAGCCCAGACAGCAGAAAGCATTCTAAATCAATTAGCCGCCGCACCCAAGGGTCATGCACCTCTTTGTCCATGACATCCCCCACCGAACCCTGGATAATACCAAGTTGAGGCAGCATTTTTAACACAGAGGGCAGATAGCGTCCCAATAAGACAGGGATTAGCTGCCAATCTGCTCGCAACGCAATAGTTGGAACATCCCGTAAGGCTTCATAGAGGGGCAACAGGCGTTTTTCAAATTGTTCTAGTTCCCTAGCCCCGGTGGGTGTAATTTGAGCCACTGCCTCTCGGTAGCGGGAGGCGTCACTATAAACCGGGAACGTTCCATCAGGAAAATGGTAGTGCCCCATGGGGTCATAGGGAACAACTTGTAGAGATTCTCCTAGGGCGTCTAGTACTTGCCGTAAGGGGTTGAGGCTGGGGCGTTGGTTACCTAAACCACAGTAAAAAGATGGGCCAGAATCAAACTCAAAGCCTCGCCTTTTAAAACTATGAGCGGCACCACCTGCGATCGCATGACTCTCGCACACCAGCACCCGCTTTCCGTATCGAGCAAGCAATGCCGCAGCCGTTAAGCCGCCAATGCCGCTTCCAATCACAATTACATCAATACTCATGACTTAACTTTAGGCGATCGCTGACTTGCAGAAAAGGCAGATGGAGTTGTACTTATTCGATGCTACGAGCTTTACCGGGTAATCCTGCTATTTTTTTTAAGCACTAAATCATTGTTTAGTCAATCTTTTCACTTTCTATAATAGTAAATTTTTATTACTTTAAGGAAAGATTAAGTGGATGCTATTAAATAGTAATAAACACTTTAAAACTGAATTTCCAGCTTGTGTTTACCTGTTTATATCAGCTAAATTACTGAGGGAAGATAAGTCATTTGGCGGACAATACAGTCTCTGATTTATAGATACAATCAATCCAGAGACAAAGAACAGATACAGAGCGGATGTCAAAAGCTAACACCAAGTTGTATCTGTAGTAAAGCAATCCACGCATAGAAAGCATAAAGCTAGTTTTGTCAAGTACTTAAAAAGTCTTTCATGCGAATGGATAAAAGGCGTACAGATCTTCCAATAAATTATCAACTGTCGCGCCTACAAGTTACAATTTTGGGTTGCTATAACTTTTGCATAAAAGCTTTCGCTCAATAAAACTGCAGTTACACAAGCTTATTTCTGAAGTCCCAAAGTAGTGTTTAGGGTTGTTGATAGTATTTGACTCTAGACATGTCAGATAGCACAAAGACCTACAAACTAACTGTAAAGGGGAGCATGTCAGATTTGCATGTAGAGTACTGATGTAGTACTGATGTAGGTTGGGTAGAGCGATAGCGAGACCCAACTGACAAAGCACAGTTAGGTTTCGTTCCAAAGGCCTAACCTACAAAGTTGACTGAGTACGTAGACTTACAAGCTAACTGTAAAGTTAGTGGATTGATGCTGAGTCCGTAAGTCCTTCAAGTAAAAACATTACTAAGCGTAGGAGAGGGTTCATGATTTATTGCTGCTGTCCATCATCTGAAGTAGGATTCAAAGCAAAGGCTCACGAATTCTGGTGTACTCAAAGCAAAGACATGGCTAGTTCAGGTTGTTACGAAGAAGCACTTAGTAGTGTTGAGCTAGCACTAGACGTTAAACCTGACGATTATGAATGTTGGGTTTGGAGAGGGGGAGTACTGACCCATTTGGATTACTACAAAGAAGCACTTGCAAGTTTTGAACAAGCCATAAAAATTCACCCAGATTACAAAAAGGCTTGGCTATTCAAAGGGGTTGCATTACATCATCTTGGTCATTACAAACAAGCCTATGCTAGCTATGACAAAGCTTTAGGAATTCAACGGCAACCACCAAATTGGCAAAAACTAATTCGGTTACTATCGTTTCAGTCCCAAGGATAGATAGGACAGAATAAATGGGTGCATCCCAAAATAGTGTTTAGGGTTGTCCATAATTATTTAACCCCTAGACACGCAAGACAATACAAAAACTTACGCACTAACTTTACAGGTAGTGCATCGTTTAATCAGGGTGTAAGTTCTACAAATAAAAAAGATTACTCAACATTGCAGAGGGATTATGACTAATTGCTCCTGTTCGTCATCTGAAACTGGCATTAAGCCTGATGCTCATGAATACTGGTGTAGCTACAGCAAAGTAATGGCTACTGTAGGTTGCTATGAGGAAGCACTTACTAGCGTTGAGCTATCACTGGAAGTTCAACCTGATAATTATGACTGCTGGATCTGGCGAGGGGGAATACTGACTCATGTAGATCGCTACAAGGAAGCGCTTATCAGTTTTGAAAAAGCACTAGAAATTCAGCCTAATTTCACAGACGCCTTGTTATTCAAAGGAGTAGCACTACACCACCTAGGTCACTACAAACAAGCCTATGCTAGCTATGACAAAGCTTTAGGAGTTCAGCGGCAACCAAAATCAAGTTGGCAAAAATTAATTCGATTGTTACCGTTTTAGTTCAAACAGTAAAGACTGGAGGGTGAGAGTATAGAGTCAATCAGTAGTCTTTTCTTACCCTTATACCTTTTGGATCAATGATTGTCACTGGGCAGGATGAATGCTGAAAGGATGAAGGATCTAAAGATAATGGTTGAACTGTCTATTTACGGTCTAATACGAAACGGGCAGATTCACCATCAACATCACATCTCTCATCCCTCATCCCTCATCCTTTATTAATCAATCCACCAATACGCTACTGGCTCAGGCTATAAGCTTCGCTATGACAGAGATTAACTTCTTTAACCTGAACTCCTACCAGGAACACTGCTGTACACTGAAAGTTGAAAACAGCTTCTGGCAAAACATACTAAGATTTTTGTTTCATTTGAATAGTCCCTATCAAGGGAAGTCGAGCAAAACTCACGATTATACCCGAACTATTAAAAAGCAAGAATACGTTTTTGAGCCAATAGATCAAGGGAGAAGGGGTTATATGACAGGATATGGCACAGAGCTAAAAATCGGTGACTACTTAATTTTACAAGATGGCTTATATTGTTACCGATATCAAATTGAGGAAATTGATTACTACTCAAGTCCGGAAGACATGTGGATTGCTTCCCTGGATAGAGTAAAGCAACTTAGCTATTAACTCATCACCTGCTTCAAAGAAGAAGATTTCAAGTCATTGGTTGTTGGTTGTTGTATTTTTTAACAAACAACAAACAACCAACAACCAACAACAAAACTGTTCACTGTCTCGGTTTATCTTTGCGACTATCACCACGGGTACCCGGTCCTTGTGTCCCGCTAGGTGCGCCAATTCCAGGTGAAGGCTCGTAACCCCCCCGCTGTCTCTGAGTACCTCCCCCATCAGGGGCACTCCTAGGAACTGGAGTCTCGGCTGCAGGTAGAAACGGCAAAGGTAGCCCCACAGCCCCAACCAAATTAGCGCCTAGTATCTTAGTATCTGTTAAGTTAGCGCTGACTAGATTGACACCAGCAAGATTTGCTAAACTCAGGTCTGCACTGCTGAGGTTAGCACCGCTCAGGTTAGCACTAACCAAATTGACATATTTGAGATCAGCCGCAGTCAAGTTGGTATTGATCAGATTTGCTTGAAATAAGTTGGCCCCCTCAAGGCTGGCACTCTCAAGGTTGGCACCATTGAATTTAACTCCAGCGAGATTACTACCGCTCAGATTAGCGCGGCTGAGATTGGTATTTTCTAGATCGGCACCAATTAGGTTAGCTCCTCTCAAATCAGCACCAGTTAGATCGATATTTTTGAGGTTAGCACCACTCAAGTCACACCTTTGACATATCTTTGTTCTTAGCAACTGAATAACATGAACTGAATTTTCCGCTAACGCTGCTGGTGTAGCGAAGCAAAGGGACGCAAGCAGTGTAGTGAGGGAGAGAGTTTTGAGTTTCATCTTACGTGTTATGAGGCAATGCCTTGGAGATGCGTTTCGCGTACAGCTTGAATAACTGCTAACTTTTTTGCGATCGCAATAGACTTTTCACTCCCAAGAGTCACCCAAGTTAACCAAAGGAGCGCTAACAGCTATCACCTAGGTGAATGACTGTTCTATATAGGACAGTGTTTCCTTCTTAGTAGGGAGTAGGGAGTAGGGAGTAGGGAGTAGGGAGTAGGGAGTAGGGAGTAG
>DALYIW010000009.1:62770-64450 GCA_031970155.1 Coleofasciculaceae cyanobacterium CTOTU46601 | reverse complement strand
AAGGGTGAACGGCCGTTCACCCCTACTATATGTGGTGTCCATGCGTAAGTCCTGTTGATGCAGACTAAGGTAACGAAAAGCGATCGCATCGCTAACCCTATCATCCTTCATCGCCAGCGAACGGCTCAAGTTGCGGCTACCGACGTTGAAGCGTTAACCATCACATCGCTGCTATGTCGCACCGGAATCTCAATCAAAAACTCGCTTCCTTCTCCTGGCGTTGACTGGCACTGTAGGATACCTTTATGCTTTTCCACCACAATCTGATAGCTAATCGATAGCCCCAAACCAGTACCTTTCCCTATAGGCTTGGTGGTGAAGAAAGCGTCAAATAGTTGTGCCTTCACCTCTTGTGTCATTCCAGGACCGTTATCTGCAATTCGTACCGTGATGCGATCGCTTGATGATACTTCTGTGCGAATCCGAATCCAAGGGGTTACGGCTTGCAAATTAAAAGAGTGGTTTAACTTTTCAACCTTCAACTCTTCTAAGGCATCAATAGCATTACCCAACAGATTCATAAAAACTTGATTCAGCCCAGAGGGATAGCACTCTACTAGCGGCAATTCACCATACTCTTTAATGACTTCAATACCAGGACGCTCCTTATGAGCTTTCAGTCGGTTTTGCAAGATTAACAGTGTCGTCTCTATCCCCTCGTGGATATCAACAGGTTGCATCTGGGAAGACTCACGGCGCGAGAAGTTCCGCAAACTCTGTACCAGATTGCGGATGCGATCGGCCCCGGTTGTCATAGAGGTGACAACTTTCGGTAAATCCTTAACCAGAAACTCCAACTCAATAGCGTGGGCATGAGACTGAATTTCTGGAGCAGGTTTCGGGTAATACTTTTGATAAAGGTGTACTTGCTCGAGCAAGTCTTTAATATATTCTTTAGCGTATTGCAGATTTCCGTAGATGAAACTGGCAGGGTTGTTAATTTCGTGAGCTACACCAGCTAGCAAGGTTCCTAAAGTGGACATTTTTTCAGTCTGCACTAACTGGGCTTGAGATGACTGTAGATCGTGCAGCGCTTTTTTGAGTTGTTCAGCTTGAGCTGTTGCTAAGGCAGCAGCTGTGCGGCTTTGATTGTAGAGTGCGGCTTGGTCGATCGCGATCGCTAATTGATCAACAACATCTCTTATTAATTCCACCTCATGATCGCTCCAACATCGGCAGTCCCGGAAGTGTTCGCAAACAATCACCCCTTTTTGGTGGGAACGAGTGAGAACTGGAGCAACCAGTAATGACTTCAGTCCCAAAGCTATCAAGTTCTCGCGACTGCTAACATCTAGTTGCAAATCAGTGGAAATGTCATCGATTCTCAGCAAATCCTGCTCACGACTTGGTTCATTTAATGTCTTAACTTGCTCAATAGTGCTTTGCCAGTGCCAACTTGCTGGTAGTTCTGATTCGCAAGCTGCACACATGAGTTCATAATGAGGGTTGTCCTCTGAACTTACATACCACAAAAACTCGCATCTGTCAATTTCTAGCAGACTGCGGATTTCTTGAACGGCAGTCTTTAAAATTTCGTCTACTTCTAGAGAATTGCGGATATGGCTAGACAGACGACGTTTGAGCAGTTCTTCCCGCGCTTGCAGTTCTCGAAATCGCGCTTTTGATCGCAAAAGCTCATCTTGTGTTTTTTGCAGTTGTTTATTCGCCGCTACCAATTGA
>DALYIW010000009.1:60798-62760 GCA_031970155.1 Coleofasciculaceae cyanobacterium CTOTU46601 | reverse complement strand
GTAATTGTCGACGTTGCCGATGGCTCCCATCGAGGCACGCTTGTCCATCGCCGCCTCGACTTCACGAGACTTTTCTTCAATCAAGCAGCTGTATTGAATCGACTGTGAAACTTCAGCCAGCATATCAAAGACGACTGGCGACACCTGATCACTTAACTGTTCAAGTCCCAACCAGGGTTGAGGTTTTATCGCACCTGCACTGGTAAAAACGATTTGAAATTGACCGTTGGGTAAAATCTTACCTAGACGACAAGGTTTACTCAGATGGTTATTCTGTTCAATGCTGAGTTTACCTCCAGGTGCCTCAAAACTCTGACCGTATGCCGCTTCGCGCAGTAATTCCACATCGAAAGAGCCAGCTTTTTGAGCGGCTTGTTGCCAAAGATGCGCTGATAGGTCATGAGGTTGCCTGAGTATAGGCTGACTCAATGGGGTCACTGGTGACGCGATCGCTACCATATCGACGCTGGAAATTCTGCACAAAGGCTTGATTTTCCGGTGTGTCGATACTCTGAAAGTAGCTCCAACTAGCATAGTGACCCACGGCGACATTGCCACCAATGCGGCGGAGTTCCTCTTCAGCAACACTAGTCGCCATAATTGGAATATCTTGGGCGCTAATCCCCGCCTCTTTATATTGTTGGTAAAACGCCAGATTGCTGTCACCATTTAGGGTATTGAAGACGACATCAGGTCGGGTTTGCTTGATTCTCTTAATCAAGTCTCCAAATTCTGTCGTTCCCAATGGCACATACTCTTTTCCAGCTAATATGCCGCCTTTGCGTTTGAGCTGAGCTTTGATAATCTTGTTAGCAGTGCGAGGAAAAACATAGTCAGACCCCACCAGATAAAAGCTTTTACCCCTATTCTGGAGTAACCACTCCACTGCTGGTTCAACTTGTTGGTTCGGACAGATGCCAGTGTAGAAAATGTGACGCGAACATTCGAGGCCTTCATACTCAACGGGATACCACATTAGGGCGTTGAGTTCTTCTAATACTGGTAAGACACTTTTGCGACAGGCTGAATTCCAGCCTCCGAAAATCGTAGCAACTTTGTCGTGTTCGAGGAGCGATCGCGCTTTTTGGGCAAAGATTTTTGGGTCAGATGCCCCGTCTTCAATTACAGGTTCGATCATTCTTCCCAGGATGCCACCAGCTTCGTTGATTTCGGCGATCGCCATCAACTCAGCATCTTTTAAAGATGCCTCACTAATCGCCATCGTTCCACTCAAGGAGTGCAAAATTCCGACCCGTATAGTCGAACCCGGTGTCACTAATAGCTGGTTTGTTCTACTCATCACTGACTGTTCTCGAAATTCTCCGGCTTTTGAAGCGCACATCAGTTTTGTCACCAGTTGAAGCGTAAAATCATATATCAATTCACGCCCAATGACTATAAGTCAAAGTTTTTATCCTTAAATCAATAAACGGATTTCGCTTTAGAAACCTTTTATAGTATCAAATTTCTTATGCAGATTTATCTTTGACCAGAGACATTCATGCACTGTCTGGCAAGAACATTGAATAAAATTTTCTGTTTCCCCACTCCCTACTCCCCACTCCCCACTCCCCACTCCCTATTTTCAGGCTAGATCTTTGCCTCATTTTCACCAAATAGTAGCTGAAGCTCAAAAATAAAAATTGTATTAATTTTTACTCTTTTGGTCATCGTGGTGAGCAAATAGGCGAGTTGCTCTTAAAAACTTCCCAACAATCGCTCTTTTCAGAATGATTAGGCACTATGAGCTGTCGCTAACCACTCTGGAGATGAAAATATTTCTTCCCCAGCTCAAGGGTTCCCGACTCAAAGGTTCCCGACTCCCTATTTTCAAGACAGGTATCATGTCCCATTCGCCGCCACAGAAAATGATGCATAGTCTTTCTTTCCCTACTCCCGACTCCCCACTCCCTACTCCCTATTTTCATAGGAGAACGATTTAAAACTTTGCTGCTTTTCGAC
>DALYIW010000009.1:18069-60739 GCA_031970155.1 Coleofasciculaceae cyanobacterium CTOTU46601 | reverse complement strand
GCCGATTCAACGATTTCAGCCTCGAATGGAGTATTGATTAACCGTTCAGTTTAATGATTTAATTATAGTTTAAGGAAAACCACGGGAAATTTTTAGCTGGTTACTGATTTGCGCCAAGCTGCACTAGGAGATTTCTCTTCACCTTGCTCTCGCATTTGGTGTTCAAATTAGTTGTATGTATAGTTTGTGCCTCGTCATCTTGGGAAACTTGATTAATGAAGCGGTTAATTAAAGGTCTGCATGAATTTCAGACCCGTTACTTCAGTGAGCATCGAGAGCTATTTGAGATGTTGTCTCAGGGACAGCAGCCGAGAGTTCTCTTCATTACCTGCTCAGACTCTCGGATTGACCCGAACCTGCTGACTCAAACTGAGCCAGGGGAAATGTTCATCATCCGCAATGCTGGCAACATTATTCCACCTTATGGTGCTACGAATGGTGGTGAAGGGGCAACAGTCGAGTATGCCGTTCACGCTTTAGGCATTCAGGAAATCATTGTCTGCGGTCACTCTCACTGTGGCGCAATGAAGGGATTGCTACAAATCGGTAAGCTGGAAGAAGAAATGCCAGTGGTCTACGAATGGCTCAAGCACGCTGAAGCTACTCGTCGAACGATTAAGGAACACTACCAGAGTTATGAAGGTGAAGAGCTGCTAGATGCGGCGGCTAAGGAGAACGTCCTCACGCAACTGGATAATCTGCGAACTTATCCAGTTGTCTACTCGAGACTCAAAGGTGGTCAAATGAAGCTTCATGGCTGGTTATATGAGATTGAAACAGGGGATGTTTTAGAATACGACTCTGTTCGGAATCAATTTATACCGCCTCAAACTCAGCTTTCTAGAGCAGCATGGATAACTCCTGAGCAGCAAGAGCGCATTTATAAAGGCTCTTACACACGTTAAGCAATCGTTGTTAGTTGTTTGTTGTTAGTTGTTTATTGTTTGTGTTTTTTTACAAACAACTAGCAACAAATAATTAAGAACGCTGATTTTCTGTGAAGGCTACGTAAACGCTAACGCCAAAATTAATGGTTTCTGAATATTCTCGAACGAACGTGAAACCAAAGAGATAAAAATCATTACGGCATAGTAATCCTACAAAAATAAATCAAACCTTTTTAAGGATGAGGTGTACCCAGGTAACACTCACCTCAAAAATGGCAGTATCCCGCACTACAGCGGGCTTTTTTTATTTAATTTTAGATTCAAGCTTTATGAGCAAAATAGGAGTAACTCTCGATGACACACGAGAAAGTTTTCGGCACTAGTGGCGATGATTTCCAGGTTTATCTACGCGATAATACCTACCTAGGGTACGGACTGGCTGGTAACGATGTTATTACAGGGAATACCGCCAATGATGTCATCAATGGCTCGGTTGGTAATGACAGCTTAGGTGGTAGAGGTGGTAATGATTTTTTAATGGGTAAAAACGGTAACGATGTACTTTTTGGCAATGACGGTAGTGACTACCTCGACGGTGGAGCTGGCAATGACTACTTAGATGGTTTTGCTTATGGCGTCAATAGTAATGCCGATCAATTTGACACCCTAATCGGTGGGACAGGCGCTGATACTTTCGTTCTGGGTGGCTTGGGGAGTGTTTACTACCGAGGGGCGGGCTATGCCGTGATTAAAGACTGGAGTGCCGCATCATCTGATTCTATTTTGGTCGCTGGTGATTACAATCTATACTCTCAGCTGAATCTTAACTACAACGTTGGAACTTCAGCTCTCGATACAGGAATTTACTATGGTGGTGATTTGATTGCGATCGTGCAGGATGTGTCCGCTGTAACCCTTACTCCAACCTTCTGAGTTATACCATTTCACTAACATGTTGCTGCAAATCAATCAGGGGTAATGGGTAATGGGTAATGGGTAAGAAGTTTGTTTTGGTCAATAAGTAACAGCAACGGCTTTTGATTCGTTGGTTGATAAGCATTCACTTGGTTGTAGCGGAATTTCAATCCAAAACTCGGTTCCTTTTCCTGGTGCCGACTCACACTTGAGGGTACCCCCATGCTTCTCTACCACGATTTCATGGCTAATCGCTAATCCCAGTCCAGTGCCTTTGCCAAGGGGCTTTGTGGTGAAAAATGGGTCAAACAGTTGCGCCTTAACTTCTGGGGTCATGCCGGGTCCATTGTCGGCAATCTGGATGATGACGCCAGATCTTTCAGTATTGAGGCTAGTGCGAATGGTGATGCAACGGACATGATCGCTTGTCTCTTCCAAGGCATCGATCGCATTACTTAAAAGATTCATAAATACCTGATTGAGTTGTCCGGCCCAACACTCAACAGGTGGTATATCACCGTACTCTTTGACAATTTCAATTTCCGGGCGATCGCAGTGAGCCTTGAGGCGGTTTTTCAAGATTAGGAGGGTACTATCAATCCCTTCATGAAGATCGACTGCTTCTTTGGACATGCGATCGCGGCGAGAAAAGTTACGCAACGATAGGACAAGTTGGCGAATCCGCTCTGCACCAACTTGCATTGAATCCAAAACTTTGGGCAGATCCTTGAGCAGAAAATCTAGATCAACAGATTGAGCCTTGGCTTGGATCGATGGATGGTTGTTGCCGAAGCATTCCTGATAAATCTTCAGCAAGTCTAGTACATCTTGAACGTAGTCACTGGCGTAGCGCAAATTTCCATAAATAAAGCTGACCGGATTATTAATCTCATGAGCGACACAGGCAACCATCTGACCAATGCTAGACAGTTTTTCGGTCTGGATTAGCAAACCTTGAGTGCGTTGCAAATCTTGCAAAGTATCCTCTAGCTGCTGAGCATGAGATTGAGCAACCGCAGTGGCGGCACAACTTTGTTGATAAAGTTGAGTCTTTTGAATCTCTAGGTTGAGTTGAGCCGCATCACTTTCTTTTTGATACTGACCGACTACCGCATCTATTGCTTCCAAGAGGTCTCTCGCCGACATCTGGAGTATGGATTGTAAATAGGGATTTTTCTGTGTCAGTTCCTCACGAGGGGCTTGCGCCAATGCTCTAACTTGAGCAATGAAGTCACGGATTTGTCGATCAAGATAGAGCGGTGCTTCAAAGTACATTGCCTGCAATATCTCTGACGGCTGACCTGGCAGTTTCATTTCTGCATCACCGTGAATCAAACCGTGGTGTGATTTTTCCATCAATTCGATGGTTTCTAGCATTTCCTGACGTAGCGTTTCCTGCTGTTCCCTGTCTTGAGTACACACCAGTCTCAATGCAAACAGGGCAGTGCGTTGAGAAAGCATCCGTTGGCGTCCACTGATGTTAATTACTGCCACATTGATGTCTCGTGCGGTGATGATGGAGTCAAGGTCGAAGTATGTCATCAAAGCGATTACTGGCAGAAGTTTTAAGTATAGTAAAGTTTCTATAAGATGGCTACAAGTTAAAGTTTTCTGCATCGCTATTGGTTGGTAATATTTAATTTCTCACAGAAAAAAGCCCAAAATTTTCTCTGGACTTGCAGATCATAAAACTCAATTCTTTAAGCTTATAAGGTTATAGTAAATTTGATTAAAAATTGTAGCTCTAAATATTTAAGTTTAAATCAAAATGATTTAAAGATTAGCCAAATATTGTAACTTTATATACAGCATAATATAAATTAAAGATCTATAAGATTTGTAGGGGGAGTGAAGTTAATCATCTTGAGAGTTGAGGCGGCTTACAAAACTGACGCTTCAGTTAGAGTAAGGTATGTAGGCTGCTCTGATGACAGTATCACAATAGTAATAATTCTCAAAAAATCCGATAATTTTAATAGTATATTGGGTTTAACACCCCCAAGAGAAAGGCTATTAAACCGCTAACTTCGTTGAGTTCTCTAGCAGTTTTCAAAGGAGTTGTAGGATGGGTAGAGCGTGAGCGAGACCCATCAAACCGTTGTTAGTTGGGTTACCCTTCGGGAAACAAGCTACGTCCCAAAAGCCCAACTTAAATTCTGAGTTTTCTAGCGGTTTTCAAATGAGTTGTTAAGGTTGGGTTACCCTTCGGGAAGCAAGCTATGTCCTAAAGGTCTCACCTAAATTCTGAGTTTTCTAACAGTTTTCAAATGAGTATAGTACAGATAATTGAGAAAAAAAAGAGTAAGGAGAAAAAACCTCCAATTCCATTACCAATTACTCATTACCCATTGTTTTGCTGGATGGGAATCACGATCCAAAACGCAGTGCCTTGACCCGGTAGGGAAGTACAAGTTAGAACACCATTATGATGCCCTACAACAATTTGGTAGCTAATAGACAATCCCAAGCCAGTGCCGTGTCCGACAGGTTTAGTAGTGAAGAAAGGGTCGAATAGCCGCGCTTGTACTGCCTCAGTTATTCCCGGCCCATTATCGGCAATTTGGATAACGACACTTCGGGAGTTACCAGTTGTAGCACAATACTGCTCTGTGGGAGGATAAAGCGAGTTTTGTGTGGGGTCAGAACTATCTAAAATGCTGGTGCGGATGGTAATTGCTGGAGAAAGGTGTTGTGGGCTTTCAGCTTCAGACAGCGTTAAGGCTTCGATCGCATTGCTCAGGATGTTCATGAAGGCTTGATTAAGCTGCCCTGGATAGCACTCCACAAGGGGTAGTTCGCCGTATTCTTTAAGAACTTGAATTTCCGGCTGCTGACCTTTGGCTTGCAGGCGATGTTGCAAAATTAACAGAGTATTATCAATACCCTCATGCAAATCAACTGGCTTCATCTCATCTTCGTTCACTCGCGAGAAGTTCTGCAAGCTAAGTACAATAGCCCGGATGCGATCGCTTCCTCGTTGCATTGAAGTGAGAAGCTTGGGAAGGTCTTTAGCGATAAAGTCAATGTTAACTAACTCAGCTTGCTCTGCGATCGCCTCAGGTACGTTAGGGTAGTATTCTTCATAAAGGCGTAAAAGGCTCAGTATGTCGTAAAAATAAGCACTGGCGTAACTGAGGTTGTTGTGGATAAAGTTGACGGGGTTATTAATCTCGTGGGCAACACCAGCAACTAGGTGTCCTAAGCTAGACATTCTTTCAGTCTGCAACAGTTGGGCTTGGGTGGCTTGCAACTGATGAAGGGTAAGCTCTAGTTGTTGGGCTTTTTCTTGGGCTTTTTGGGCGGCTTGTTGTTGCTGGGTGTAGAGTTCGGCTTGATTAATTGCGATCGCAACTTGGGCAACTAAGGCTTGCAGGAGTTCCACCTCACTAGGATTCCAATGTCGCGTTTTAGTACACTGAGCGCAGTTAATTACACCAATTTTCCCAGATTGAGTCTCAATGGGTATCGACAAGAGCGAAGTGTAACCTTGTGTGAGTAAGAACTGCCGCAGACTAGGCTCAATCAACGTTTCAACGTCATCGACTTGGATAGTTTGCCGATTTAAAAGTCGAGTAGTAAATGATTCCACATTTGCGATCGCAGACTCACTAGCGCTCGACAAAAGAGGATTTCTAGCTTCCTTGACCACTTCCCAATAGGGTACACCCTGATGCGATCGGTACCAGAGGAATTGACATTGGTCAATTTGCAACGCATTGCGAATAGACTGTACAGCCGTTTCTAAGATGGTATCGACTTCTAAAGAGTTGCGGAGTTCTACAGTCAGATCGAATAGTAAAGATTCTCGGCGACACACAGATTCTGAGCGTGCCCAACAGCGATCAATTGCTACAGCGATCGCGCTAGCCATCCCACTCAGGATACTATGAGTTTCTTGAGCCAAAGATTGAGAGCTCAACAATGCCATAACACCAATTATCTGGTCTTCCACAACTAAGGGATAACCAGAAAAATGCTCAGGGAGTAGAGAGGAGTTTAATTCTTGTTGCGACTCACTACTCAAGTAAGGTTGACGAGTTTGAGTAACTAAATTTATCACATCAGGGTTTAGAGATATCACCTGACCAGAACTTGCCTGTTGTTCTAGCTGAGC
The DNA here is from genome assembly GCA_031970155.1 of Coleofasciculaceae cyanobacterium CTOTU46601. Lineage (GTDB taxonomy): Bacteria > Cyanobacteriota > Cyanobacteriia > Cyanobacteriales > Coleofasciculaceae > DALYIW01. The sequence goes on along the minus strand of DALYIW010000009.1, from coordinate 54,823 downwards.
AGATGCAGGATTTAATGTCCATATCGCTGCACTGGTGAGGTGAAGCTGTTGCACAATTGCTTCGGTACAATCTTGAAGCATTACCGCTAATCTCCCACCTTTGGCCAGGATAGCGCCGATGTTTGCCGCCAGGTTGGACAGACGGATGAGGGCTGTGTGCGCGGTACATCTTTGTTCCAACAGTTCAGCCTCGGCCTGTTTCTGCGTAGTAATGTCCCGCGAAACGGCGACAATTTCTTCCACTACACCCGTTTCTGGATGATAGATTGATGTTGTAGTGCTTTCAAACCAGATATAATTACCATCCTGACGACGGATACGATAACTAACGGTATTCATTTCTAGAAAATTGACAATATTGGAGTGAGACTGGCTAAGTGCTGCCAAATCTTGAGGATGGCAAAACTCGCAAGCCGAGCGACCGACAAGTTCATCTGGCTCGTATCCTAGGAGAGTACGGCAAACAGGAGAAGCATATAAAAAAATGCCTTCTGGCGTGTGTCTAGAAATTAAGTCGCTTGATTTTGCATACTCTCTTCCCATCCCATGCTTCTGGTAGCTGTAAACCCTAATCATTAGTATTAAGCTGCCTTCAGATCATCTGTTTGCGCTGCTCTTGTCAAACCCCTTGACTTCCCTCAAGAGCAACCTTGTGGATGTGGTTTAAACTAGAATGTTGCCTTAGAGAGGTATCACCAGATTCATGTTTTGTCCAGTCCTAATGCAAAAAAAAGACAAGAAGTGGCTTTTTTCTGAAGACTAGTTTTTACTTGTGCCTTCCCAACCCGTGCTGATGCACTTATACGTTGACTGTTGGAACCTAACTTCCTAAAACAGCAAAATACTGGTTGATGTCGCCTGAAATAATGGTGATGGGTAAGGGAACATTAAGTACCTGAGTAGTAGATGCCCATACAACTTTTATCTAGTTAAGTGCAAATACTCTCTGAGGCAGGTTAAGAACCTGTAACAAAGAGAAATAAATACACCGCCACTAGTCAACTGATTTGATGCAGTGGCACCAAACGTTGAGATCTACCCACTACCATAACCGTTGCTTCACCAGCCCATATCCGTAAGATTACGGATATTTGTATTACTTTGTCTTACATTAACCGATAAATTAACCCGAAAAACCTAACTAAAGAAGTAGGCAATCAGATCGAGCCACATAATGCTTAACTGTGTTAAGAGTCAGGACTCAGGGGTCAGGAGTCAGGGGTCTGTAATCAGTGGTCTGTAAACCAGAACTTCCTATATTTTTCTTTAACTACTATAAAAAAACAACAAACAACAAACAACAAACAACAAAATTAAATTGACAGACTTAATTGAGAGCCTTGCTGGGTTTTGCGGATTTCAATCCTTGTCTGGAAGGCTTCTTTAAACTGAGGCATATGCGTTACGGTCAGGATACAGGAAAAGTCTGAGGCGATCGCATTTATCGCCGCAATTAAGCGATCGCATCCTTCTGCGTCTTGTGTCCCAAACCCTTCATCCACAATTAACATTTGTAACGATGTCCCCGCCCGTTGTGCCAACAGTCGCGCTAAAGCTAGACGAATTGAAAAGTTAATCCGAAACGCCTCACCACCTGAGTAAGTTTCATAAGGTCGAGTGCCACTTGCGTCAGCAATCAAGATATCCAGAGTATCTATCAGCTTAGTTGATTTAGAAGACCGACGCCCCGCACGCTGGGTAACAATTTGTACATGTAGTTGATTTCCGGTCAGTCGGGAAAGAATATGATTAGTTTCTGCCTCTAGTTGAGGCAAGATATTTTCAATCATCAGCGCCTGAATCCCATTTTTACCAAACGCTAGGGCTAATTCCTGGTGAACACGATACTGTCGTTGGAAGTCTTGCAGCTGTTTGTGCTGTCCGTCATATTGGGTTTGCAGAGTTTCCAGTTGAGTAAATCGCTGTTGCAGACGCCCTTGCTGGGAGAGTTGCTCGTCAAGTTGCCGTCGCCGCTGCTGCATCTGCCTTTCTAAGGTTTGAATGTTGTTGGTTGCGTCTGGGCATTGTTCCAACTGCTTGACAACATTGTCGAGTTGTGAACGGATGGCTTCTTGGTCGGTGTGTCTTCCTTGCAGAGTCTGATTGAGTGTTTCTAAACGTTGACAGACTTGAGGATATTGCTGTTGGGCGGAGACTAACTCTTGATAGCGCAACTGCCAAGATTGGGCTTGACGCAGAGATGATCGCACAGTGTTGTGTTCTGCTAAGTTATAGCCGATTTGTGCTATGTGCTGATCGAGGGCATCTAGCTTGCGTTTGAGTTGAGATGTTGTTTGCAGTTCTTGCAGTGATGCGTGGAGGGTGTCAATCTGGGCTTGGAGTTGTGGTTTTCTTTCGTTAATTTTTGCTAGACGCTTGGTGGCTTCTTCTAGCTTGGCTTGCTTGATTTCTGCATAACGCCAACGGTCTACTTCAGAGCGCGTGAGAGCATGGGTTTGTTCATTGTAGTTGAGTTGTTGCAATTGGGCTTCGATATGCTGCAATTGTTCCTGTAACTCGACAGCGTAGGCACCTGCACGAAGCGATCGCTCTAATTGTTCTTTTTCTTCTGAGATTTCATAAAGTCGGTCATATACTTCGTCAGTGGCTTCGAGACGTGCTTCGAGTTGTCCTCGTTGTTCTAGTAACTTGTCAAAAGGAGCAAGTTCGTGGGAGAGTTCGGCATATTCTTGGCGTAGGATTTGAAGTTCGCGATCGCATACGGCTAGTTGCTCTCGGATAACCCAGAATTGTCCTTGAATTTCCTGATGTTCAGCCGTAGTTTTTTGGATAACATGACGCCCGTGGGCTTCATCTAAAGGGCGATCGCACAGAGGACAAATTGCATTCTGCGCTTGCAGCATTTCAATTTTTTGTGTCAATTCTGCCAGCTGTTTTTCATAGCGGCGTTGATTTTCTTGCAACCGTTCCCGAAAACCTCGACGTTCCAGTCCTTTTTCCTGAACCCGCTGCTGATAGACGCGCTTTTTCTCCAGCTGTCCGATTTCCTCACCAACTTGCAACACCGTTTGTCGTAACTGAGGGGTTGTCGATATCTGAGCATTAAGCTGTTTTTCACAAGAGTGTAGTTCTTCCAATCTGGCACTAAGTCTAGCTTGGGCGCGGTCAAGTTCAGTTTGGATTGATGCCCGTCGTTGTAAGAGAGGAGATACCTGGAGTTGCAGATTGTCCAGCTGAGTGAGGCGACGACGGGCGAGGTTGAGTTGTTCTAGTGCTGCGACGACTTCTCCGGAACGAGAGAGAGTATCTTGAATCTCTTGTTCTTGGGGTCGTAGGGCTTCAAGTTGCGCTTGGGTTTGTCGAATTTGGAGGTTTAGGTCGTTGACTTGCTGCGTTAGTTGTTGCTGTAGTTGTTGCTTTTGCTGTTGGGATTCCTGGTAAGTCTGGAATTTTGAGGTGAGCAGTTCTTCTTGCTGCTGTAGGTTGATGTATTGGGAATAACCGGTTTTGATTTGGTCTTCTTGATGAAGTAGAGTGGAGAGTTGCTGTTGTTGGGCTTTGGTGGCAGCGATGTCTTGCTGGAGGCGATCGCAATCCTTACTCAGATTCTGATATTGTTGTCTAACAAAAGTCAGCTGTTGTTCCCAGTTACTACGCTGATGTTGAACAGTTTGCAGTTGTTGCAGTTGTTTTTGGTCAGTTTCTTGGGCTTGTTGTAGTTGTTGCAGAGTCGTTTCAATCAGAGATTGTTGGTCTAAGGCCGCCTCTCGTTGTTCCAACTGCTGCTTGATTATCTGTAAACTTTGCTCTAGCTGTTCTGCTTGACCTTTGAACTGCCGAGACAAATCCTTTGCCTGTTCTGCCAACTCTTCATACTGATCGAGTTTCAGTAAGTCAGCGAGAATTTGTTTACGCTCATTGGGACGCCTGAGCATAAATTCATCAGCTCGCCCTTGACGCAGGTAAGCTGAATTAATAAAAGTATCATAATCAAGTTTCAGATGATGCAAAATCACCTGCTGCGTCGCCCTTACTCCTTTCTCAGTTAAAGTGCGAAAGCCATTAGGCGTTTCAATTTGAAATTCCAGACCACTACTTTGGCCTCGATGGCGAGTCCGAATGATGCGATGAGTTTGTTGGTTGCTTTCAAAGATGAAATCTACTCGGACATCTTTAGAGCCAGCGTGAATAATATCATCTTCCGAACCCACACGGCTTTGACCCCAAATCACCCAGGTGATCGCTTCGAGCAGGGAAGATTTACCTGCACCATTTGGCCCGCAGATACAAGCAGTATGCAAACCGCGAAAGTCTAGGGTAGCTTCGCGATAGCTGAGGAAGTTTTTCAGGGTTAGTTGTAGCGGAATCATTCCGGCTATTGAGCCTCACACCTTTTCATGAGTAACTATTCAGTACGTCTGCACTGTTGCCTAGTTTATCTACGGAAGAATGCGCTTTGTAGCCTTTGAGACCTTAGCTTTACAATTATTAATACTTAGATGAAAACAACAATGACTGGTGAAGAGAATTTGTACTTAGCTCTGTCTTGAAAGTGGGGAGTCGGGAGTCGGGAGTCGGGGAAAGAGACTTTCATCTTTTATTGTGAGTGAAAGCTCACGGGGGGTCTTGCACTAAGGGACTCACCCGTCAGTGAATCAATTCACTGGCTAATAGCTGAAGTTCTCCCCAGAGGAATTGAAAGAAATCCTTAGTCCACTTGAGTGGACTTTAGCTATTAGCCGAGGATTTCAATCCTCGGTGGGTGAGTGGGTAGGTGCAATATCTGAGTCGTAGCTCAATAATTGTAGAGACAGGATTTATTACTTCTGCCTGAACTAACTTCTTTTCCCGTGCCATTGTCAAGGCAAACTTGGCAAGAGTTAAGCGTTCAGCATTAGTCAGCAACTTGAGAATTTCTAAGATTTCTGTTTTAGTCATGGGTTTTGCTCTGTAGTTAGGATGCTCTTAACAGCCAAGTCTTGCCATGGTATCGAGGGAGGTCACTTAGTTAAATTTCACCCCTCTATTGACAGAAATTACGCTTACCCCTATGGACTGATGAATGTTAGCTGCACTATTCCAAAAATAAAGCGGTAGTCAAACGTACAAAAAAATTGATTCTGCATGTGTGCAGGCTCATGTGTGCTCAATTAAAGGAGAAAAACATGGCTATAGGCAAACTCCAGCACGCTGTCGGCATCTTTTCTAATCGTCGAGAGGCAGAATATGCGCTCACGGAGCTAAGAGATGCTGGTTTTAATATGGATAGAGTTTCTGTGATCGTCAAAAACGCAGACCGCGATGACCAGATTGGCGGTGCTGGCGTCAGTGATAGCAAGGGTGAACAAGTTGAAGGAGGAACTAAAACCGGAGCTACAACTGGTGCAGTGATGGGCAGTATCATTGGCTTAGTTGGCAGCTTAGGGGTGTTAGCAATTCCTGGGGTGGGTGTCGCCACTGAAGTAGGAGTTCTTCTAGGTAACACTCTATTAGGAGGTGTAGTAGGTGGTATCGGTGGTGCGCTGGCTGGGGCACTCATTGCTTGGGGAGTTCCGGAAGAGAGAGCTAAGTATTATGACCAGCGAGTATCTCAAGGGGATTATTTGGTAGTAGTGCAGGGCACAGCAGAAGAACTCTTAATGGCTGAAAGTGTTCTTGAAAATCGAGGGCTGCTGGATTGGGGAATTTATGATGCACCCACGACAACTGCTGGTGGTCGGGCAGGTACTGTTTAGTTATTTTAAAAAGAATTGATGGTTAGCTTAAGTGTATAGAGTTTGACACTCTCCGCCCTCTTATGTGCGGAGATTCTTTCGTCGCGGGGAGCGCCACCGCTTTACCCTCAGAAAGCATCTTGACCGTGTGTCCCACGGCTGCAAGTCCTCTAATCAGGACTACTTGCGCGGCAGCAACGTCTCTATCTGTTGTGTAGCCGCAATGAAGGCAAGAGTGAACTCGTTGAGATAATTCTTTTTTGCCTGTCTCAACCAGACAATTAGGACATATCTGACTGGTTTTCTTGCTATCTACTTTCAGGAAAAATACGCCGCGCTTTTTGCAGCACTGTTCTAATCTCTGGAAAAACTGACCCCATCCGGCATCTAGACAATGCTTACCTAAAATGCCACGAGCTAAACCCTTAAGGTTCAAATTTTCCACAAATATCATCCCTGCCCAGTCGCAGAGATTGTGGCAAGCGAGCCAGTAGTAGTTCTTCCTGACGTTAGCAATTCGCTCATGCAAATGACTTACCTTAACTTGCGCCCTCTTACGGTTGTTTGACCCCTTAACCTTTCTCGATACTCTCTGTTGCAGCAATTTAAGCTTGCGTTCAAGCTTCTTAAAAGGTCGTGGATTAGGGAACAATTTACCATTGGAAACCGCAGCAAAGTGTGTTATCCCGACATCAACCCCAATGCCCTCACCATGAGGCATAACGTCCGGCACGTCTACGTCCCATTGCAGGGTAAGCATAACGTACCATCCACTAGAGCGTCTGACAATTCGAGCCTGTTTGACAACTGCGTCAGACGGGATTTCACGGGATTGACGAAACTTAACCCAACCAATCTTAGGCAGCTTAACAGCACTGCCTGACAAGGGGTTGACACCCACCTGAGGAAACACTCTCATAGCGCATAGTACCAGCCTTCTTGAACCTGGGAAAACCATGATTCTGTTCCCACATGCTGACAAAAGCCTGCTCAAGCCTCTTGAGTGTTTGCTGTAAAACGTGAACCTGAACCGCGTTAAGTGCGGGTATTGCCGCCCTAGCTTTGGTAAGTCCTCTACACTGACTAGCATAGGTTGGACGTTTTGCCTCGGCAGAAATGATGTATTCAGAACGTAGTGAGCAAGCGTCAATCCGACAGCTACGAGACTTGAACCAGTCCTTGCGTTCAGCTAACGCATAGTTATAGACTTTCCGGCATTGCTCTAGCCATTCTTCAAATATATTGACTTGCACTGCCGTGGGCTTAAGTTTGAATTCGTAGACTCGATTAAACACTTGCATTACCTCCCGCTTCTATTTGACTCAACTCTTGAGCTATCGTACAGAGGTTTTTCAAGAAATCAAAGCCGTCCTAGAAGGCATTGCCCTGAGCTTGTCGAAGGGACGGGGCTTGAAACCCAATTATTCGGTCAATCTGGGTGGGTAGTCTGTGCTTCTTTCTTTGGAAGTGGCAGGCTATTTGCTGTTGAATCAGCTAAGTTACGGAACAACACAGCGTAAGAGCACGATAATACCCTTGCCCCTACAAGTAACCCAGAAAAGATGAGGGATGAGTGTGTTGCACTATCTTGAAAACTGTAGATGTTGTGCGATCGCATTTTTCATACCCAACACTATACGCAGAAAGCCCACAATAAAGGATGAAAATCTTTCTTCCTCAACTCCCAACTCCCTATTTTCCGAGGAAATTTTAGATCAATAAAGAGTAATGCATCTGTACTATCTGGAGTCGGCGTCTTAAAATCAGGCATAACAAGTACAGCGCTACTGAAAAAATACCAAAAACCATGGCAAAAGCTACGCTACAGTATACGACTAAGGATTTAAAAGAACTCGGTCTGTTTGTTGAGGTTCCAGGGCGAACAGACAATGAAAAAACCCGACAAAAGGCGTTAGAAGAAATTCAACGCCGCATGGATGACCCAGAAGACGCTAGCTTAAGTCCAGATAGCTTTGCAGATGGGTTGAGTGCTGACGATTTGATTGTAGTGGAGCCACTAGAGATCGAGCAGTCGGAGGATGATGAACCAGAGATTATCCAGGCTGTGAAAGCGATCGCTTCTTTTGCCAGTTTAAGGGTTAGCTCAGAAGAAGCATACAAAGGTGCAGCCGAGTTACGCCCTGTAATTGAAGCCTTGTTTTCTCCAGAACCCCTGACGCCAGAACAGATGCAGCAGGCAACTGATAAAAATTTTGCCAAGACTTTAATTAAATTCGCCGAAGCCAAAGCGGCTCGCGACAAGTTTCTTCCTGTTGCTCAAGAGGCTTGGAAAGTTCTAGCCCCGGCGCTGCCAACAGTGTCAACCAAGAGCACTCACGGGATAGATGAGTTAGAGACTCAAGCTACTACTTCTGCGGACTCTGAGGTGTTGCCAGAAGCTACTCCAAACAAGAAGAAGTCAGCGACTACGTGATACAGATTGGGTGCATCCCGTTGCGTGTAAATGTAGTGTGAATCGGAGAATTTGCTTACTAATGTACGTGAGTCAAGATGCTCACACTACTAAATATTTTGGCTGGCATTGAGATGCACCCATACAGCTTCACTGAGGCAGATAAAGAGGATCGCATTTTTGAGTGATGAGATGGGTGAGGTGCGATCGCTTTTTAACATAACAAGATAAAACCCACCTAGGTGGGTTTCTTTGTTGATGTAGAGTAGGGATTGCCATACCTCTACTAGTTAATGGGACTTAGACAAATTCCGGTCTGGAATCGACCTGTAATTCTTTCTGGGAAAGGACTACAGGTCGAAGGGGGTAAAGGAGGCTCAAACCCAGTCGTAGCAAGGAAAAATGCAAATCGACCTCAAGTGGTCTTGGCAACTGGGTTTGAGCCTGTTTTCAAGGTAACTTTTGTCTAAGTCCCGTTAATTCATTTCTCAACGCCAAGTAGCAGCTAAATGTTGTTATGACGGGAATGGTTGCAGTAGTAGCAAGCAAGCCGCAAGTTTTCAATGGCATTAGAGCCACCATCACGTTTAGCAATTAGATGCTCAAAAGTCATTTTTCTTCTCGTGAGGTACTTGCGACAATAGCAACAGTAGGGACCGTACATCGCAATGAGTCTTTCTCTTTTGTTGCGTTTTGCCCTAGGCGACATGTTTGCCATATCCAAACCTTTGTTTGTTTAAATTACTACATTCCTAGTTTCGATCCTCGATGTCTGAGAACAAGGCTGAGTAAAGGTTTTGGGATGAATGACTTGGTGAATGAGTGAATGAGTTTGTGTACGACTTTTAATTTAGCCAGTTAAGATAGTCGGAAAACTGACGGTTGAGCTATGACTGGGCGTTCACTGAAAGCATCGGCCGAAGGAATCGAAAAAGCCACAAAAGCTTTGAACCGCAACAACTGGAGTAAGAAGGCGCTAGCGGAAGAGTTAGAAATGGCTCGGTCAACGCTAAGCAATTTTTTTGGCTGTAAACCAGTTGACCGCGCTACTTTTGAAGAGATTTGCCATAAGTTAGGTCTAGACTGGCAAGAGATCGTCGATAGACCACCCAACGACCCTGAGCCTGCTGCTGTAGAAGATGTGACATCAAAGAATCCTGATTTTGTTGGAAATGAGGAGGTGAGCAGCAACCCTACTTCAAAAACTGTGGATACCTTGGTGCAAGAGGTACGTCAGCGCTACCACGACAAAATCCAATATCAGTGTGGCACCCTGCGGATGTTGAACGTTCCCCAACCGGTTAACGTCAATCACCTTTACGTCGATGTCAATATTCTGGAAAAGCCTACCCAATCCATACCACTCGAAATTTCTCAGTTGCCTCAGGTCAACCCGGATACTGGAGAATTTGACCGTTTTGGCTTAGGTAAGGTTCGTCAGGAACGGGTATCAGCACAAACGGCAGTAAACACGTATCTTAAGCTAATGATGCTGGGCAAACCCGGCTCCGGCAAAACCACATTTTTGAAACATCTTGCTATTGAGTGCAACAAAGGTGAATTCAACAGTGACAAACTGCCGATTTTCATTGGACTGAAAGATTTCGCTGAGGATGCTTGTGATGCTGGTGATTTCAGCTTATTTAACTACATCAGCCAAGACCTAGAAAGCTGTGGTGTCTTAGCTGAGGAAGTGGAAACTTTACTACGACGCGGCAGAGCCTTAATATTGCTGGATGGCTTGGATGAAGTGCCACAAGCCCAGTTCAAGAAAGTCTTGAAAGAAATTCGTCGGTTTACTGAGCAATATTACCAGAATCAGTTAGTAATTACTTGTCGAATTTCTGCCCAAGCCTATGGTTTTGACGGATTCACTGATGTCCAAGTTGCAGATTTTAACTCTGAACAAATCGAAGACTTTGTAAAAAAGTGGTTTGTAGCGGTTGCAAATAATTCTGAACAGGAGGGGCGAGATAAAGCAGCTCAGTTTATCGAGAAGCTTCAGCTTCCAGAGAATCAGCAAATTCGAGAACTGGCAGTTACACCAATTTTGCTAAGTCTGACTTGCTTATTTTTTCAAGAAGCAGCAGATTTTCCTTCCGGTCGAGCAAAGCTCTATGAGCAAGGCATAGACATTCTGTTAGTCAGATGGGATGAAGTCAGAGGTATTCAACGGGATGAAATTTATCGCAATTTGAGTGTACAACGCAAGCGTAACTTATTGAGTCAGGCGGCTGCTATTACCTTTGAACAAGGGGATTACTTTTTTGAGCAAGGCAAAATCCAGCAACTTATCGCAGACTATCTCCGTGCCTTACCCGATAGCAAAAATGATCCAGATGAATTGCAACAGGATAGCATGGATGTGTTGAAAGCTATTGAGGCGCAACATGGGTTATTGGTAGAGCGTTCACTAGGAATTTACTCTTTCTCTCACCTAACGTTTCAAGAATATTTCACGGCTAGAGAAATTGTTGCTAGTTCTAATCCAAAGGTAATCAGAAGATTGCTGACTGAGAAACGCTGGAGGGAAGTGTTTTTGCTAGCCGGCGAAATGTCTTGGAAGGCTAATACACTTCTTCTATTGAAGCAACAAATAGATGAATTCGCAGCAAAAGATGAGGAAATGCAGCAAATTCTCAAGTGGGTAAACCAGAAATCTTGTTCAGTTAAGACTCATCACACACCTGTTGCTCTTCGTGCTTTTTATCTTGCCCTTGTTCGTGTCCTTGGTCTTTTCCTGGGTCGTATCCATACTAATCCCAACTCCCTTTCTCGTCTCTATCACTCTGCCGGTTCCTTTGTGCGTGCTGCTTCCCTTGCTCGTAAACAAGCTACTGATGTCCTTGACATAACCTTAGATGTTGACCTTGACGTTGTTCTTGCCCGTATCTTTGCACTCGACCTTGAGCCTGAACTGAGCCAAAAACTGCAACAAATCCAAGCCCAAATGCCTGACCCGGATGAAGATAAGGAAAGATTTAACGAGTGGTGGCAAGCAGAAAACCAAGCATGGATTGAGCAATTAAAACCTGTGAGAATTCCGGAACTCAACATCAGCTATGATGGGCATTTCAACAAGTTTAAGGGTATGTTGAAGGCCTATTACAAGTTTAATCAGTACCTAGTAGAGCGTCTAAATAACAGTTGTCATGTAAGTAGCGAAGTGCGAACGCACATTGAAGATACCTTGTTGTTACCCATCGCTGAGATTGAAAACAGGAAGCACAGCCAGTAACTGATGTATCACCTATTCAGGATACAAAAGCGATCGCATCTCTTCGTAAAGGTAATTTACCTAACGCTCTACCTCTGATTGAAAAACCATTTTACAACTAAGAATCAGCTTCAATTTCTTCCTTCAGCAAAGGTGAATTCTCAGGTAATTTCCACGATTTACCTTGACAGTGAACATAACCATCAATAATACGTATTCCTGAAAGTTGACGCCCTAAAACCGATAATTCTTTACGCTCTTCATCGGTCAAATAATCATTATTATGAAGACTGCCATTGGAGCGTTGCGGGTCACCTCCTGCATCTAGATAACGTTGCCTCGCTAGGGCAAATAGTTCTTTAAATCTTTCGTATTTTTGCTTGGTTATTTCATTGGAATCACTCATACTTTTCACTCCGGTATAATCGGGGTAATTTCCCCATCTTGCAAAATCTTGGAAATCGGCAATACCGGGCTAGGTGTTTCAACGTACCAAATTCCATCCTCTTCATCATAGAAGTTATATTCAAGCAGCCCTAGAGTATCTAGAGCATTGAGTACCAGGTATTGCGCTTCAGTTGGTTCCACCAGCTACTTCACCAGTTAATTAACTCTGGTGATTTTACTGCCAAGGTGCGATTCTGCTAATGCATCTCGACAGAGTTGTTGACCACATGAGCTGTACCATACTGGAAGTCAATCTGCAAGCAGCAGTACTGGCGCGATCGCCAATACGGTGGTAACTTGTGTGAGAAATACACTGCCCTAGTGAGCGATCGCAAAATTAACCTAGCCGCTCATAGCAAATTGCCGATAAAATCCTGAAGTTTACTCTTAGTGGTTGTCAAAGAAAAGGAGATGGTGATGGAATCACAACATGAGCGAACCTTATCTATTAGCGGCAAGTTTTCTGGTAACTGGACCAATATCAGTCCCCCCTCTACCACCCCTACCCCCAAACCTACCCGATAATCTCGGTACCTTGTTAACTTCCACCGCCGCTCATACGCTGCAATCTGCTGTTACTCCTAAAATGGTTCCAATTGTAGAAATAGCTGCTGTTGAATTCAGCCAGCCTCAACCCAGTCTAGTTAAGTTCCACAGACAAACCACTTCAACACACCTATCCCAATTGTTGACACCAGCCACTGGGCCAGCAGCAACCAATCCACCAACGTTGCTCATACCCCAGTCAACTGCTGCCTCTCCCGTCTCTGGAACTCAACTCTATCTCCAAAGATTAGTGGCTTTAAAAGCTGGCAAAATTTATACAAACTTGCCTGCCAATAGCTTCCAGTCCTTTTGGATACAGACAACTAACTCTCAGGGGCTGCTGCTAAAACCACCTACGCATGAGCAATGGATACGTCTTTTGCAAGAGGAAGCCAAAGTAATTGCTAATGGACAAGGTTCCAATCATCTCGGTATTTTGTTGGGAGATTCGCTGAGTATGTGGTTTCCCTCAGAGGGATTCCCTAGCAATCGCGATCGCCTTTGGCTCAATCAAGGAATTTCTGGAGAGAATTCCGCTCAAATCCTAAACCGATTGTCCGCCTTTTCCCAAACTCGACCCGATACGATTTATGTACTAGCTGGTATCAATGATTTACGTCAAGGTGCAAGCGATGAGGTAATTCTCAATAACTTACGTAAGATTATGTATCACCTAAGGCTCAATCACCCAAAGTCCCAAGTGATTATGCAATCTATTCTGCCCACACGCTTGAATGGAATTTTCAACGAGCGAATCCGTAACCTTAATAAACAAATCGCCCTTGTTGCTAGACAAGAAGGAGCGGGCTATTTAAATCTCTACAGTTTGTTTGTCGATGGTCAAGGCCAGCTGCGGCAGGAGTTGACGACGGATGGCATACACTTAACGCGTCGTGGCTATGAGGTTTGGCAACAGGCGCTCAACTATGCCGAAAATTCTTTAGCTGCCAGTCGGGTGGCTCGAGCTAATAAATAGCGTTAACGTTACTGGGAAGGATGAGGGATGAGGGATGAGGGATGAATGCACCAATACCTCCAATAAGTTTTGTTAAAAACACAAACAACCAACAACCAACAACCAATAACCAATAACCAACAACACAAAACCTCCCGACTGAATGTCGGGAGATTGGTCAATAATATATTAATTACTAGATGGCTTGCCGCGAGACAAGCTTTTCAATATTCGCTTGGGTTTGCTGCAAGAGCTGCTCTCGGCTATCTGTTGCCTTGGTGAGGGTAGGAACTAAGTTACGGGCTTGCAGTGCCATGTGCAGTTGAAGCTGAGCCACGTACTCACTAATATCTTCACGAAAAAAAGCGCTTGGGGCTTGAGCAGAATGCAAATCCAAGGTGTCCTCCTTGCCTAAACTTTACTGTCTCATCAACATTAATAAAAGTTATCACGCTATTTTTAAAGTCCGATGACTCCGCAATGAAGTTTAATCTTTTTCGGATTTTTGTTAAGAAACGTAAATTTTTGTGGTTTCCTTTAAAGTTACTTGTAGATATGACTAGAAGTTAGAGACTGAAGATTAAGCGGGTGATGGGAGGGTTATACTACATGAGTATAGTTAATGTAGTATAAATGAAACTGATATGACATCTCAGCTTGACTATGAAATAGTCTCAACACCAGAAGACGCTGAAAGTCTGGGGATTCTCCTCAATCAGTGCTTCAACACCTCAAGCGGCTGGGAGACTTATTCCAAGCGCATCGGCTTAGAAAACTTCAGAATTATCCGTCAAGCCACACAAATAATAGGCGGTTTTTGACATACTCACCGTCCCTTGGTGAGCGGTGATTCTTAACACTTCATCGACTGACGCTACCGAGGTAGTCTTACTCTGTCTCCGTGTTCGTTTAGAGTCGTGGCAATGCCCTATCCCGACTTTTTCTATATTTATCGAAGCATTCTCATCTCGGTCGTGTTCTGTGCCGCAATTGATACACAACACAGAACGTACCGATAAATCAATCTTGCCCCATTTAAAACCACAATCAGAGCAAGTTTGACTGGTAGGCTCCCATCGGCTAATAACTACAAACTTGCGTCCGTACTTTTCAGCTTTTGCCTCAACCAATACCCGAAATTCACGCCATCCTTGCTGACTGATTGCTCTTGCCAGTTTACGGTTTTTGACCATGCCTGACACGTTCAAATCTTCTAGCACGATAGTTTGGTTTTCACTAACAACTTTAGTCGATAGCTTATGCAGGAAGTCTTTACGAGTATCGGCAATTTTATTGTGAGTTTTGGCTATTTGGATGCGGGTTTTGTTTCTCCGTTTTGAGTCTTTTTGCTGACGTGCTAGCTTGCGCTGAAGTTTACGTACCTTGCGGTCAAGTCGTTTGTAGCAAGGACTAAAACCCTTACTTCCATTACTCATTACCGCAAAAGTTTTTATCCCTAAATCAATACCGATACTTTGGTTCTTGGCATCAATATTGACGGGTTCAATTTCCACAACAAAGCTTAACAAATAACGGTTAGCACAATCCTTGATGATAGTTACTGAACTTGGTGCGTCAGGCAATTCTCTAGACCAAACTGGCTTAACATTGCCAATCTTTGCTAAATAAACCTCATTTCCTTTAATTGAAAAACCACCGCGAGTTAGCCTTGCTGATTGAGAATTAGTCCTTTTCTTGAACTTGGGATAGCCAACTTTACGCCCTTTTCTTTTGCCTTTACAAGAATCGAAAAAGTTCTTGAAAGCTATCTCTAAATCAGCTACTGACTGCTGTAAAGGTATGTTTGAAACCTCCTTCAACCACATCCTAGCTTCAGTCTTTTTTGCTTGAGTGATAACCAGATTCTGGAGTTCAGCTGACTTAGGCTTTTTCGTCGAGCGGGTACTCGCGGACGCTTCGCTAACGGATTGCTTACAGATAGCCAGCGCATCATTGTAAACAACACGGACGCAACCAAACAATTGTGCCAAGCTCTGTTTCTGTTGCTCTGTTGGATAGAATCTGAACTGGTATCTAGCTTTCATGTTTTTCCTCCTTGTTTTACATTATACTAAACGTATACCCAAATGTCCGCACATTTTTATGAAAACTGAAAAAATTTTTATCAGACTCACTGCATACGAAAAACGGCAACTGGAAACAGAAGCCGTTAATAGAGGTATGACAAAATCTGAGTTGATTAGAAGCCTGATTGCTCGTTTTCCGGAACCCAATAAAAAGCCGTCCTAGAAGGACGGGGCTTGAATCCCATATTTTTGGTCAATCTTACCTATGGGACAGTGGTATGGCGATGAACTGGTTCCAATGGCAGGAATTGCGTCTGTTGGCATAGCTCCAGAGTATCGTGGCACAGGAGCTGCGATCGCACTGCTGAGTCACACCCTCAAAGAACTCCATGCCAACGGAGTGCCACTTTCAGTGCTGTATGCAGCTACTCAGCGCCCTTACCGGAAAGTGGGGTATGAACAAAGTGGAGTCTTTTGCAGCAGGGAACTTCCCACTAATAGCATCCAGATAGCCGATCGCACTCTCCCCATGCAACCTGTGATTCCTGTAAGCCACGAAGTTTTTCACGAGCTATATCACCAAAAAGCGAGAGTCAATAACGGACATTTGGCTCGAAATCAAACTTTGTGGGAGGAAATGCTAGAACCGCCCAAAGAACAGATGATCTATGCCTATCTCATTGGTTCTGAAACTCAACCGGAGGGCTACGTTATTTTCTTCCAATACCGAGAATCTGACGAGTCCATAATGATTATCAGGGATTGGGTAGTGCTAACAGCCGCTGCTGGACGGCGTTTTTGGACATTCATAGCCGATCACCGCTCCATCATTGATAAAGTACAGTGGCGTAGTTCGATGGCTGACCCTCTGACATTACTGCTTCCAGAAGAAACAGATGACATCTATGAATCAGGACACTGGATGCTACGAGTCGTTGATGTGCCAAAAGCCTTAGAGAAGCGGGGTTATCCAGAAGGAGTAGAAGCGAGGCTACATCTAGATGTCCGAGATGATTTGCTTTTAGAGAACAACGGGCAGTTTGTCTTAACCGTTTCTGAGGGACAGGCCCAAGTCACTAGGGGAGGAAAGGGAGAGTTGAAGCTAGATGTGCGATCGCTTGCACCTTTATACACCGGACTGTTTACACCTCATCAATTGCAGCTTACGGGTCAAATTGAAGCTAGTGATACTGCCTTATCAGTTGCCACTCAGTTATTTTCTGGCTCACAACCGTGGATGTGCGATAAGTTTTGAGTCCACTTACTGACAATTTGTGGCTTGCCACAGCTAAAAACAAAATCAGGACTTACGCAAATTGCTGATTTAAACGCTACTGCTAGTAGTAGTAGGGTGGGCACTGCCCACCCTACATGTAGAGGTTCTGCGTAAGTCCTGAAAATCTAACGGGAGTCAGACGGCTTTTCCATGCTGATCGAACACACTAGAGAAGAAGTTTGTAGTTTTGTAAACTAGCAGCATGGCTCCCACTTTATTAATTACTGGTGCCTCCGAAGGTATCGGCAAAGCGACAGCACGGGTATTTGCTCAGCATGGTTATAACGTTGTCCTTGCTGCCCGTGAACCCCAGCGCTTAAATTCCGTCGCTCAAGAAATTTCTGCCCAAGGAGGTAACGCTTTAGCCGTTCCTACGGACGTTACCGATCCACAGCAGGTAAATACACTGGTTGAGAGGGCATTGACAGCCTACAGTCAAATTGACGTTCTGGTCAACAATGCTGGTATTTGTAGTTCAGGGCTGATGGAGAAGACTTCTTTAGAAGATTGGCACAAAGTAATTGATGTCAATTTGTGGGGATACGTTCACACGATCCAAGCACTGCTCCCTCATTTTCTGGAGCGCAGGGCAGGAACAATTGTTAATGTCGGGTCTTTCGGCGGCAAAGTTCCTTTACCGAACATGACGCTTTATTGTACGAGTAAATATGCCATCACGGGTCTGACTGAAACATTGCGTCTGGAACTCGAACCAAAAGGTATTCAGGTTTGTGGCGTACATCCTAGTGCGACTAAAACGGGTTTTATCAAACGGTCACTCTTTCGAGGTCGTGACGAACAAGAGACAAACCAGCGACAGCAGCAGATGAAACAGTTTATAGAAAGTCCTTTTGCGAGTAAATCGGAAGATGTCGCCAAGGCAATTTGGGATGTTGTTAAGCATCCACAAGCCGAGGTGGTGGTGGGAACGGCAGCGGCAGCAACAGCGGCTTATCGATTTGCTCCAGGGTTGATGAGCTGGATTCTTCAACGTACGCTGAAGGCGTAATTAAGACTTCCACGCCATAAATTGCGATCGCATCTGAAAAAAAGCCGGACTTGGCGCTTTCAACAATATTAGTTAAGCGGCTGTTCGGCTGAGAGGATGCAAGCTTTGTAGATTGGACAGCTTTATGATCCTCCAGAGTGTCTACTTGAGTCTTGAAGTTGAACGAGAGCTGAGTGGGCGACTGCCAAAGTTAGGCGCACCTGTTCTATTTGAGATAAGTCAGTCCACTCCACGGGTTGATCGGTGACAGAGGTTTCTTCTACAGACTCTGATGTTCCCCGCATCGCGTAAGCCCAAGGACGAGCAAAGACCAACAGATCTTCTTGTGCCCAGTTTGGCAGCACTGGCTCAACACATAGCACCAGCTGATCCGCCAAAGATAGGTTGCTCTGGAAAATTTGTTGAGCTTGATTCGCGATCGCCTCCAACCAAGCTTGAGGAATGAGTGGGCCAAACCGCTCAGATAAAGACAGTTTCAATCTGTCTGTGACTGATGACACCTTGGGTGCCCAACACTCATGTATCTGGTTGAATAGCGCTTGCGAGGCGCTGTTGATTTCCTCTTCCTCTTGCCAATCGGACAAGAAGAACCCTCGTTCTCGTTCAGCAAAATAAGCTTCTGCCTCTAGTTCAGCTGGATTCCAAGGATAAAAATCCTCTTCTGGCTGCAAGAGTGCCTCTAGTAGTTCTCCGTGTACGCTGTTCAAAGCCATCTCACAATCTTCATAATGAATGAATTGACTTGTCATAATGCCCCTCCAGTTACTTGTAGTAGATGAAACCCGGCATGGATAGCTACATCAGCACCCTATAGAGTTCCGTAACAGCTCTTAAAATAAACGATACTCCTGTTGGTTGTTTGCTGCCGTACTAATTACTACCGCTTTGTCGAAGTTATTGGACGCTAGCGCCTGCTGTCTGCCTAAAGACGACAACTTTTCCAGTAATCAGTAGTACAGCTGACAAAAAGCTAGCCAGTGAATAGGCGGCCTTAAATGCCGATGCAGCTTGCTCAATCCAAAGACTCTGAAGCTTCAATAATAAACTCCAGCGTCTGACCGTGAGGACTTCCAAACTTTAGCTTGATACCCGATTGTAATGGCACCTCCCTATGGTGGATTATCTGCCAATGATCATCGGGAAATAAAATATGTGTGCCGTTGCGTGATTTGTCGCGTAAAAAGTAAGTGGGAGCATTCGCTTGGACAGTATAAGCATCACGGCAGATGATTTCTGCATGTTCGTTGCTAGCCCATTTTTCAGGAATCACCAAATCGTTTTCCTGTCCCCGTCCCACTCGCATCAGTCCACCTCGAATCCGCCAGACTTTATCGGTTTCTTCTAGAGAACGCAAAGAAGCAATTGGGGCTTGGTTTCTGAGCCATTCGGGTGGCATACTGGGGAGTTCTGTTATCCCTTCTTCTACTGATTTAATCAACTCGCCTTCAAACTCAGGATGCATATACAGCACTGGCAAAGTCCAAGCGGGTTGATTGAACTTATAAAGCGTCAACAATTGCTGCCTTGCCACTGCCACAGCTTGGTCAATTGGCATTCGTGCAGCAAGGGTTTGGGCAAGAGTTTGAATAAAACTTAGAGCTTCTCGATCCGATATAGAGTCGCGCATTCCTAAGACAGCGGGAACGCCATGGTGGATGAGTACTTCGGCTAAGCTGCTGCGGGGAATAGTTTGTGAACCTTCTTGATCGGGTTGAGCACCCCAACAAGCGTTAAATACGGCTAAAGTTACCTGAGTGCGAACTAGAACTTGGGCAAGTTCTGTACCATTGATGGTGGCATCTGGTCGCAAAAATAGCAATCCGCCATCTGGTGCTGGTTCGCCATGACCCGCATAAAACAGGATATTGTAGGCTTCTGTTTCCAGCGCGTCGATTAGTTCTGCTGGTGTTGGTTGTAACAGTGTCTGAACATGGCAGGGAACTGGGGCTGCAAAGTTGTCGCTAGAGCCGTCTGGTTGTCCACAAGCAGTGAGAACTCTTGCTAGGGCTGCGGCTTCTTGTTCTAGCTGCAAACCAGCAGTTGGACGGTTAGGTTTGTGGGCGTCTTGTCCGAGTACCAGCAGGATGTTTAATGCTTGGTTGATGCGGGTGAAGGGTTTGAGGGAGTCAACGTCACTGGTGGTTCGACTAAATAGTAGTTGCTGAGAGAGAGAAATTGCCTGTTTTCCTGCCATGGGCTGCATGATTTCCCAGGGGAGTGGGATAAAATCAGGGTCGCGAATTTCCAGACGCATACGCAGGGGTTTACTTTGCCCCATGGCAATGCCTCGACTCTCAGCAAGAGCCTGCTGAATTGGACCGTCAAAGAGCCATGCCCACAGATCAATTCCCAATTGCTGCATCAAACGACTACTGTAACTGGTTATCTGACCAGAGGCACTGATGTCGTTATTCAAAGGCAGAATCTGAGGAGACTGAGTGGCGTGATGGATGAGAGGAACATGAGGTAAACCACGCAAGGAAAACATCTCTTGCCACGCCAGCCATGTCTGAGTCAGAGTTTCAGTCCAAGTACAGTCATGATGAACGTAACCCCCAGGATAGGGGGCATTGAGTACCCAAATCGCAAAGTTGTCTGCCCCAGCCGTTGATAGACGAGCGATCGCTAAACTGAGGCAAGGATTTTCATTATCAGACATTAAAAGCCCAGACGAAGAGCAACTGTACCTGTTTTCTTATCAGTCTACCGAGTAAGGTTGAAGGTTGGAAGATTGAATGTTGAAGGTTGGCAGGTCGGACAGTCGCAAGCTCATAGGTTGAAGGTTGGGATGTTTATGGTTGGAAGTTCTGCTGTGAAAATAGGGAGTAGGGAGTGGGGAGTAGGGAGTAGGGGAAGAAAGATTTTCATTTGTTCGTTGTGAGCGCAGCTTATGGTGCCTAACTTGCTAACCTGCTAACACTTCTAACTTTTAACCAGATGAAGTTGGTTTCGGTATTGGGGTAGATGCAGGAGCGGGAGCCACCGGCGCGCATTCACTTTGCTGGGCAGGTGTTGGTGTGAAATTTAGGTTAATGATTGGCACAATCTCAGCTTCTCTAATCCAACCTCCTTCTCCCGCTGCTACCTGACGATGAGCGACTGGAGTTGGCTTCGAGTTTGAAGCTATTGGAGATTTTATCACTTTACTGGGGAGACGTTCAGCAGAAATCTTTCCTGAGGCTGGTTGCTGAGTCTTAGAGTTGCCGGAACCCGGAGAGCAAACTCTCAACTGTAACCAGTTCTCTTGCTGCGCGTCTGGTGATTTGCTGATTACTTGCAAAACGCTACCAGCAGGGATGATACCTACTACTGAGGGATTTTGGGGTGGCAATCCGCGCCGCAGCAACAGTGGGACAGCTTTATCCTGTGAGTTTTTGGTGGTTGAACTAGTAACTTGAATCAGTGCTGAGGCATCCAAAGCAGGAACCTCTGAGGAATTTGGCGTTGGGCTTGCAGGTAGAGGGGATGAAGTAGCAGGTGGCGATGTCGGACTGGAACTGGAATTAAAACCAATCTGCTTCATTAGTGGATCGACTAATTCTCTGGGGATGAAGACGTAAGCGAGGACTCCACCCAGCCCCAATAGAACCAAGATTCCCAGTAACAGCCCCCAAGGGCGTCGATTTGAACCCGGTGACGACAGCTGTTGCGTTTTCATCGCGGAAGGAGCAGCAGCCAGAGTAGTTTGCACCATGCTCGCGGCAGTGGGAAGCGATTCGAGATGGGGCGGTGGCAATTGGGTTTGCTTGGTCTGCTTTGAAGAGGCTACTTTGCAGTAAACTAAAGCTACGGTGGTATTGTCGTGCCCATTTTGGGTATTAGCTAGCTCGATTAATCGCGCCCCGGCTGTCGGTAAATCAACTCGACCCTCGATAATTGGCAGAATTTCTGTTTTCCAGTATTGCTCTACCCGGTCATGATCGCTCAGACCGTCAGAGCAAAGCAGAAAAACACAGTCCTCATCCACCACAAAGCGCTGTACCGTCGGATGAAGTGTTGATGAAGGTGCCATGCCCAACGCTTGTACCAGAGAGCCAGAGGTTGGCTGTTGCACAGCATTTCGGTAGAGAGAGTAACCGAGTCGCACTTCTCTGGACGCTAAATCGTCATCCTGCGTGACTTGGTGACAATTGTAGCGAGTTATCCAGTAGACTCTACTATCACCAACATGAGTAATGTAGATTTCATGAGCGCAGGCTTGAGCCATCACCAGCGTTGTGCCCATCCGTTGTCGCTCGGAGCGATGCTCGTTGTCGTTGGTAGAGCTAATTGAGTCATTTGCCGTACAAACAGCTTTTTCTAATTCCAGTGTCAGGCTTTGTGAGTTCCAGCGCTCTGGGTCTGAGTGCAGTTTTTCTACTCGCTCTCGGAGTGTGTCGATCGCTAAATGAGAAGCCACCTCACCGCCTTCGTGCCCCCCAATCCCATCACAGACAATGGCTAAAGTATCAGCTTCGGTTGACGGACGGATTAATTGACCACTAGGCGGATAGCAGGCGTCTTCATTGTGCGGGCGACTTGGGCCTGAATCAGTACGGGTGAAAATCTGATAAGTATGAGATTGCGATCGCCCACACTCTTTAAGTGCTCGATCCAGCAGCGCCACTAGCTCTTCTGATGTCTGGATCTGCCCTTCTGTGAGTTGAGTACAAAGTTGTTGGAAAAACTCATTAATGACCGATGATGCCCCAACAAGCCGTTGTAACCAAAACTGACCCAGTTCTTGTAGAGTTGGTGCGCCTTTAGTATCTAGCTGCAACTCCAACAACCGGACAATGGAACCTTCTACCCGCAGTAGTGTTGGTGCCAGCAAGCTAGAAGCAACACCTTCACTGCTTAAGGGTTGCCACAGGGAAGCCATCTGCCACAGCCAGTTTAACTGACGCACCGCTGTTGCATTTTTCCAGACGCTAGTGAGTTCTGGCAACAGATATCCTTCTGCGCTAGCTGCCTCTTTTCCCGACAGGGAAGCACCTGTAGAAATTGGTGCGTCTTCGAGTAGCCAAACTTCTGAGCGGCGACGTTCCTCCGTCAACGTCAGCCGCCCATAGACTTGAGGCAGATGTAATCCATAGGGAGAAAGCCTCAGATAGGGCGCGAGTACACGAGGAATTTCTAGGGGCGTCTCTGGTGGTAGCCCTGGTTGAGTATCTAAGAGAATTCGTGGTTGCACAAGCTCATAGCGCCCAGCAAGCACTTCCCCAGGTTTATAAGCATCGATGGCGCTGCCCATAGCCCATAGGTAACGCCTGAGCAGCGGTGTGCGACATTGCTGGCAGAACTTATTGCTCTGGGGGTTTGGAGCCTGACAGCGAATGTTAGAGCAGTGGAGCGTTGCTGCACGAGTTTCCATGAAAATTCTTCGCTACGTTCAGC
The DNA here is from genome assembly GCA_031970155.1 of Coleofasciculaceae cyanobacterium CTOTU46601. Classification (GTDB taxonomy): domain Bacteria; phylum Cyanobacteriota; class Cyanobacteriia; order Cyanobacteriales; family Coleofasciculaceae; genus DALYIW01. Next base: position 31,882 of record DALYIW010000009.1, on the reverse strand, counting down.
CGATGATAATTTGGCTACAAGTCGCACTGCCGCGACAGGGAACTGAGTCCTTTTTTGAAGTACCAAAACCAGCGTATTGATTACAGATTTTAGCGTCTGAGTCGAGGAGTATTGATAATGTTAACGATCAATCTCTTACCTGAGGAATAGAATCTTGGCTACTTTGCTGATAATTTTCTAGCAGGCCACTACGCCTGATTAGCTCAGGCCAGAGTAATAAGAAATATATCCACCACACCAAAATCGGCAGGGAAATGAGAACTGTTACCCAAACGGTTTTTAGGGTTACCCAGCTGCCAGTAATGATCGCTGATCCTGTTAACAGGATTGACCAGGGCTGGCACCACCAGGGCTTATAATTCCAAGGATTTAGAGGCTTCTGTGTAGACAAGAGCTGACAACCGTTGCTGTAGATTAGAGCAGGGAAGGAAATTACCCAGCTTTAGAATGAGTGGTGAGGGTCTAGATTAGAGGCAGAGGGATTCTGGAGAAACTCAGAGATTTCTTAGAAAGTCGCCTGCTCAATCTTGCCATCTCTCCCAGTTTAATCGGCTAACTCCTGTCCGTAGGTAACTATCATGCCTAAGCTTGATTTTGACGCCTCTGACGCCTCTAAAGAGCGAACCTTTGCAGACTTTGATACGCCTAGCAGTGTTGAAATTAAGAAGCTGATTGCCAAGTTGCAACACTCCCATGAGCGGCGATACAAAATGATCAACTTGGAGACTTGGGCGCTGGCTCAAACGATGGATAGTTTTCTGCCAGGTTTTTGGAGTCGCTTCTTGGCAAATCGCCGCACAGCACTTGAGCAATTTCTGGAGAGAAAGCGAACTCTTAAATCTTCTAGGGAGTCGGGAGTTGGGAGTCGGGAGTCGGGAGTTGGGAGTCAGGAGTCGGGAGTCGGGAGTCAGGAGTAAGCTTACAAGAATATTGACGTTTGATTTGAAGAGGGGCAGCGTATGGAGTACGTGCCCCTGCAAGTGTCATTCCTTAGCAATTCGACTGCTCAAACACCACTTTAAATTGGATGCTGGGTACTCGTTGACGCAATAACTGAAGATGTCCGTCAGCATCTGAGCGCGAGCGGTACCGGGCGATGATTACCCATTTGAGTGTGGGCAGTTGACGGACAACTGCCCAAGGCTTGAGGCATCGTTTGTAAGTCATAATTTACTTGTCTCCTTTTGTTTATTGGAGCCACAGCCAACCCTTGACGGTCCAAAGTATGGGGGTTGGCCTGACCCATTGCCGTTGCAACAGTGTTATTGTAGCAACTTGTTTTTAATTAAGCAAGTATTTTTTGCTGTAAATTAAAAAATAATTTCCGAGAAATTACGGATTGAAGTAAAGGCAAAAATATGCATTGCCGAGAGCAGCGAAGGTGAATTTTCTCCTGACTTACATCTTGCATCGCTCTACTCAACCGCCAGGGATTCAAATCCCTGCGTCATAGCTAAAGTCCTCCTAAGAAACTAGCAGGGGGAGCAGGGGGAGTAGTTTCTTTCATCTATAACGGGTTGCCATCGCCGCCCGTGGAACGCTCTTAAGAGGACTAAGATTTGACTATTTTATTTGGATTTTTTTACGCTTATCTGTTGAGCAGACTGGAATTTCAGATCACAAGGTTGTTCGAGCTAGACGCCATGTACTGCGCGCACCAAGAAGGGATGAAAATTTCTCTTCTCTCCGACTCCCGACTCCCAACTCCCGACTCCCTATTTTCCAGTTAGACTGTGGCTAAACTCAGTCGTCTATCACGGACAGATTGCCGAGACATATGCCTACTTTCAGCGCTGTTACTCCAAAACGTTTTTCGCTCTCAGACTATCACCGTCTCATTGAATTGGGGTTTCTCACGGAAAATGAACGGGTAGAGTTAATTCGCGGAGAACTGATGCAAATGGTAGCTAAAGGAACGCCGCACACTGTTTGCAATACCTCCTTAGTTTACGAAGTGACGATGTTGTTGCAAAGGCGGGCGATCGTTCGGGGACAAGAACCGATTTCTTTGCCTCCCAATAGTGAACCTGAACCCGATCTGGTGATTGCGCGTAATCGTGGAGATCGCTACTTATCAAGTCATCCTAGTCCGGCTGATATTTTATTAGTAGTTGAGGTAGCAGATTCTACGCTTAAGTATGACCAAGAGGTGAAGTTACCACTCTACGCTGAGTCGGGAATTTCTGATTATTGGATATTTAATTTATTAGCTGGTTGTTTGGAAGTTTACACTCGACCTTATCAAGATTTACAAGGCAATTTTGGTTATGCAAACAAGCAGGTTTTTCTGCAAAATGCTAGCGTGACTCTGCCTGGTTTTTCAGATTTATCTCTCGATTTATCTAGCGTGTTTCCTCGGTATAAGGATTGAGGTAGATTGTTTTTACGAATGAGCGATCGCAAGTGGAGGTTGTTCTTATGTCAGCGAGTCCTGTTACTTCTCTTCCCCCTTTAGAAAACGGCGATCGCTTAACTCGCCAAGAATTTGAGCGTCGCTATACAGCAATGCCGCATATTAAAAAAGCTGAATTAATTGAAGGAGTGGTCTACGTGGCTTCACCTGTTCGTGCTAACGGTCATGGTAAGCCTCATGCAGAAATTATTGGTTGGCTGTTAGTCTATGAGGCAGCAACTGTTGGTGTGTATCTTGCTGATAATACTACGGTGCGTTTAGATGCGGATAACGAACCTCAACCGGATGCCTTGCTTAGAATTGAACCAGAAGTAGGTGGTAATTCTCGCATTAGTGATGATGATTATGTGGAAGGTACACCTGAATTAGTTGCAGAAATTGCTGCTTCTAGTGCTTCCTATGACCTCAATGACAAACTTAATGCCTATCGTCGCAATGGCGTGCAAGAGTATATTGTCTGGCAAATTTATGAAAATCGCTTAGATTGGTTCAGGCTTCAAGAGGGAAGATATGTTGCGTTACACCCCGATGAGGCTGGGATAATTCGTAGTGAGATTTTCCCTGGATTATGGTTAGCAGTGAATGCGCTACGAGAGGGGGATATGGCTGGGGTTTTAGCTGTTTTGCAGCAGGGATTACAGACGGCAGAACATCAAGCTTTTGTGGAGCGTTTGAATCCTCAATAGCAGGTTATACCTTGTGTATAGCGCCCTACCTTGGCACAACTAGCGAGAATGTCTTCCAGGTATAGGCGAATACTACGTGACAGGGATAGCCTCCTGTTCTACAGAAGATCGAATTTGAGGTTTGAGGGTACGCCGACTCACCAAGTCTACTCGTGTCCCTAAATGGTCTTCTAAGTAGAATTTCAAATCCATGTACTGGTCAAAGGTGACTGGCTGCTCGAACTCGACTAGGATATCTACATCGCTGTCTGGTCTAGCTTCAGCTCGTGCTGTTGAACCAAAAATTGCTAGAGATTTGATACGAAAGCGTTTTAGTGAGTCTTGATGTTGCGCCAGAATTGAGAGTACTTCATCTCGCTGCATGGTCTACCTGCAAAGCTTATCGCTATCCTATCTTGATTGAGGCAGATGGAAAGCGATCGCATCAGTGGCAGTAAGGAATGCGATTCTCGACAAGATACCTTGGCCTCGCTTTGAGTGAGAATGTTCTAGCTTGAGATGAGAAGCTTCGAGTTTGAAGTGAGAACGTTCCTGACTAAAACAACAATCGTCTGGTTGTCAGGGGCAATGTTCCGGTTTAAACAGAGAACGTTGCGGTTTGAAGCGAGACGTTCCGAGTTCTGAGGTCAAAGTTTGTCATTGTGAACTCGAATGATTTAGCTTTGAGCTTGGTGAATGGAGTGCAAAACGCGATCGCACCATGCGACGCAAACGCTTCAAACGTTGTGGCAGTAAAGAAAGCCACCAGGCTAGAAAATTCTATATCAATACCTGCATAACCTGATTGGTGTGAGATATATAAAGAGCGTGTTCAAAGAGTGAGGGCGAGAGCGGGATGATGAGGGGAAATGCACTAATCAAGAGAGCATTACCATCGGCTGTGACACTAATCGGAGTCATAGGGTTACTAGCACAAGTGCCAGCAACAGTGGCAGGACAAGCCAATCCCCCCCAGTCAGCCCAACAGTCAGCCGAATTGGAGGAAGCCAAGCGGCTGAGTGAACAGGTAAACCAGCTTTACAATCAGGGTCAATATGCTGCTGCCATTCCCCTGGCAGAACAAGCCTTGACAATTCGGGAAAAAGTACTGGGACCTGAACACCCCGATGTTGCCACTATCCTCAACAATCTAGGAGGGCTGTATCGGGAACAGGGGAACTTCAGCAAAGCCGAACCCTTGTTGCAACGCTCCTTGGCAATCTCGGAGAAAGTGCTGGGTTCTGAACACCTGGATGTTGCCATCAGTCTCAACAATCTGGCATTACTGTACGAAGCACAGGGAAACTATGCCCAAGCCGAACTGCTCTACCAACGCTCCTTGGCAATTCGGGAGAAAGTGCTCGGACTTGAACACCCAAAGGTTGCCACTATCCTTAACAATCTGGCAAACCTGTACAAGGCACAGGGAAACTACAGCCAAGCTGAACCGCTCTTGCAACGCTCCTTGGCAATCTTTGAGAAGGTGCTGGGACTGGAAGATCCCAATGTAGCCAACAGTCTCAACAATCTGGCAGCGCTGTACAAGGTGCAGGGAAACTACAGCCAAGCCGAACCACTGTACCAACGCTCCTTGGCAATCTGGGAAAAAGCTCTCGGATCCGAACACCCAAATGTTGCCACGAGTCTCAACAATCTGGCAGATCTACACTGGCAACAGGGAAACTACAGCCAAGTCGAACGGCTCTTGCAACGATCTTTGGAAATTCGAGAGAAAGTGCTGGGACGCGAACACCCGGATGTTGCCATCAGTCTCAACGGTTTGGTAACCCTGTACTTAGTACAGGGAAACTACGCCCAAGCCGCACCTCTTTTGCAACGCTCCTTGACAATCTTGGAGAAGGTGCTGGGACGCGAACACCCTCTTGTTGCCACCAGTCTCAACAATCTGGCACTGCTGTACTGGCAAAAGGGAAACTACGCCCAAGCGGAACCGCTCTTACAACAATCCTTGGCAATCTTCGAGAAAGTGCTGGGCAAAGAGCATCCTGATGTTGCCAACAACCTCAACAATCTGGCTTCTCTATACCAGGCAAAAGGTGACATCACCCGTGCCCTGGAAGTCCTAACTCGTTGCACCAACATCCAAGAGCGCAACCTCGACCTCATTTTCACCACTGGCTCCGAAGCCCAAAAAAGCGCCTACATCGCCACTCTCTTCGCTACAACCAATTTCACCGTCTCCCTGCAAACTCAGGACGCTCCTAACAATCCCCATGCCACCCGCCTCGCCCTCACCACTGTCCTACAACGCAAAGGCAGAGTCCTTGATGCCCTCACCGACAGCTTACAAGCCCTGCGCCAAAACCTCAAACCTGAAGACGAAAAATTACTTGATGAACTTGCTACTACCCGCTCCCAACTGGCAACCCTGATTTTCAAAAAACCAGAAAACCTTCCACCTGACCAGTACAGTAAGCAAGTTGCCACCCTCAAAGCAATAGCCGACCAACAGGAAGCCACTCTCGCTAGGCGCAGTGCCGAATTCCGCACTGCATCCCAACCCGTCACTATTGAAGCCGTACAGCAGTTAATTCCTAATGATGCCGCCTTAGTTGAATTGGTGTTATATGAACCTTTCAACGCCAAAGCAACAAAACCTAATGAAAGATGGGGTACACCTCGCTACGTGGCCTACATCCTGCACTCTACTGGCGAACCCAAATGGGTAGACTTAGGCGAAGCCAAACCCATCGAACAAGCCGTTGCCGACTTCCGCAAAGCTCTCCAATCCGAGACTTCTGATGTCAAGCCCGTTGCCCGTGCTTTAGATGAAAAACTCATGCAGCCCATCCGTAAACTTCTGGGCAATACTCGCAACGTGCTGCTTTCTCCCGACAGTCAACTCAACCTGATTCCCTTCGCGGCTTTGGTTGATGAAAACGATCGCTATCTCCTCGAAAATTATTCTATTACTTACCTGAGTTCCGGACGCGACCTGCTGCGATTGCAAAACCATGCCAAAAGTCGCTCTCAATCCGTAATTGTCGCTAATCCTGACTATGAGAAACCGGGCGATCCAGCTTCTGTTGGGATAATTGCTAGGGGTGAGTCTAGCCAAATTGCTGATGCACAACCCAAACCCTCACAGACTCGCGGCCTGATTGATCCCATCCAACAAGTCGATTTCAATGCTTTACCCAATACTGAACTTGAAGCCAAAGCGATCGCACCCATGTTACCAGGAGCCACACTCCTCACAGGCTCCCAAGCAACGGAAAATGTAATTAAGCAACTCCAAGCGCCCAAGATATTGCATATTGCCACCCACGGTTTCTTCCTCCAAGATGTACCACTGGTTGCGCCTCCAGATTTTAGTAGCACCATCCTCCAAGGTACCCGCAGCGCCACGCCCAACATCCGCCCTGCGGAAAATCCTCTACTGCGTTCCGGAATTGCCCTAGCTGGTGCTAACCGACGCTCTAGCGGCAATGAAGATGGGATATTGACGGCATTAGAAGCTGCCGGACTCAAATTACCGGGTACAAAGCTGGTGGTATTATCTGCTTGTAAAACTGGACTGGGAGATGTTCAAAATGGTGAAGGAGTCTATGGCTTGCGTCGGGCGTTTGCCATAGCAGGTGCCGAGAGTCAACTGATGAGCTTATGGGCAGTCAATGACTATCGGACAAACCAGCTCATGGTGAACTATTACCAGCGCCTCAAGAACAATGTAGGACGCTCCGAAGCCCTACGCCAAACCCAACTAGAAATGCTTCAAAAACCCGAATCCCAGCATCCTTATTATTGGGCACCTTTCATCCCCTCAGGAGACTGGACAGCAATGGGGTTGCAATAAGAGGGCACGATAATATCGTGCCCCTACCGTGTGGTATGTGCAACTGAGAAACGCTATAAATGTGAAATCAGAACTGAGCGATCGCTATCCTCTCATACTCACCTGCCTGACTTCCTCCACAGGCAAACTCAACGCCTCTGCTACCTGTTCCACACTCAAACCCATTGCCAATAACCGAGGTATAGCATCTCTTTGCGCTTGCTCTGCACTCTGGGCGCGTTGCTGTTCTTGTTCAGCTCGCGATCGCTCCAGTTCAGCGCGTTCATCCCCAATCAGTAACAGGTTTCCTTGCTCATCCCACCACCTCAGCCACAGTTGGGTTTGATTTTGATAGCTTCCTTGCCACAGCCCTAGTTCTACACCCATTGGCTCAATCGGATAATGCCCTCTTTCATTAGGTGTTAACTGCTGATAGCGTCCACCCACCAGGAGATAGACTTCTAACTTTCCATTGTTGATTTCGTAGATGCCGTAATAGGGAATAGCAATGATGCGCTCATACACCCAAAACTTCCCTGGTTTTGTTACCTCCCCTTCAGGAGAACGAGATAAAGGCGTGCGATCGCGTTCTTCGTCACCATTGCCACTAGCAAACTCTAAAGCAATCAAAGGTGAAATAAATTCCCGCCACAGCACGTAGGAACGACGAATCTGTCCATCAAGCTTAGGTGGCACATTAGGGACATAAAACCAATCGGGAGCCTCTGCCCCTTTTTCTGGAGGCTCAGTCTCTCGCCAGTAGATGCCGCAATCTTGCCCGATAGCGTACTCTCCATCGGGATGTAACCGCTGTAAAACAGGCCCAATCGAGTCAGTTAGAATCAGGCTTTGAGGATGCTCCTGAAAGTTTTTCACAAAGGTTCCATCTGACTCCGGTAATTGAGTGTGATCGGGGAAGGGAGGAGGCAGTAGAACACTGGGGTCAACGCTTTGGGTCACGATCGCTTATCTCCGATTCAACATTAAAACTCAAAAAATACCCCATATATAATTTTGTCACTGACAAGCTAATATGCATTTAATCAGTCAACCGTCAACCGTCAACCGTCAACCGTCAACAAAAAACGAGTAACTCAAGTATGCTGTGCGTAAATAAACAGCAGCATAGTCAGTCTCATTCTTCATAGTCAGTATCAATCTCAATATCGAGCGTTTCTTCATCAACCCGAACGTACAAAACATTCGGACGGCAGCAAACCTGACAATCTTCTACATAAGACTGTTCTCCACCCGCGCTGATGTCAACAAATGTCAGATTGGGTTCGCCGCAGAAAGCACAGGTATATTCAGCTGTTGTTTGCATCTAATATTCAGAGGGAGTGGGGAGTCGGGAGTCGGGAGTCGGGAGTAGGAATCCATGAACTGCTGATATGGGAGCTAATTACTTTACTAGCTCAACTTCTTTGCCAGAGTGTCTGAATTGACTGGTAGCCGCGTCTCGGTGCTTCAGCAGTGTGGTTTGGGGAAGTGGCCCTTGTAAGTGACTCCAAGGTAATACTTGATCAGTTGACCAATCAGCATAGACGTAGAAATCTAACTCAGGTAGTTTCCCTCGTAGTTCTTTGAAAGCACGTCGGAAACTACCCAATGTATCGCCATAGTGCCGTGTTAACTCTAAAAGATGAGATAAACGGCGATCGCCTCTTGATATCAACGCCTGAATCACTGACCAGTTATAGCTTTCCGGTCGAAAATCTATGCCGTGCGATCGCAAATTCTTCTGCAAAAACTTCAGCCGCTTTTCTGCCTGAGGATTCACCCCAAACCACTGAAACGGTGTATGCGCTTTCGGGACAAACGTACTGCAACCCAAGGTCAATCGTAAACCAGGAACAGCTTTCTTGATGTCCTTCATCATCGCCACTGTCTGCTCAACGTCTGACATCTCCTCACCAGGAACACCAACCATCCCGTAAAGTTTGAGGTTCTTTAATCCACCCGCTTTCGCATTAAGCGCCGCCTGGATAATCTCTTCATTTTTCAGCTTCTTATTGATAATTTCTCGCAATTTTTCCGAGCCACTTTCTACGGCGATTGTAATAGAACGGGTGTCTCGTTTGGTGAGAGTTTCTGCTAGTTTCTGCGTCACTGTATTTGTTCGCACGGAGGCAATACTCAGCCGCACATCCTCATACTTCGGTTGACTGAGGTAATCAAGCAACACCTCAAACTCTGGATGCTGTGTCACAGATGCCCCCAATAAACCGATACGGTTAGTCACCTCCAATCCTCGCTCAATAGCTGGAATTAAGGAACCCGTAGCACTTGGTGTCCGAAATGGCAGCGTTAGATAACTTGCTAGACAGAAGCGGCACATCTCTGGACAACTGCGTACTACTTCCACCATGTAGATGTTTTCCCAAGCAGCTTTCTCCGTGACTACTGTTGAAGCAGACAGGGTATTACCTCGATAAGTCTGCTTTTCTACCTGTGCTGGAATTTGGGTATCTATTGGTTTAATGGATGCGATCGCACCTGTCAAATCCTGGTAAGTTACCTCATACAAGCTAGGAACATACACTCCTGGAACCTGCGCTAGATGACGTAATTGAGTATTCCTATCAGCTGTGCGAACTTCTTTGTAAGCGTTAATGAAATCACCCAGCAGGATTTCTCCATCTCCTAGCAAAATTACATCAAAGAAATCCGCAAAAGGTTCTGGGTTTGCCGTCAGCACTGGGCCACCACCAAAGACGATAGGATGGCGATCGCCACGATCAACTGACCTTACTGGAATCTCCAACAACTCCAATAACTTCAATATATTGACATAATCTAGTTCCCATGATATGGAGTATCCCAACAATTCCGGATGACCAGGCAACAGCTCGTGGCAATCGGTGAATAAGCGGCTGACTTGGAGGTCAGATCGCGAGGCGAGAGATGCCCATACCACCTGATATCCGAGGCTGGTAATCCCCACACTGTATTCATTTGGGAAGGCAAAAATTGCAGGGATGGCACCAGTTTCAGGCGTCACTGGTGTAAAGAGAAGACGTTCAGATGCAAAAACAACAGAGGTCACTAATGTTGTGTGGGTATAACCCGAATATTGTCACTCATATTTAATTTTAAGAATTAGAATCAGCAACGCCAAAATCAGGGTGATCAAGTTTGTTGTAACAACAGGCATGGCATTAATAGTAAGTCCATATAGTACCCATAGGAAAACACCGATACAGAAGGTAATCATCATGACTAAAGAAACATCTTTAGCCGACTTGGTAGTCCAAGTTTTAAGCAGTTGGGGAAAAAAAGCGATCGTTGTTAGAGTTCCTGCAATCCATCCCAAAATGTCTAAAGAGAGGCGAGACACAAGAGCGTTCTTTAATTCTCTGTTCATTGTTTAAATTCTCTGCAACGGCTTGTATTTATGACGCTCTGATTTTTTGGCTGATTAAGATAAAGAATTTTGCATATTACCAAAAAACGCGATACTCTTGCGAAAAGCCGCAATCAAAAAGCGCGTACCTAATCGCGAATCCCTTGACGGGCGAAAAGTCACCCTAAGCTGAAAAGCCAGACCTGCCAAAAGAAAATGGTACTCTTCTTAAAGCGGGTTGAATGTTGTGGTGACTTGCATACCTAGTCAAGCAATTTTGGAGAAAGCTTGAAGCCTTAATAAGGCTTACGCTTCCAGCCATCGGGATTCAACAGTACAACAAAAAAAACTTGGTACATAGCGCAAAATTTGATCCCACGCCCTAAAATAAGCATGAAGTTATGGCGGCTTGTGGTGTAACTGAGGAGTTAAAGTGTCAAAGTTCATGCCAAAGCATAAAGATATATCGAGCCAGTTCAATTCAGGGGCGTCAACAGAACCAGAACCAGAACCGGCACCGGAGTCGGGAAGCGATGTTCAACAAAATGAGCAAGAGCCACCCGAATCGCGGCATTTGCTATTGACGCGATGCCGACAGGGGGCAATGCGATCTCTCAAAGGACTCACGCGAGTTTCTAGTACAGTAGTAGAGCAGTTCACAGGACCGAGACAGCTCCATCGTCGTTACTGGTTTTGGTTGGGATTAGGGGTTGGCGGAGGCGCGATCGCTCTGGGTGGTGGATGGCTGGCTCTAGAGCAGAGCATTCCTAAGTCCAGTGCTGATGTTTTAACCTTTGTCCGAGATGACACGATCACCATCAAAGCTGCCGACAACACGATCCTTCAGCAAATAGGACCTGCAACAAATGAAACGCTGAAGATTGAAGAAATACCTAAACTATTGACTCATGCCTTCCTCGCAACAGAAGACAGGCGTTTTGAAAAACATCATGGCGTCGATTATCAGGGGATTTTCCGCGCTGCGGTTTCTAACCTGATGGCTGGGGGTGTTGTGGAAGGCGGTAGCACCATCACTCAGCAGCTAGCTAGGATTGTCTACTTCGATCAGGAGCGCACGGTAGGGCGAAAGCTCAAAGAATTCCGGATGGCTCAAAAAATGGAGCAGGAGCTTTCTAAAGATAAAATCCTGGAGCGTTACTTAAACCTAGTCTATCTGGGGTCAGGTGCCTATGGAATTGCTGATGCGGCCTGGGTTTACTATAGTAAAACGGTCAATGAACTGACCTTGCCAGAAATGGCTATGCTTGCTGGGTTGCCTTCGGCCCCTACTGAATACTCACCGTTTGTCAACGAAAAAGCCGCTAAACAGCGTCGCGATATCGTACTGCGGCGGATGCAAGAGAGTGGGTACATCACGCCAGCCCAAGCCCAGGAAGCGATCGCTACACCGATCACAACAAGACGCAGCAATCCTAAGCGTCTAGAGCGAAAAGCCAACTACTTTACTGAGTACATTCAACAGGAACTACCTAAGTACGTCTCTAAAGAAGTGCTGGCACACAAGGGATTGATTGTTGAAACCACCTTAAATTTAGATTGGCAAACCGCGGCTGAAGAAGCGGTGAAGAAAACCGTTGAACGCGAGGGTAGCTACGAAGGATTTAAGCAAGCGGCAATGGTAGCGATCGACCCACGTAATGGTCAGATCAAGGCAATGGTTGGGGGAAAAGATTTTTACAACCAACAATTCAACCGCGTTACCCAAGCCCAACGTCAACCTGGCTCTACCTTTAAAACATTTCTGTATACCACGGCGATCGCTGCGGGCTTCTCTCCTTATCGAGGCTATCTTGATGCCCCCTACACGATCCGAGGTTACACCCCGAATAACTATGGTGATAAATTTCGAGGTTGGATTAACATCATAGATGCCCTGACTTACTCGGTTAATGTTGTTGCGGTTAAAACCTTAATTGATGTCGGATGGGAGCCAACCATCGAAATTGCTAAGAAAATGGGTATTGAATCGCCACTTATTCCTACCTATTCTCTGGCACTGGGAGCCTCTGAGCTAAATCTATTAGAGCTGACGAGTGCCTATGGTACCCTTGCCACCAAAGGAGTTCACACCAAAGCTCATGGCATTCAACGGATTATTGACCAGCGCGGTAAGGTGATCTACGAGGCGAACTTCAAAGGTGAACGAGCGATCGACGAAGATACTGCATCGATCATGACCTGGATGTTGCGGAACGTTGTCAATGATGGTACAGGACGAGCCGCTCAACTTGACGATCGACCTGTTGCTGGTAAGACAGGCACCTCTGACGAAGCTCGCGACCTTTGGTTTATTGGCTATATTCCCCAGATGGTGACGGGTGTCTGGCTAGGTAACGATGATAATAAACCGACGGGAGGCGCAAGTAGCACAGCTGCTCAGACCTGGAATCGGTTTATGGTTAAGACGGTCAAAAATATGGAGGTAGAGAAGTTTCCTGAGCGACCCAGCCAGTTAGAAGGTCGTAAGGGTATTATTCAAGCTCAACCTATCAGAGGGAAACGAGCTATAAGCGGAAACTCCGATAGTTCTGAAAGTGATTCTAGAAGTAGATCTAGAAGTAATTCTGATAGTAGCTCTAGCAGAAGTTTCAGCGACTCCGACAGTAGCTCTAGCTCTAGGAGAAGCTACTCCGACAGTAGTTCTAGCTCCAGGAGAAGTGACTCCGACAGTAGCTCTAGCTCTAGGAGAAGTGACTCCGACAGTAGCTCTAGCTCTAGGAGAAGCTACTCCGGCAGTAGCTCTAGGAATTACTCTAGCAGTAGCACTTCAGAGAATAGCTCTACAGAATCTCGTCCCTCTCGGCGACGTCGGCGCAGATACAGCGATAGTCAATCTGAATCGACCCGTTCTAGTGATAGCCAATCTCAATCTAGAAGATATAGGAGTAGTCGCTCTGAATCGACCCGTTCTAGTGATAGCCAATCTCAGCCTATCAGGCGTTCCCGTCGCCGACGAGAGTACGTAGAAGACTCGACTCCGCGTTACTCGACTTCCCGTAGCTCAAGCGATAGTGACTCAACTCCCAGACAATCATCGCGACGCAGGCGGCGATCTTCCCAGGCGGCTTCAGAGGAACAGCAAAGGGTGACTTCCGTTCGTAGATCGCGACGAAGGTATGAATCCGCACCTGAAGCCGAATCTCAAGGTTCCTCAAGTTCTAGAAGTTCTAGAAGAGAGAGAGAATACACTCCCGAAGCACCGCCACCGGAGGGACCTGCATCAAGAAGATCTGACAATTGAAGCTTAACTCAAGAAGAGGGGGAGAGAGGGAGAGAGGGAGAGAGGGAGAGAGGGAGAGAGAGAAAATTTCTCAACTGTTTCCCCTTCAATCGGGCAAGAAACTTCACCCTTCGACTTCGTGGACAGTGGTATTTCAGGAGATCAAACTCAGGAGTGATAGACGTTTCTGAGAGTTTTGGTACGATAACCAAGAATACAAAAAAGGAGTTTACAAAACATGCAATTATTTATGGGATTAGGAGTAGAAGCTGCTCCTCATTTTCCAGTTTCATTTACCCTTGTTTATGTCGTGGGTTTTATTGCAGCTGTAACAATTGGCTCAATTGCCTGGTAC
>DALYIW010000009.1:7090-18003 GCA_031970155.1 Coleofasciculaceae cyanobacterium CTOTU46601 | reverse complement strand
AGAAAAAGAAGAGAATCCTGGTTTATAGGCACCCTCAGCAGCAACAAATCTGACGCGAGGAAAACTGCCTCAATTCTTTTCTGCCTCTTTTGTTAATAAGAGAGGCAGTTCTTTATTTTGACTAAGAAACCTTCAGTAGTAATGTAACCCACCTTCCGCATCCTGAAGTGTCACCCCTACGTAAGGCATGAGAATAGGGAATAGAAAGAGTTGTTTAGCTAGTCTAGGGATTATAAGCTATAAGTTCCCAATTCCCTTTCAACCGCTTGGTACGGTTATGGGTGCCATTGAATGAGCAATTATTTGTTTAACACTCACGAGTATTTTTACTTGTTACTTTTGGCTTTACTCTGGAAGGGCTGCGTAATCAGTGTTTTTTAAGCGTCTGAGCAGCCAGTCAAATCGGGCTTTTGCCAGGGGAACGTTATCGACAACTTCAGGAGATAAATCTTCTGATGAATTATCTTCTTGCAGCAGCTGCTCTTTGGCATAACCGAGGTATCTGACTGTACCCCGAAGTCGGGTGGACAGGAAAATGGCGATCGCCCGATAAAATCTCGAAGCAAACCCTTCATCCTTTTGGAGCTTTTCAATTAAAAGCTGTCGAGGAATCGATAAGACGAGCGAGGTTTCAACCGCCATCACAGTAGCAGAGGGAGGACGAGCATCGGCAAAGGACATTTCTCCGACTACTGCACCGCTGGTTAATCGAGCGATCGTCTTGCCTTCTAGGGCTGAGACAGAAACGGACAATGTTCCCTCCAACAGGATGTGGAGTGTATCAATGGCTTGACCTTCTTGGATGAGGACGGTGCCTGCGGAGACTTCTTCTCGACGCCCCATAGAGACCATCCAATCAATATCATCGTCATCCAGTTCACCCAGTAAAAAGAATACTTTTTTCATAAACTGACGTCTTGCTCGGTGATTGTGGTAGCAGGAGGACTTCTGTAACTCTCTGACTACACCCTGATGCCCATGTTTTCCTATCTTAGATTTGAAGTCGCTAATTCACCATATGCTCCAGTACTAGTTTCCCAGTTGCCTGGAAGCCAATTTTTTTTTTATCTTTGTAATACCTTATATTTTATGGTTTACCCAACAATAAGCGAAGCTATAGGTATTGTTTTGTATCCAACACTAGATTGATCGCAAGGCGATGAGGTACTTTCGAGGGAAAATATCGCCCTTAGAAGAGGTGGAGGTCAAGGCAAATGCCTCTTAATCCTGTGGCGCTAGCGTTGCCATGGCTCAGAGAGTTCATCGCTTACACTTGTTACACACCCATTATGAATGCACCGATGCCGGTTTAGGCGTAGGTGTTCACGCTCCTTGCCATCTACTGCCGAAAAACACCATGATCTCAAATTTGCCGGAATCCTCACGCCATCGTGAAGGCACCAATAACGGAGTACTAATTGTTAAGCGCTTAAAAGAAAAATCTCAAAACTATAAGAAATTAATAGCAGCCGTGTTACAGTGGACGGGCGGTCAGCCCTTCCTCACTCAGAAGCTGTGTCAACTGATCATCGATTCTACTGATGTACCTCCTAACGATAATGAAGTGGAGTGGGTCGTCAACTTAGTCCGTCATCAGTTGATTGACAATTGGGAGAAGCTGCCAGAACTAGAGCATCTCAGGACAATACGCGATCGCCTCCTCAGACGTAAGCAGCGTAGTATTAAACTTTTAAAGCTCTATCAGCGAATTCTGCAACAGGGTGAAGTCGTAGCCAATGACTCTTCAGAAGAGAAAGAACTGCGGCTATCCGGTTTAGTAGTCAAGCAACAAGGTAACTTAAGAGTTCACAATCGGATTTATGCATCTGTATTCAACGAGATTTGGGTCGAAAATTCTCTGAGGGCAATACAGTCTGAACTTGCCCCTAGTGACGCTGAATTTCTCAAAGCCCTGGCTGAATTAGAAAGAAAACTTCTAGTCTCTCAGGTAGAAATACTATCTCAGGTAGAAAATGAAACTGAGGAACAAAAGTCAGCTCAAGCCCTTTATGAGGTACTGCGGGACGTTACCGCCAAAGTTGGACAACTCCTCGGTGCAGACCGTGCCACTATATTTTTACTGAACGAAGAAAAGACCGAACTCTGGTCACTGGTTGCGGAGAATGAAGAGGGTGAATTTCTAGATATTCAGGTGCGAGTAGGAGAAGGGATTGCGGGTGAGGTTGCCCAGAGTCGAAAAGTTATTCATATCTCTGAGAATGTCTACGAAGATCCACGTTCTGTCCTAGTCAAGGAATATGACAAAAAATACAACTACCGCACCGAAAATATCTTAGCCTTGCCAATTTTGGATGAGGACAAAGAAGTCGTCGCGGTTATCCAGTTACTGAACAAGTTGCAGGCATCAGACAACTCAGGAGATGACTCTCAACCGGAACACCAGGAAATTAGACAACACGGCTTTACAAAATTAGACCTAGAACGATTAGCTAAATGTGTTGTTCCAATTCGACGCATTCTAGAAAGCTGCCAGTCTTGTTACAAAGCAACCAAGAAACTTCGAGCAACCGCAGCACTGGCAGAAGCGACACGTTCTCTCGACCAAATCAATCTGGATACTAAAGCCATACTTCAGCGGGTAATGAATACCGCCAAGAAACTCTTGAACGCCGATCGCAGTACTCTGTGGTTAGTGGATCATGACCGTGGCGACTTGTGGACGGAACTACCTGGGAAAGGGGAACTGCGATGTGCCATTGGTATTGGCTTTGCCGGACAAGTTGCTCAAAGCCGCGAACCCATGATTATCCCCTTCGACTTATATGAAGACCCTAATGCTACCAATGCTAAAAAAACGGACGAGCAAACCCGTTACCGCACTTGTAGCTTACTTTGTATGCCAGTTGTCAGCCCTGATGGGGAGTTGTTGGGCGTCACTCAACTTGTCAACAAACGCAAGCCCGGAGATCATCCTGAATACAACAAAGATGACTGGCCTATAGTTCCTGATTACTTCAAAGCTAGCTTTGACAAAAATGACCGACAGGCGATGCAAGTGTTCAATGAGCGAGTGGGAGTGGTACTCCAGTTCGTCAGAACTCACGAGACACTTAAGCAGCTAGCGCAAGTTGAACCCAAAGAAGCGATTTATAACGCTTTAGCGGTACTCAGTAATTCGGTATCTGACCAGAGTGATGAAGCTCTCTATAATGCTCTATACCATATGTTGAGCTTTATTGAGCTATCAATTAGTCAGTTATTGGAAGCTGAACACGTAACTATTTTCTTGTTGGATGCAGATGAAACTGGCTTTTGGTCGTTGGTTGTAGAAGAAGAAGGGAGTAGTGCTACAGAGATTCGGATTTCGGCTAGCCAAGGAATAGCTAGTACAATTATGACCTCCAGATCTGTAAAAGCTAGCCACCAACCTAACAAGTTTAACGACGTTTTAATCCACATAGGAATCACGCCTCTAACCATCCATAATCTTCATAATTTGTTGTTGTTTCCTGTTGTGAGTAAGAAAGGAGAAATAGTAGCAATTGTTCGGGCATTCAACAAATTACAACCTCTTTCCGTATCCAGTGGTTCTTTATCAGAACGAATTGACTCTAAGGGCTTTACACAGGCAGATGCCGAGAAGTTGAGGCATCGTACTGACTCAGTTTTGCCGATTTTGCAAGCGTTCCAATCGTTCCAGCGAGAAATTCAAACTATTCAGGAACAACGCAAAGCGATCGACCCGCTTTATCAAGCCATCAGCTTTGTCAGCCAAAGCAGTGGAAATCCAGAAGATTTACTCCAAAAAGTGATGCAGGCGGCGAAAAAACTTACCAATGCCGATCGCAGCACACTCTGGTTGGTAGACCATAAGAACAACGACTTATGGACGCAAATCCCTCAAGCTGATGGCTCTTTGATGGAAACGCGTGTACCGATAGGAGAAGGTTTTGTGGGGATGGTCGCTCAAACAGGTCAACCTGTGAATATTCCCTTCGATCTTTACGAGCATCCTTACTCTGATATCGCTAAACAAACCGACGAGAAAACTCATTACCGGACTTGCAGCCTACTGTGTATGCCTGTGTTGGGTTCTGATGGTGAGCTTTTGGGTGTGACTCAACTAGTTAACAAACGAACACCTGGCGATCATCCAGAATATAATCCAGCTGATTGGCCTGAGGTTCCTAACTACTTTCAAACTAGTTTTGAGGAAAAAGACCAAAGAGATATGGAGATATTTAACAATCAAGTTGGAGTTGTTCTCCCAGGGGTCATGTAAGGTTGTAAGGTTAGAAAGTTGAAGGTTGAAGGTTGCAGGTTGCAGGTTCTTCATCCTTCAGACTTCAACCTTTTTTGAGGCTGGTATCCAAGCTAATTTTTCGAGACCTTTTCATACTTCACACTTCATAACTTCTACAAAAAAGAGTAGTGTTTTTAGTTTTCAAACAGCTGAGCCAACTCCTCGTTTGATGTACCTAAGATGCGTGCTAGTTGGTTGAGCTCAACCGTTGTGAAACCATCTCGCACCTCAGTCAACTCCTCAAAGGATTTTCCGATAATCCGTGTCAGGACTCTTAGCTGGCGATCGCTAACGTCTTTACCACTATAAATATCTTTCAGTTCTTGAGGAGACAATTTGTAAGAAGAGCAGAAGCGCACAAAATCCCTAGTACTGAGGTCAAGTTCTTTTTGTCGTTCTCTGAGTAAAAAGGCGATCGCTCTTGGCCCATGCTCAGGACGTTTAGCCTTTTCTATGTATTTTCTGATCAGCCGACTCACTTGAGCACCATTACCACCAGTTCGTCTGATCAAATCCAAACAAGCCATTTGTAAGGCTTTGTTTAGGGTCTCATTTTCTTCGTGTAGTCTTTCGTACTCATTAAAAGTTTCAACAATTCTAGCCGCAAACTCCGGCGTGCAGAATCCGACTTCCATATCCTCAGAGGCAATCGGAATAAAGGAGCGATAGTGATCAACTTGCAAGCGCAAGGGTTGATTAGTTGGTGTCATAAATTCAAGTGTTTAGCCAAACGCCATAGTTATAAAGTTTCTTTGCTCAATTGTGCCAAAATCTCACTCCTGCTGTAGATGCATACCTATCTTTGTGCAGATAGCTTTGGCGCTACCCCCCAATTATTCGCTTGTATTGGCTGTGCCTTTGTCAAATCGGAGTTTTCTACCAAGCCTGATGGCAGAGGGTTAACCGAACTCGATCTAAAACGAGATATCACAGGCAAACGGCTCAAAGCCAGAGAGATGAAACTAATCTGACTAAAGTGCTATCTGGATAAAATACGTTGGCACTAGCGATCGCGTCCTTTGATAGCATTAAAAGCGTTTGCCCTAGAGTGGAGGGCAGACAGAAGAGATTGAGAAAGCACATTTTCCTAGGCATTCGAGCTAAATGAGTCCCTCGCTAAAGTACACAGTACTGATTCGACTCTTGTATTTAGATTATCCTGAGTCAGGATGCCGTTCAATCTCTGCCACGAGTAACAACCGATCATCCGACGACTCGACCTACGTTGGATTTCTAATCATTGGTGCCTCAAAATAAGTTATCGACTATTAGACAAAAAAACAATAATAACTAAGGATTAATGATGGAGACAAATACACCACAAATTACTTGAAAATAGACGAGGAGAGCAAGGGAGGCAAAAGGAGCAGGGAAGGAAACTTTTCATTTTTCGTAGTGAGCATTCGCCCTTGGTGTCTAATCTATATAATTTACACCTGAGTATTTTGTCTGTGGTCAGTAGTCAGTGGTCAATTGTACGCTTCCTTCGTTTTGCTCCAGTAGCTGGTTGTCATGAGTATTTTGTCCGTGGTTAGTTGTACGCTCCCTTCGTTTTGCTCCAGTGGCTGGTTGTCAGTTGTTTTTCTGATTCCAATTATTGGTTTATCTGATAGGTTACCCTCTACAGACCAATGACTAGCCTGAGTTAGTGAAAATTTCACAGACTCCTATAGAACCGGACTTACCCAAATTTCCAGTTGAACCGCCATTAGTAAGGGTGAACGCTCGTTCACCCCTACTAGATGTGGTATTAATGCGTAAGTACTGAGAAGAGATTCAGGTGCCGACATTGTTGCTTTCCGGTCGCTACGATGAAGGTACAGCGACTTGTGTTGAGTTTTACCAAAGAATTTCTGGGTTTGGTTGGTGCTATCTGAGCATAGTTCCTACCTACCCGATCTGGAAGGAACGACAGGATGTATGCAGGTGTTAAGTGGGTTCTTGAGGCGAGTGGAAGCATCGGTTAGGTCATGAAGCAGTCTAGCAAATCCTTAGACCAAGATATTCTCAGACAATTCCTCAACCTGAGCGCTATCCTTGCGGCTTTTGGCATGAATGTGTTGGCGAATGTGGCACCAATCAACGGGCTGTCGATTGGTGCTATCTCTAATACCTTCTTTAAAGAGGTTCAGATCACCCCAGCCAACTACGCTTTTGCGATTTGGGGAGTAATTTATTTAGGTTTGATTACCTTTGGAGTTTATCAGGCACTGCCTGCACAACGGCAAAATCCCAATCTACGTCGGATGGGTTATCTTTTGGTGCTGGCAAGTCTGGCTCAGATTGCCTGGGTGTTTGTCTTCCAGTATCGGCTGTTCACGCTCTCGTTAGTGGCGATGATTGGCATTTTGCTGCCTTTGATTGGGGTGTATCTGCGGTTGGAGATTGGCAAACTACGGGTTTCGAGCAAACAGAAGTGGTTTGTTCACATTCCTTTGAGTATTTATCTGGCATGGATTAGTGTGGCGACCATTGTGAATGTAGCGCTAACGCTCTACAACTTGGGCTGGAATGGTTGGGGGATTAGCCCTCAAGTGTGGAGTACGATCGCCTTATTTGCTGGTGCAGCGATCGCCGCTATAGTTAGTATCCAACGGGCTGATATTGCCTTTACCCTGGTAATAGTTTGGGCTTTTGTCGCGATCGCCGTGCGTCAAGCCGCTCAACCACTCATTGCGATCGCCGCATCAGGATTAGCGATCGCTCTTCTCGTCTTACTTATTTTCAGCGTAATGCGCTATCGAAATTCAAGCCTAAAGCCCCAATGACTAATAATGTCTTACACAACAAACAAAAGTTCTTCGACCTGTGGGCACCGAACTACGACTTCCTGCTCACTACAGTGTTTTACCAGGCTATCCACAAACGGCTACTAGAGTACGTCGAACTACCCGAACAACCTAATATACTTGACATCGGTTGTGGCACAGGTCGTTTACTCAATCGCCTTGCAACTCAATTTCCGACTCTTCAAGGCACTGGGTTAGACTTATCTGCCGAAATGCTCCGTCAAGCCCAGCAGCGCAATCAGCACGGGCTTCGTTTAGTTTATAGGCAAGGCAATGCCGAATCTCTGCCCTTTGCTGATGGTGAATTTGATGCCGTTTTTAACACGATCAGCTTTCTGCATTATCCCAATCCTGAACAGGTTTGCTCAGAAGTCAGTCGAGTGCTACGCCCAGGTGGACGTTTCTACTTAGTGGACTGGACTGCCAGAGAAGAAATAGGTGCTTTATATATCCCCTTTTCTCCTGGTGGAATTCGAGCCTACAGCGCCCAGAGGCGAGAAAAATTTGGCGTAGAAGCAGGCCTAGAATGCCTAGGTCATCACTATCTTTTGGGACTCGTTCTGCTAACGGTTTTTGGTAAACCAATCAGCTAACTCCTCTTTGTAATAGTTATTAATTATTAATATTTTTCAACAAACAACAAACAACTAACAACTAACAACAAATAACCTTTTTGTATTTATCGCAACTAAATGCGGCAAAATCTTGACAAGAAGTTTAAAGAGGTGTGTATGGAGCGTAGTCGAACCTTCTCAGGCGTGAGTTGGGAAACCAAAGCTGGGTATTGTCGTGCTATTCGGGTAGGAGACAACATTTACGTGTCGGGGACAGCACCGATTGATGCCAATGGCGGGGTTTTTGCTCCTGGGGATGCTTACGCCCAAACTCGTTACTGTCTTCAGAGAATTCAGAAGGCACTCCAAGATTTAGGGTCTGATTGTAAGGATGTAATACGCACTCGTCTCTACGTTACTGATATAACGCGCAGTGCTGAGTATGCTAAAGCTCATCAGGAGTTTTTTGCTGCAACTCCTCCTGCTAACACGATGGTTGAAGTTCGGGCATTAGTTGACCCAGAAATGCTGGTAGAAGTTGAGGTTGATGCAGTGTGCCAAGAGTGACATCCTCCCCCAACCCCCACGTTTAGGTAGACCTCTTGCTGGGATTCTTTTTCATCAGGAATTACGCACGGGAGTAGGAAGTCCCGGTGTAGAGTGTCGGGATTTGATCAGGCTCATGCCGATTTAAGGGTTCCCGACTTCCAAAACTCTAGCAAGTCCTACGCTCGAGACACGACATACGGTAGGGGCGTATAGCTATACGCCCCTACGGATGGTGGTTCAATGGTCAACTATCGTTTGCGTTCGGCGTCAGCCTGAAGTTCTCCCCTGGGGGAGAACTTGAGATTTTACGGGGTGTATGACAGATATTAAACTGGCTTACTCTGACCAACAATTAAAAATCGACCTGTAAACTTTTGTAATGAAAGCCAGAAAGATGATAGAAGCTTCACACATCTAATCTGCTTCATAGTTTGAGATCAAAAGGGTGCTTCTAGTTCAAGACTACTAATACCTTCTGTAATTTTGGAGACTGATTTGTGACAAGAATGTGTGTACCGAACTAATGTCCATTCTTCAGTCCTCTACTTTTTAGTCAAGCATTTGATTACCTACTAGCTCTTTTCTTCTATCTACGCATAGCTTTTGGTGTGGGGATTGCCTGCTGAAGATTGGCGGTTCTTCGTAGCTAAACAAGCGTAGAGGTAGATTGCTGGACGCCGCCCATTCCAGTCTTGGGATTAACCCAGGTGCTTTGGTTAGGACGATCGCAAACACTTCACCACAACACTACATGAATAATATTTTTCAATGCATTGCTCAGGTATTGCACAACCTTGGGCACAAGAGCATTCTGGCAACTTTCAACCGTTCACGATTTCAAGGCAAAAGCGTCAAGGTTGGTGTCACTTTGCTAAAGGCGATCGGAGAAATAGTTTCGTGGCGTCAGCTACGGCATCAAACAAAATACAGAACGAGGAATGTTCATAGATTTAGGCGAACCATCCGATATGGAACTAGCGCTGTACTGGCATTCTTGCTAATCGTTTTGTCTCAATTTCCTAAAAGGCTGGAAAGTGTAGCGATCGCAGCAGACACAATTCAAGCTCCGCTCTCTACCAACGGCTCTCGAATTGTTGACAAAACAGGAGCAACTGTATTACTCAGAGGAGTCAACTGGTTTGGGATAGAGACGCAAATACACGCTCCTTACGGATTGTTGTACAGAGACTACAAACAAATGTTGGCTCAGATCAAAAACCTGGGATACAACATTATCCGGCTACCCTACTCTGTTCAATCCTTGCGTTCTTCTAACATTAGTGAAGTTAACTTTAGCATCGGTAGTAACAGCGACCTCCAAGGAAAAACTCCTTTACAGGTCATGGATTTGGTGATTCAGGAAGCCCAACGACAAGGATTGATGATTCTGCTGGACAGCCATCGGCTGAACGACCAAAGTATTCCTGAACTATGGTACGGTGACGGGTTTACTGAAGCCGATTGGATTGATACTTGGAAACTGTTAGCAACTCGCTACAAAAATCAAACCAATGTGATTGGAGCCGACCTGAAAAATGAACCACACGGTCAAGCTAGCTGGGGAACCGGAAACCAAGCAACGGACTGGCGACTGGCGGCTGAGCGGGCTGGTAATGCGATTCAAGCGATTAATCCTGATTGGTTAATTGTAGTAGAAGGTGTTGAAAATAACGTTCCAGGTCAGCAGTTATACCACTGGTGGGGAGGCAACTTAGAAGGCGTTAAAAACTACCCAGTACGCTTGAATGTTCCCAAAAAACTTGTCTATTCTCCCCATGAGTATGGTGCTGGAGTCTATAATCAACCCTGGTTTTCTGACCCCACTTTTCCCAATAATATGCCCACTCGTTGGGAAACTGGGTTTAACTACATTGCAACTCAGGGAATCGCTCCTATTTTGATTGGAGAGTTTGGTGGTCGTCAGGTAGATAGTAGCTCCAAAGAAGGAATTTGGCAGCAAAAACTTGTCGATTTCATCAAGCAAAAGAATCTATCCTTCACCTATTGGAGTTGGAATCCTAACAGCTCTGATACGGGAGGCATTCTGCAAGATGACTGGACAACTGTTAATGCTGCTAAGCAACAATTGCTTAACACACTACTGCCAGCCCCAGGTTTAAGCAACTCTAGCCCTTCACCGAGTCCTTCACCAAGTCCTTCACCAAGCCCCGCACCGACGCCTGCGCCAAGTCCTGCACCAAGTCCTGCACCGACGCCTGCACCAGCGCCTGCACCAAGTCCCGCGCCGAGTCCTTCGCCGAGTCCCTCTTCTGGTACTCCTCAACTGAAAGCAGAAGCAGTTGTTCAGTCAGATTGGCAAACAGGTTTCTGTATTAATCTGGTCGTTACTAATCAGGGCACTGCGAGTACTAAGAACTGGCAACTGACATTTACGCCTAATCAGGCAACCATTACCAATGCTTGGGGTGGCAACTTCCTTCCTCAAGGCACCAACTATCAGGTGATACCAGAGCAATGGAGCCAAGTCATCCAGCCAAATCAAAGCTACACGGCAGGATATTGTGCCAACAAACAGGGGTCTAATTACAAACCTACGAACGTTTCAGTTAGTGGTTCTTAGATTTGACACCCACTGGCCTAGATAAATAGGTAATTTCAGAGACTTCTAGATTCTGAGCTACCTGAGGTGCGATCGCTTTTCTTAAAAATAGAGCGATCGCATCTTTGCCGTGAAAACATCTCTGTAAGCACATATAGCAGTTCTTAGTTGAATGAAGTACACCTGGTTTTAGAATT
>DALYIW010000009.1:0-7019 GCA_031970155.1 Coleofasciculaceae cyanobacterium CTOTU46601 | reverse complement strand
TAGGAGTTAGGAGTTAGGAGATGATGGCTGTACCTAACTCATTTGAGAAGCGCTATATTTCATCGAGTTTCGCTCAAGGTTATTTCTCAAAGAAGGGCGGCACGATTGCTTAGAGTGTCTTATAAACCGGAGAGGATAGCCACCTAGGACAGTCAACCGTCAACCGTCAACCGAACACTATTTAATAAATACAGTTAGGATTTAGCAAATGCTGGAAGGTCAAATCAGACTAAACAAGGTAACTAGAGAATGGGTCATTTATGCGCCAAGTCGTGGTAAACGCCCCCAGGATTTTCAGAAAATTAGTAAGGCACAGCAATCACTGGTTAGTCGGGAGCCAAAATGTCCTTTTTGTCCTGGCAATGAGCACATGTCTGATGCGATTGTTCTGGAGTTGCCGAACAGACAGCAAAGTTTTTGGCAAACTCGCGTAGTTCCTAACAAATTTCCCGCCTTAACCCCTGATGAACATACCCACCGTTCCTCGGAAGGGATTTATTTAAAGATGCCTCGTTATGGTCAACATGAGGTGATTGTTGAAACTCCTGAACACAACCAAGACATTGCCACAATGTCCAAAGAAGAGATGGAGATTGTCATTGAGACGTATCACAAGCGCTACATTGATTTGATGCTGGTGCATGAGAATATGATGGCGATTATTTTTCGCAATCATGGCGATCGCGCTGGTGCTTCATTAAAACATCCTCATTCTCAAATTATTGTGACTGGCATGGTTCCTCGTCATGTCCGATGGCAGGAGGAAGAAGCTCAACACTACTTTGATAATTGGGGGCGGTGTCTGTACTGCGACATCTTAGAGTTTGAAATGCAACATCGTCGGCGAGTCGTTCAGGAAAATGAATCTTTCCTTGCCTTTGTCCCTTTTGCCGCCGAGGTTCCGTTTGAAACCTGGATTATGCCTAAAGATCATCAGGCCGATTTTGGCAGTATTACTGATCGAGAAAAAGCTGATTTTGCGGCAATCTTGAAAAACGTCCTGACTAATTTATATGAAAAATTAAACGATCCTGATTACAATTACGTCATCAATACAGCTGCTCGCTACAAAGCAGAGGAACCCCAGGTACATTGGTATTGTCAAATTCAGCCTCGACTTACAACTCCGGCAGGTTTTGAGCTTGGTGCAGGCATTAGCATCAACCCGTCTCTCCCAGAAGTGGACGCTGACTTTTTGAATGGCGAGGGCGATGAGTTTTCAGCGTAGTACTTTGTACTCTAAGAGAGAAACAACTGCTCCCTTGTCCTCCTTGTCCCTATCGTTATCTACTATGTTTGACGGCAACTTGATATAAGGTATTCGTGTCCCTACAAAATTAGAATTATTTTTGAGGATGCAAAGCGTGTTAAGGTAAGGCGATCGCATCGCATAAACGGGCACGCGATCGCCGAACTAATGGCCTCATGGAAGATATGTAAACTGCAAATTACTGTTTCATAGGCACCTTTGAACTCAATAATGAGACACTTTTAGGAAAGGGCAGTCAGCTACATTGCATCTGGACGGAGCTTGTTAAGCTAGCTGACCTTTTTTACTGTCTCGTTAAACAAGCATACTTGTATCTTTCTCTCAAGTCAACAAGTCTGCTTGTATTTTTTGCTGATATGCCGAGAAAAAGCCAAGAAGATCGTGAGGGAGTGTCACCCTTAAAGCAGCTGCGTATACAAGCAGGATTGACTCAAACTGAGCTGGCTAAACTAATTCCTGACAAAACCAGAACTAAAACCCTGACACAGCAAATTGTTAGCGCTTGGGAAAAAGGGAAGTATGAGCCGGAGTTAACTATTCGGCAAATGAAAGCACTATGTCGTGCTTTGGGTGTGACTCTTGATGAGTTGCCTGACGATCTGGGAGTGCTACAGGAATCAGCTTCAGATGAAGATTAGAAATAAGTTGGAATGTTCGTCCGATATGCCCGAAGAAAATCAAGACACACAAGAAAAGTCTCCGTTGAGGCAACTGAGAGAGCGCCATCAGCTAACACAATTTCAGTTGAGTATACAGATTGGAGTTTCAGAGCGCAGGCTTAGCGATTGGGAAAACGGCAAAGCAAAGCCGAGCCTTGAAAATGCTGTGGCGTTAGCTCGTGCTTACCAGGTTTCGCTCAAGGTGATTTGTCAGGCTTGTGGGCTTGATGTGTCGGATGTGCCAGATGATAAGTAAGAATGTGTTTTAAGGAAAGGCGATCTGATGCAGCTCTACTCGCTTGGTGATCGCATAAACAAGCAAGCGATCGCACAACGACTAACTTACTTCATTGATAAAGATTATGGTCAGGGTCTAGCCAGACAATGTAAAAAATATTTTCAATCAAAAATCCATGAATCCTACCATGTTCATTGGCTGATATTTGAAACTGGTAGGGTGAATCTACAAGCTGGTTTTCATTGGGTAACCCGAAGCCAGACTCAGTAGTATTATTCCAGACTATTTTATGGCATCGCAGACTTTTACTTCGATTATTGACAATTTCTTGAACTGTCAATGTCGATAAATCTCGAAGCCTTACCAGGAGGGCTTGAAGATATGTGGCATCTCGGTTACGAACTGAGAATTTATCGTTGTCATCTTTGAAATACCTGAAAGAAAAGCTTATTTCTTGAGGTTTATCTACTTCCTTTGGCTTGATATTAGATGAAGATTGCCTGCTACGAACATCTGTTTCTTTAGGTTTTTTACGCGGCACGTTCTTTGTAATATTCTCTCATTGACTCTTTAGAAATAATGGCATGAGAAGGTTCATCTCTAAGTAAGCCTTTCCTAGCATAAATCCAAGGGTCTTCACGGGTGGTCATCATTTCTAGTTCTAAGCCTTCCCGAATGAAGTATACCTCTGTTATCTCCTCTAAAAACTCATCTAATTCGAGTGAGAACTCAGGTTTTTCAACTTCTTTCAGAATCGGTTTCCATCCAAATTCTTGGTATTGGTCAAACAAAGCGGGGATAACAGGACCATGTACCCACGCTTCAAAATCTTCATCAAACAGGGGTGTATCGTAAAGCGCCAAGTGCCAAGCTTGGGCATAGTACACCAGTTTCTGTAGCTTGAGGTTGCTGATGAATGAGCCAGTGTCGTTGGCTACGTAGATGAAGTAATCGGCAATTTCAGATGCAGTTAACTGAGGCATAGCTGCTTTCTTGCTCAAATAGGCAAACGAAATAAGTTTTGAACTTCTTTAGACTACTAAAGAATTACGTTTTCAGGCAGGCTTAAATATAAAGCTTGATGACAGCCTTCATTATCTAACTGATGCTGCTATCTGATGATGCGATCGCCAAATTATAGTATCCATAGCGCTCTTGAATAGAAGCGATCGCATCAAGTAAAGTACTCAGTTCATAGCTATCAGTAGTCATTAATAGCAGGTTGCACAAATCCGGCAATAACTCAGGCTTACCAATATTCCCTAACACTTCAGCCGCACTATAACGAACCCGAAAATCTTCATCTCTTAACGCTTGCTCCAGCGCCACCATTACCCTTGGTGTGCCGATATTCCCTAATGCAGAGGTAGCCATCCAACGAACCCAAGAATCTTCATCTCTCAACGCTTGCTCTAGCGCCACTACTGCTGACTCAGTGCCGATAGAACCCAACGCATAAGCTACTTTCCCTCGAAAAACAGAATCCTCGTCATTTAAAGCAAAGCGCAATACCTCCACCGCTGCCTCACTGCCGATTTTTCCTAAACCCTTGACAGCACTCAAACGTACATCAGAATCTTCATCATTTAAAGCGAGGCGTAGCGCTTCCACAGCCATCTCATTACCGATTTCCCCTAACGCCGAGACAGCTCGCTGACGAACCTCACAATCTTGATCGTTTATAGCAAGACGCAGCGCCCCCACTGCGGCTTCAGAGCCAATTTTCCCTAATGACTCAGCTGCTCTTCTACGCACTCCCAAGTCTTCATCTCTCAAAGCTTGTTGCAGCGCTGCCACCCCTGCCTCGGAACCAATTTTTCCTAAAGCTTGGGCCGCTTTCTCACGAATATCAAACATGTCATCACTCAAAACCTGTTGCAGCGCTACCACACCTACATCTAAGCCGATTTTCCCTAACCCATAGGCTGCACTCAAACCAACCCAAGAATCTTCGTCGTTCAAAGCTTCTTTGAGTGCTTCCACCGCCGCTTCAGTAGCAATTCTTCCTAATGCCCATGCCACGGTTCTCCGAACATAAGAATCTTCATCTTTCAACGCGATAAGCAATGCTGAAACAGCCGCCTCACTCCCGATATAACCTAACGCCTCAGCAGCGGTTCTCCGAACATAAGTTTCTTCATCTCTCAACGCGATGAACAGCACTGGTACAGCCATTTCACTATTAGTAGAACCTAACGCCTGGGCTGCTTTCTCGCGAACTCGATGGTTTTCATCGTTTAAAGCTTCCTCCAGCGCTGCCACCGCCACTGCTACCGCCTCAGTCTTAATCGAACCTAAGGCTAGAGCTGCTCTCCCACGCACTCGATAGTCTGGATGCTTTAAAATTTGTCGCAGTGCTGCCACCGCCGCTTCAGTACCAATAGAACCTAACACGGAGGTAGCTCGCCCTCTAAAATCAAAATCCTCATAGTTCAAGGCTTGCTCCAATGCCTGCACCGCAGCTTCTGTACCAATAAAACCTAGGGCCATAGCTGCACTCTCACGAACCCGATAGATTTCATCATTGAGAGCTGGCTGCAACGCTGCCACAGCCGCCTCTGTGCGTGCTTGGCCTAACGCATAGGCAGCTCTGGCACGCATATCATAGTTTTTATGCTTTAAAGCTTGCTGTAGTAACGCCACCGCGGCTTCTGTACCAATCGCACCTAGCGCTAAGCCAGCACTTTCTCGAACCTGATAGTCACTATCATTCAACGCTTCCCCCAACGCGGCGACTCCTGCCTCACTACCGATTTGCCCTAACTCATAAGCCGCTTGGGAACGAACTTCAGGCTCTTCATGGTTTAAAGCTTGCCCCAGTGCTGCTACTGCTGCCTCAGAGCCGATTGTCCCTAAAGCGGAGACTGCACTAAAAAGAACAATCGAGTCTTCATCTCTCAACGCTGCCAGTAGCTGTGGAATTGCGCTATCAGAGCCAGTAATGCCCAACAGTTGATTTTTTAGGATTTGAGGCACCTCAATGTTAGCCAGCACCTCTATCGTTGCCGCCTGAAACTCTGGTTTTACTGCTCCTGCCAGCCTTGCACCAAGCTGCCAATCTACTTCTAGGGCTAACGTTACCACTCGCAACACCTGAGATTTCTCATCTACTAGTTGCAATAGCTGGGTAAAGGGTTCAGTCCATTCCAGATGATTTAAATACTGCTGTTTGAGCTGGTTATCAGTTAGATAAGGCAGCTGTTGAAGGAGACTTTTTGTTACTTCGGATAGCTGAAGCTGTTGGTGCTGAGATTCCATCGTGTTGCTGGTTTCCCTTGCTTTAGCAAAGCGACTCTGGAAGAATATGGCTCTTGATTACGATACGTTTAGCACATAGCATTGAGCCTGATCGCTTCCTTCGTCTTGCCCGAAAACGTATCGCGCCCTGATCATCCTAACAACACCTAGCTGAGTTTGCAGGAAAGACTGCTCGACACAGGGATGATTTTCAACCGAGGCGCACTGATGCGATCGCACCTCCATCACCAAAAGTTAGCTTTCTTGCTTGCTCGCTCTTTTGTCAGCAAAAAAGGGTAAGACTCATAGTTGTCCTCCCAACTCCCGACTCCCGACTCCCGACTCCCCTCTTTCTAAACCGCTTCCGGATTCAGTCGCCCCATTTCCCACGTCGTATAGGTACCAATCGGACTCCAAATTACGTAAGGCACTAGCAACAGAGACGCCCAACTAGAGATGGGAAAAACCAGCAGTGCCACGATAATGCTCAAAACAGCACCACTACCACCAATAATCGTACCCACCTTGAGGCTACGGAGTTTGCACATCACTGGTGTATAGGCAATGGTAACCAGTTCTAGGAGAAGATATAAACCCATCAACAACCAAGTTTCTTGGCTACTTGGCTCACTTTCCCAAACAATGTAAGCTGACCAGGCACCACAAATAAAAATCACTGTCCAAATAATCGGGATTGCACCCTCAAAAGTCAGCCATTTCGGACGCCGTAGGCGTTTAAACCACCTAGCATCATCGGGCGTCAGCAAGCTACCACCCAACGCTACTAGTAGGGTTACAGCTCCAATCACCATCCAAGACTTAATCATTACCTTAACCTGTGCAAAATCCCATCCACTGTTCCTGCAAAGTTACAGTAAGCAGCCTAAAGTAATTGTCCCAACTTCAATAATTTACGTAATCATTCCTTGGTGTGAAAGGCACAAAGGAGTCAGGAGTCAGGAGTTGGGATGCTCTCGCGCTCTTAGACGTTATCAAGTCAAGCTGATCATTTACGATCCGAAACAGGAGGAGATTAAGCAATGGATAAATTAGAACAATATAGGCAGTTTGTCAAGCAAATTTTGACAGAACATGCCCAAATCGCAACGACTACTGATACGGTCAAGGCAGAGCTAATCTTTGACAGCGAACATGACCATTATCAACTCGCTTATGTGGGTTAGCAAGGAGATAAGCGGGTATTTGGTCCGGTGATGCATTTTGATATTGAAGACGGCAAAATTTGGATTCAATATAACGGAACTGAAGATTCTGTTGCCGAACGCTTGGTGGAGATGGGCGTACCTACTTCAGATATTGTTCTGGGTTTTCATTCCGCTTTTAAACGGCAATTTACTCGTTATGCGGTTGGTTGAAAATGGGAAAGCTAGATTTTGAGCGATCGCATTTCCAAAACCTCATTGATCGGCGCTCGCACCTCTACAGATTTAATCTCAATCAACAGGCGATCGCTTGACAAGATATAGGTGGCTATGGGCGAACGAGCGCACTACCTGGATTTAGTTATAAACTCTTGATTTCTGACTACGATGCAAAGGGAGCATGTCAACGCGTGTAGGTTGGGTTGAGGAACGAAACCCAACTGTGCTTTGTC
>DALYIW010000008.1:62460-66681 GCA_031970155.1 Coleofasciculaceae cyanobacterium CTOTU46601 | reverse complement strand
GGTTTTTGCGGCAGCACCAGGAGAAACCGAAGCTATTTCTCTTACTTGTACTCATCAAGGCTGTACCGTGCAGCGTCAAGTCGATGGAAAGTTTCTCTGTCCTTGCCATGGAGCACTCTACGATGCCAAAGGGCAAGTACTTGCAGGGCCAGCTAAACGAGATTTACCTCGTTTTAAAATTGCTCAACGTGCTGACGATCAGGTGCAGTTGGTAGGTGTACAGCAAGCTGTGCCCATACAGTCCCTAGAAACGGTAGGGCAGACGATTAAAGCGGATTACTATGTCTTTGCAACTGATGTGCCTGGAGTTCAACACCTATTTAAGCTTTGTCAGGGTGAGGTGAATCAGCAGGTGCATACTCAGGTGGAAAAATTAGCGATCGCCGATCCATTTGCCGTCGCCCGTTTCTGGTTTGATCGCGACTTTGACTGGAAACACAGTGATTTCACCTCTTTATCTGGCTATCAACTCACCGATAGCATCACCCTCTATCACCGAATTCAAGAGCAATTCATTGTCTGGAGTCAGAAAACGGGTGGCAGTGTCGTGGAATTACATGCTTATTGCTACAAAGAGAAAGAATTCCCGAATCAGCAAGCATTACTGACTACTTTTGAGCAAGAACTCTATGAAATTGTGCCTTCTCTGAAAGAGGCGAAGATGTTGCATCGGGAACTGGTGAATCAGAAAAATTTCTCTGGTTATCCACCCGGAAGTTATGCTGAACGACCAGAAACTTCTACTAGTGTGCCTAATCTGATTTTTGCTGGGGACTGGGTGAAGATGCCGTTTCCCTGTGGTTTGATGGAACGGGCGATTAGTAGTGGATTACTAGCGGCGAATCAGATTATTCAGCGGGAGGGGTTGCAGAGGCGATCGCTTTTCTCAGTCAATCCAGAAGGTATCTTGAAAATCTAACTTGAAAATAGGGAGTTGGGAGTTGGGAGTCGGGAGTCGGGAGTCGGGAAAAGAGAAATTTTCATCCCTGCTTTGTGCGCCCAGCGCATAACGAATAAGCAATCTACGATTTTTGAACAAGAAGTAAGAGCTAATTTCATCTGCAAGCTAACACCATGCAATCTTCCTCTCTAACCACCCAATACCTGAATATTCGTCAGCTAGGTATCAATCCTAATCATTGGTATGTGGTTGCTCAAAGCAGTGAAGTTCAAACCCAACCTCTAGGCGTGACTCTTTGGAATCACCCTATCGTTCTTTATCGAGATGATAGCGGCACAGTCCACGCCCTAGAAGATCGTTGCCCTCATCGGCAGGTTAAACTCAGTCATGGTCGCGTTACGGGCAAACTGCTGGAATGTGCCTACCATGGATGGAAGTTTACGTCAAGTGGTGAGTGTGCAGCTGTTCCTTATCTGGCTGATAATCAGAAATTACCTAACTGCAAAATCCGCCAGTATTCCGTACAGGAACAAGATGGCTTTATCTGGCTGTTTCCTGGAAATGTAGAGACGTTGCAGGCAAAGTCTATAAAACCGCTGGGCGTCCCGGAGTGGGAACATTTAAACTACATCGCTACTGTCTCAGTTATTGACTGCAAGGCTCACTATTCGTATCTCATAGAAAACCTGATGGATATGTACCACGGGCATTTGCATCACGACTGGCAGGCTTGGACGGATGCAGTGCTTGAGGATATCCAAGAAGATGCTAATCGTGTGGATGCCCATTATCAAGCACAAAGCTATTACAAAATCGACAAAATCTGGTCAATTTCTCAGCTGTTTTTTCCAGCGTTGCGCCGTCTCCATCCAGAACCATTGGATGTGAGTTATGTTTACCCACATTGGGTTTCAACATTAGGACAAGATTTTAAGATTTACTGTTTACTTTGTCCGATAAGTGAGACGGCGACTCGTGCTTATTTAATTCATTTCACTTCGCTGAATGCATTTTGGCGCTTGCATAAATTGCCAGTGTGGTTTCGTCGGTTTGTAAAAGATAATTTATTTGGTTCAGCGCAAAAGTTACTTGATGGGTTGGTGCGTCAGGATGTGCAGATGATTGAGGAGGAACAACAAGCGTATTTAAATAATCCAGAACAACGAGGCTATGAGTTAAATCGGGCGTTGGTGAGTGTGCAACGGTTGATGAAGAATCAGGTTCTGCAAGGATGAGAGAGCAATGCGAACAGAGCGCCGCTGATGTCGTTATTCTCGTAAAGAGGTGTTTAATCAAGTCGAATTTTCTCTTATGAACTCAACTTTTAATCAGGGCTAAAGCCCCGCCCTCTTTTGGGCAGGGCTAATTCATGGTCACAAGAAAAATTAAATTTTGTGGGATGGGCATCTTGCCCATCCGTTGATATTTTTGCACAAGGTCTATTGATTTTTGCCAGAGGTCTATTAATGCGATCGCCAAACATACCCAATTACATCAATGGGTTGTATTCGAGGCTCTGTTCTCGGCGGTACAGAAAAAATGGTAGAGCGCAAGAAAGCCCAATCCCAAAGGTCAGCCCAACATAGACTAATATCCACAGCCGAGAAATACCTAATCGCTTTAATTCAATCCAGACAAAACAAAAGAAAGCAATAGCTGAAATTAGTAAATCAGTCGTCAGAGCAGTCGCAATATTGTTGGCAAATGCGCGTTGAAAAAATAGGGTTGGAGTAAGCAAAACCGTTGGCTCTTGAAGCAGCCAGAACCAAGGGGCAATTGAACCTGCAATTGTCAGTAATAAATACAGGGGTTTCGCCAGGTTGGCTAAGTGTGTTGTCGAAGCATTAATTGATTTGAGCATGATTTCTTCTTGTCAGTTAGGCATACCCTGATAGTGACAAAGCGAGATAATAAAAACAATTACCTGTCAGGTAATCGCAACTATCATCTTCCACGATTCTCTCCATGCAGCATCGCTCCCAAGCTTCAGCTTCTACTCTCACTCACTCTTTCGGCACACTCCTCAAACAGTGGCGTACTCAGCGAGGATTTAGCCAGCTTGAGTTATCGGTTGCTAGTCAGGTGTCGCAGCGGCATATCAGTTTTCTGGAATCAGGACGAGCCAACCCTAGTCGAGACATGGTTTTAGAGTTAGCGGCTGTTCTAGATGTGCCGTTAAGGCAACAAAACCTGATGTTAACCGCCGCAGGATTTGCTCCTATTCATACCGAAACAGACCTTTCGGCCCCTGAAATGACCTCAATTCGGAAGGCGCTGGATTTCATGCTGCGGCAGCAAGAACCTTATCCAGCAATTGTGGTCGATCGCTACTGGAATTTGCTGTTGACTAACGATGCCGCAACTCAACTTCTAGCGGCTTTCATTGAGTTAGAAACGTTGCAAGCCCACTTCAGCACCAATGGCAAAATCAATCTCATGCTGGCGATGTTTGATCCACTGGGGTTACGACCATTTATAGCCAATTGGGAGGACTTTGCAGGACATTTGCTGCAACGGGTACATCGAGAGGTCATCTCAGAAGGGCAAAGTGAGCAATCCACCGCATTGCTCAACAAACTCATGAGCTATCCGGGTGTTTCTGACCTCTGGCACACCTCAAATCGAGTCGCACAGCAGGCATTGTTGCTTACTGTACATTTCAAGCGGCATCATTTAGAGTTGCAGTTTTTCTCCACGATCGCCACATTGGGAACATCCTACGACATCACTCTTCAGGAACTCCGAATTGAATGTTTGTTTCCAGCAGATGAAGCAACAGAACAAAACTGGAAACAAATAAAACTTATGTGAGGCAGCTTCTTAAGTAGAAAGGCTTATGAGTTCTGGAAGACTAACCGATTCTGGCAGTGTCTCCTTATCCTCAACAGTGACACCTTCCGAGAGTCCTTTAGGCCAAATATGGAAACCGCCTCGGAAGTCAGGTGGGATTTCCCAGGTTCCCCAGATGCCATTTTGATCAACATATCCGTCATAGAAGACTGTGTGACTGGGATATCGCTTTTGCATCCAGCAGCGCAGCTTTTCAGTATCGTAACTCCCTCGCCATATAAAGCGATCAACGTTGTCAATGCCATCACCACTTACCTTTCCATTTTTAAAAGTCAGGGCAAAAGACATCATGTGGCGGCGGGCGTCGGGTCCGAAGGCATAGGTGTAAAAGCCTTCCCACTCTCCACTAGGAAAAAAAGGATGCTTTTCTAGATTTTCCAAAGCTTTAAGCGGCTCTCCATTCTGATTATTCATAGCCTAGCTTCTCGGAAATCAGCTTTTTTCAGGGTAAGCGCTTAAAGCTATACACG
>DALYIW010000008.1:29213-62450 GCA_031970155.1 Coleofasciculaceae cyanobacterium CTOTU46601 | reverse complement strand
AGTACAAAAATCTTGAGTCATTTGAGCATCTTGCTAAAAAATTAATGCTCCCCTACCGAAGCTACTATCCAAACCTTGAGTGTTTTCTAGATTGGTCTCTCTGAAAATTGCCCATTGCACAGAAGCCTCGGTTAGATTCGTTCCCATGAGGTTAGAGCCTCTGAAGACTGCTCTCTCAAGGTCTGCTCTCTCAAAGTTAGCTTGTGTTAGATTAGCCTCTCGAAAAATACTTCCCTGGAGGTGTGCCTCTTGAAGAGAAGCTCTTGTTAAGTCGGACTTATTGAAGACGACCTGCTTAAAGTATGCTCCTTTCAGAGAAGCCTCCTGAAGATTTGTTCCCCAAAAGTTGGTTCTTTTGAAGAGTCCCCCCTGAAGGTTGGCTCCTCGAAGGTTGGCTTGGCTGAGGCTCGTTTCGCTGAAGTATACTCCTGTTAAGTCTGCCTCTCGAAGGTCGGCTCCATGAAAGATTGTTTCCTGAACGG
Source organism: Coleofasciculaceae cyanobacterium CTOTU46601 (assembly GCA_031970155.1). Taxonomy (GTDB): domain Bacteria; phylum Cyanobacteriota; class Cyanobacteriia; order Cyanobacteriales; family Coleofasciculaceae; genus DALYIW01. The sequence continues at coordinate 61,968 of DALYIW010000008.1, read as the reverse complement.
TTGCTCGATTCAAGTCTACCCTCCTTAAGACGGCTCCCATGAGATACGATTTCCAAAAAATTGTTTCCTTAAGCGAAGCCGCTGTTAGGTTCGCCTGGAAAAGCATTGCTAGCTGGAGGTCGGTTCTTGGAAGGCAAGACCCGATTAAGTTGGCTTGGGTGAGGATGGTTTGGAAGAGTACCGCCTCCTCAAGGTTTGCCTGACTCAAGTTTGCCCGACTTAGGTTGGCTGACTCTAAAGACGCTTGACTGAGATTAGCTCGACTGAGGTTAGCTCGACTGAGGTTGGCTCGACTGAGATTGGCTCGACTGAGATTGGCTCCTTGTAAGTAAGCCCCGGTGAGATTTGCTCCTTTTAAGTCTGCTCCACTCAGGTCTATTGGTATATCAACACCGTCTGTCTTGTACCGATTCCAGACATGTACTCCCTGTGTAATGAGTGCAAGTTGTAGCGGATTTACCATCTAATGCCAGCCCTTCAGCTTATTGAGTTCTCGTTCGTTCAACTGGTATCTAGTGGGATTCGAGAACAGGCAATAAGTAACAGGTAAGAGGTAGGACACAACCTCTTACCTTGTCCGATTAATCAAGTTATGCATCTTAAATTCACTGGTGCTTATTTATTGCCATCTAGAATACCTTTACGCAGCCCTACAGCAATTTTACTGTGCTTTTCAATTTGGCTCATTACCTGCTTTGCTCGTTGAATCACGGATGCTGGTAAACCTGCCAAGCGCCCTGCTTCAATCCCATAAGATTTATCAGCACCTCCCGGTTGAACTTGGTGTAGGAAGATAATCTGATCGGGAAGTTCTTTCACAGTCACTTGGTAATTCGCTACATTCTGCAAGAGCGAGGCTAATTCATTGAGTTCGTGGTAATGAGTAGCGAAGATAGTTCGTGATTGAATGTCGCTGGCTAGATATTCCGCTACTGCCCATGCGATCGAAAGACCATCAAAGGTAGCTGTTCCTCTGCCTATTTCATCCAGTAAAACGAGCGATCGCGATGTGGCATGGTTAAGAATATTAGCAGTTTCGTTCATCTCTACCATGAATGTGGATTGACCCGTCGCTAAGTCATCAACGGCACCAACACGAGTAAAAATGCGATCGCATATTCCCAAAGTCGCCGACGCCGCCGGAACATAACTTCCCGTCTGTGCCAACAGTTGAATTAACCCCACCTGCCGCAGATAACAACTTTTTCCACTCGCATTTGGCCCGGTGAGAATAATCAAATCTGGTTTGTTGTTGGTTGTTTGTTGTTCGTTGTTTGTTGTTTGTTCTACTGACTGCTGACTGCTGACTCCTGCCTGCTGACTCCTGCCTGCTGACTCCCTCCCTAAATACGCGGAATTTGGCACGAAGAACCCAGCGGGTAAAGACTGTTCCACTACTGGATGACGCCCGTCGATGATGGTAATTTCTCGACTCTCTACCATAGTCGGACGACAGTAGCCTTGATACACTGCCACCTCTGCTAATCCACAGAGGATATCAATTGCTGCAACTGCACGCGACACGTTGCGAATCTGTTCTGCTTTTTCCCCAACCTCGGTTCTTAATACTGCAAAAATCTCGTATTCTAAACGGTTCAAGTCTTCCCGTGCCGTCAGAATCCGTGCTTCCCGTTCCTTTAATTCTGGAGTAATGTAGCGCTCCTCATTCGTAAGGGTTTGCTTGCGGATATAGTTCTCTGGAACTTGGTCTGCCTTACTCCGGGTGATACTAATGTAGTAGCCGAAGGTTTTGTTAAATCCTACCTTCAGGGTTGGAATGCCAGAGCGTTCTCTCTCCGTCACTTCTAAATTAGCAATCCACTGCTGATCAGATTCAGTGGTAATACGCATCTCATCGAGCTGAGGATTGATACCCGGTCGAATTAAGTTACCTTCAGTAAGATGCAGGGGTGGTGACTCTACTAGATGGGCGCGGAGTTGTTGCCCTAACTGTTCTAGCACTGCTGGGACTTTCTGCAATGCTCTTAAGTAAGGCGAGGAACCATAGGCGGCTAGTTCTGCAAGTTCTGGTAATCTCAAGAGGGAATCAGCTAGCGCTACTAAGTCTCGCGCATTCGCCTTACCAGAACCAGCGCGCCCTGTCAACCTCTCTAGGTCGTAGATTTGACGTAATAGCTGCCGTATGTCTTGGCGTAGTCCGCTATTTTCTACTAATTCCTGAATCGTATCGTGTCTGGCGCGGATTCCTTTCAGATCCATGAGGGGTTGCAACAACCAACGGCGCAGTGCTCTACCACCCATTGCCGTGCTGGTTCGGTCTATTGCCCACAGCAGGGAGCCATGAAATGTGTTATCTCGAACAGTAGCGGTAATTTCTAGATTGCGGCGGCTCTGGTGGTCGAGAATTAGGTAGTCGGCAATAGTATAGGTGCGTAAGGATTGGAGAGCGACGTAATTTTCTTTTTGGGTGTCTTCTAGATATTCCAACAAACCGCCAGCAGCGCGGACACCGAGGGGGAGATGTTCGCATCCCATGCCTTCAAGCGATCGCACTCTAAACCTCTCTAATATTCTCTGTCTCGCTTCACCTGCGGAAAAGGGCGTCTGAGAACGAAAGGTATAACAAAATGAGCTTGGTAAAAACTCCGGCAACTGGTCTGATTTCTCTCCAGGCCTGAGCATACTAACTAAATCAGGTGCATTGGTGGGAATCAACACCTCTGCTGGTTGCAAGCGCATGAGTTCCTGTGCCAGCAGTTCTACTTCAGTAGATTGAGTAGTGAAGAATTCGCCTGTGGAGATGTCTGCATACGCTAAACCCCAGTGATTTCCAGCAATGACTACTGCTACTAAGAAGTTGTTGCGACGTGCGGCGAGCATCCCATCATCCATCAAGGTGCCAGGAGTGAGAATTTTGGTTACTTCACGGCGCACCTGACGCCCTTCTTTCGCGGCAACTGAGGCATCTTCTACTTGATCGCAAATTGCGATCGCAAATCCTTTTTCCACCAGCATCGTGCAGTAGCGATCCAACGCATGGTGCGGTACCCCTGTCATCGGCACTCGCCCTACTCCCTTCCCCGACTCTTTGCTAGTTAAAACGAGTTCTAGTTCCTCCGAAAGCGTGCGGGCATCCTGAAAGAATGTCTCATAAAAGTCACCGACTCGATACAGCAACATGGCATGAGGATACTGCTCTTTCATCTCCACAAAATGCTGCATCATCGGCGTTAGTTTGCCTCGATCTACTGTCCGATAGTCAGCATTCTCAGTAGCGACACTCAAGGCCTTTTCTGTAGCGCGAATTGAAGTAGCACCGTTGGATTCGTCGGGGGTAGATGCGTCGAAGTGGTATCCGCTCATGAACTGTCAGTAGATAAGCCTGGTTCTTAACGACTCTATCCTAGTTTCTTCTGTTCAAAATCGGATACCAAGCAATTTTTTTCTAATTTAGTTGCCAAAAACACTTGCTTTTTTCAAGGCAAAGTGATAAATTTTTATTGTTGCAACATCAACAGAGTCAGAAGCCAGCCCGGTACCGTGGAAAGTCTGGGGCTGGCTCTGGCTCCTATCCACTAAGTAAAGGAGTCAAACTTATTATGACTTACAAAAAATGCCTGAAGCCTTGGGCAGTTGCCCGTCTACTTCCTACTGGGAAATGGGTAATTATCGGTCGATACCAGAATGCGAACAATGCGGAGGGACATCTTCAGTTGTTGCGTCAGCGAGTCCCTAAGATGCAGTTTAAGGTTGTGTTCGATGTGAGTGATTGTAAGGGCTAATTTCTTGTAGGGGCACGATATGTCCATTGGTGTCAACTTAAGCCCAAAGGCTTTCTGCCTTGAGCTACACAACTGACGCAAATTTCTCATTACGAACTACCATCTGTAGGGGCGTCTAGCTATATCGGTTTTCAATTGAGTTGAACATAGTTGTTGTAGGGGCACGATATTATCGTGCCCTTATCTTGCGGTCTATGCAACTGAGAACCGCTCTTTATACGCCTTACCCTATTTCGTAGTCTGTGCGTAAGTCCTGATAGTGATATCAGAGCTGATGCTGCCTAACCGGAAGAAGACAAACCGGAAGAAGACAAACAAGTATGCTAACCTCAAGTCGAGGTAAAGATTTAACGTCAGGTGTCATTTCGTATGCAGTTTGTTTGACCCCTACCCTATATCTAGTGTCTTTGCGTAAGTCTTGAATTTAATTCTTTTGAAGAATTTCCTAATCTGCGCTCAAGTATTTTAGCTAGCCAGAGGTATCCAGTAGTTTAGGCAAAAGCGATGACTCAGCCCGATTTATTAGATCTAGCTAAACAAGGTAACCCTAAAGCGATCGCAGCACTGCTCAACCGTTCTCTCAAGCCTAAAGGCATCACAGCTAAAGCCAACCTCAGTGAGAATGGATACCTGCAAGTAATGCTGGAATCTTCTCAAGTTCCATCAAGAAAATTAGCCAAGAGCATCAGGAATGGACTGATTAATTTAGAGATAGAGTCGATTAAATGCGTCAAGATTTACGGGAGACAGGCTGGTCAAGAGCATCCCAATTGGCACCAAAAGTTTGAATTGCAAACTCCCTCCAACTTAACTTTATCTGAAGCAAGTCCATCTTCAACTCTGGCTGACAGCAAAGCGGAAACATTAACTTCATTACCTCACTCGATAGAGGGAATTGAGCAACCTAGTATTCAGTCTCCTAAAAAAGAAGAGAATCTCTTAAGTCTGAAAAAGCATACTATCAGTTGGATAGTTTGGATGTTTGCTGGCTATGTGCCAAGTCAGGCACTGCGATTTGGCGGTAACCTACTCCTGACAAAATTGCTCTTCCCAAACTTGTTTGGCCTCATGGCTTTGGTCAACGTCTTCATCACTGGTGTGAAAATGTTATCGGACATCGGCCTTCGTCAAAGCATTATCCAGAACAAGCAAGGAGATGACCCAAATTTTCTCAACACAGCTTGGACGATGCAGGTGATTCGTGGTGTTGGTTTATGGTTATGTTGCCTTTTAATTACCTTACCACTTGCTACGTTCTACGAAGAACCTCAGCTCCTTTGGCTACTTCCAGTGGTTAGTCTAAACACAGTTATCTCTGGGTTTAATTCCACTGCATTGTTCACATTTAGCCGCCATATGGAATTTAGGAAGTTGACGATTTTTTATATAGGAGTGCAAGCCGTTAGTTTAACAGTAATGCTTGTTTGGGCTTGGTTCAATCACACCATCTGGGCACTTGTAGTCGGAGGCTTAGTGTCGGCATTGTTTGAAATGGTGTGGAGTCATCGGTTAATGCCGGAAATACGCAACCGCTTTTTCTGGGAGAAAGCAGCCGCCAAAAGCATCTTTTCTTTTGGTAAGTGGATTTTTCTTTTGACAGCTGTTACATTTCTGGCTCAGCAAGCGCCGAGAATCTTTCTAGGAAAACTGCCCTCACTGGAAATGTTAGGTGTTTATGGCATTGCCTTCTCCCTCGCTAACGTTTTAACACCTCTGGCGTTAGTTCAAGGGTACAGTGATGCGGTAATTTTCCCTTTTTTCTCAAAGCAAGCTCAACTTTCCCGTGAGAGCCTACAAGCCAAAATTATGCAGCCGCGCTGGTTACTCCTTGTCGGAGGAGCGGTACTTGTAACCATTGCGATCGGCTTTGGAGATTTATTGGTTGTAACACAGTACGATAAAAGTTACATTCAGGCGGCTTGGATACTTCCCATCATCAGTCTAAGCTCGTGGCCTATCATACTATCCCAGACAATCAACCCAATTCTTTTTGCAATTGGAAAACCTAGCTATGCAGCTTTCGGTTGGCTTCTCAAATTAATTTTTATAGTAATTGGATTACCACTGGGATTTCACATAGCAGGTTTAGTTGGGTTTGTCATTGCTGAAGCGCTTAGTAACCTTCCTGTTTATGGAGCAATTACGTATGGCTCTTTGAGAGAGAGACTGACAGTTACAATACAGGATATTCAGGCAACAGCGCTGTTAATTGGATTAGTAACTCTTGTTTTGATCGGTCGAGTACTTTTCGGTGTAGGACTTCCTGTTATTCATGTTTAGATTACAGAGGTTGAGTACATCGGCGCTTCTCCTGTGTGGCGGCGATAAAAGTACTCAAGAACAAGACATTCGCAAGGCAAAGGAATACTGGGCAGACTATGAAAGACGTGAAAATGCCAACAAGTAGAAGCTACCAAACGTTTCTGATTGAATCTCTTAAGAACCCTAAAGAAGCTGCGGGTTACATCGAGATAATTTTGGAAGAAGGAAGCGATGAACCATCACTACTGCGAAATGCTCTTCATAATGTAGTAGAAGCTCATGCAACGATGAACAAGCTGTCGGAGTCAGCTAAACAGCACCATAAAAAACTCGATACGATACTGACACAAAGCGGGGGTTCGGAAATTTACACATTCATAGAGTTAGTGGATAAATTGGGTTTTCAAGTCGCGGTAAGCGAAGCTATGCCGTAGGCTTATCGCACCCAAAGAAAATTAAACTGCTCAAAGTGTAGATTTGAGCGATCGCACTTCTGTCTAATTCCCCATATGCGATCGCCTTCTCCTCACTCGATCAAGCTGAGGCTGAAGTAGTTGCCTATAATGTAGAATTGCTCAACCCGGATACCAACAATTCATAAAAAACAAGGTGTAAGATGACAACACCAACAGAAATTCGTCAAAGAGTCATAGAGCTAGTCGAGCAATTACCCACAGAAATGTTGGTTGAAGCGATTGATTTTCTCGAATTTTTGTCCTACAAAACGAATCGACAAAGAAAAGTAGCTGAGTCGAAGCCTGAACAAAAGGCTTTGTTGCAGATTATTCAGCGCCGACTATCTCCGGAGGAGCAAACACGGCTGGATCATCTACGCCAGAAGAATGAAATGGGTGAGCTAACAGAGGCAGAACAAGATGAGTTATTAGCCTACGTAGAACGTGTAGAGTGTGAAGATGCAGAACGAGCCGAAGCCTTAATTCAATTGGCTAAAATCCGAAACGTTGATTTAGCAACTTTGATCGACGAGTTTACCTCTGAAGAAAAAACAATTAATGCCGTCTGAGCGAGTTCCATCTGCAATTAAGCAAGTCGTTTCAGCACGAGCAAAAAGTTATTGCGAGTATTGCCGCTCTCCAGAGCAATTTGCTACCCAAAGTTTTACCGTTGAGCATATTAAACCCCGTCATGCAGGTGGGAAAACTACGTTAGACAATTTAGCTTGGGCTTGTTTTGGGTGTAATGGTCACAAGCATACTAAAACCCGGGATATTGACCCGGAAACAGGTCTAACAGTAGCTCTATTTAACCCTCGTCAACAAGTCTGGATAGAGCATTTTGATTGGAGTGATGATTTCACTCATGTACTTGGAAAAACTCCCTGTGGACGAGCTACAGTCAAAGCGTTATGTCTCAATAGAGTGGGTATTGTTAATTTGCGTCGTGTGTTGGTTATTACTGGTTTCCATCCACCATCGGACATCTAGAATGCGATCGTGCTACACACGCGCATCGCTACATCGTATCGTAAACTTCGCTGGAAGGGGGCATTCGCGATTCCCTAAGGGATAGCTTTGCTTCACGCACTTCTGTCCAATTCCCAAGATGCGATCGCTACCTGAATATCCATTAACATAAATACTGCTTATGAAATTGGAAGTAAAATACCAGTTTCACCAACAACAAACAACAAACAACAAACAATACCTTTTTGTCTAGATACTTCTCCCAATCCCTCTAGCTAAGAGTAGTTATCTCGGATAAATTTTTTCAGCAAGTTTTGATTGGCTGCAATATACTCTTGTGCCTCCCTCACTAATTTAGCGATATTCTCTGGAGAAGCATCATCTATCTGAGCGTTTGTGATTGTAGGTTGCAGGCGCAGGTAACCAGGATACAGTTCATTTTGACTTTCCAGACTACTCAATACCTGCAACGTGACGTAGTGGTGAATCTTAGAAGAGGCGTCAAACAACACATCAATTAGGCGTCCATTCCATATCCATTGACTCAAGCCCCAAGCGCGTGCATCCTTTAACACAATTGGAGAGGCAGAATTCCCGGTGCCAATCGAGAGAACAGATATATCCTTAATCGGATAACCTAGTCTAATCGCTTCGGCAACAGCACAAGCTGAGGGATTACTTGCCCCGACTCCTCCATCAATCATTGAGTAAGTCCGGCTTGATGTCTTCAACAAATGGGCGGGAAAATAAGCTGGGGCAGATGCGGAACAGACGCAGGCTTCCCACAAAGGAACATTACAGTAATCTACATCTCGACGCCAGCTTTTGAAAACGATGGGTTCTCGACCAATCGTGTCATAGGCGACGATCAATAATTGAGGTGAGTTATCGATATCAGATAACGTTGTAGTGCCAAATTTTGCTTGCAGAACTTTGATTAAACCCTCATCAGAAAACTTAGGCGCTGAAAAGCCGTATCGCAGCACTAGCCCCAGTCGCTGTGGTGAAAAGAGGCTTTGATAGGGAAAAATGTTTGGCCCTTTGTCTTGATAGAGTCTGATAATGTCTTGGCTTTTCAGTCCAGAGGCGATCGCTGCGGCTAAGATAGAACCCGTAGAAGTTCCGGCAATTAGATCAAAATGCTCATTTAAAGGCTTTTTAATCTGTCTTTCGACTTCTTCGAGAATCACTGCCGATATAACACCCCGAATCCCGCCGCCATCTAAACTTAAAATGCGATAAGCCAATGTTGCTCTCCTCCAAAGGACTTTACATGAAAAGGTGAGAGGTCTTGTCTTACAGATCTCTCACCTTTTCGTCTAATATGCAATGTTTTTTGCGCGATCGCTTAATTTGGCTTTATCCAATCTGCTGAAAATACCCCATCCTTCCAAAGAACCCACAATGAAAGGAGGGTCAAAAAGCAAATACAAAATTCGATGTGGTTCCTCTACCTCCAGACTAAGTAAGACAAATCCCCTGATTCTCCAATTTTTTGACAATCAAATCAAGAGATTCTTCTATCAAATAGAAGTACGGTTTTAACTCGTCAGAATTCTGCAATATCCAGATAGCCCAACGGCAGCTAGCCGGGTTCGAGTCGGCAAATTGCAGCAGGGCTGTTTTCAGAATATCTGCGCTCAAATCAGTTCTGGGTAATGTGCCCAGTAAATTTTTTAAAGATTCTCCTAACGGTTGTTCTTGATTGTTTAAAACATCAACAACTAAATTGGCATAAGACTGACATTCGCGTGTTTGGCAACTCATAACTGGTTCTTCCGCTTCAGGTGTTCTAGTTGAAAATAGACAGGACTTGTGCACGAACTCTACAAGTATTAGTAACAATAATTAACATTGAAACTCTACCTGTTAGTGTATATGTAGCTGACTTGCTTAAGTCCCAATAGGCTTGACGATCATCAACTGAATTTTTCTTGATTTCAGCTAATTCAATCTTGATCGTAAAACAGCGTAATACACAATTGTGAAGTTTTTGTGAATTGAATCGATAAACGTTTTAGAGAGAAGTGTTCTCAAGTAATACAGCTTTCCTGCCTTCAGACTAACTGAGACGAATCTCTTGCTTCTCTAATTTTTTTGTAATCACATCCCAAGATTCTTCCATCAAGTGAAGGTATGGTTTTAAATCGTCAGAATTTTGTAATATCCAGAGCGCCCAGCGGCAAGTAGCTGGGTTAGATTCAGCGAATTGAAGTAGAGCGGTTTTCAGGATATCTGCTCTCAGATCATTTCTGGGTAACGTACTGAGGAAGTTTTTTAAGGATTTCCCTAAGGGTTGTTCTTGGTTGTTTAAAATATCAATGGCTGCATTGGCATAAGAGTGACATTCTCTTGTCTGGCAAATCATCGCTGGTTTCTCCGCTTCAGGCGTTTTACTCTCAAATAGACTTGACAAAAATCACACCTTAATTTTTCTTGTTGCCTTCAATCGGCGTAGTCTTGATGCTCTGACAAAATGGTGAAGACTTTATTAAAAAAACTGGCGTGTGTGCAAAGACTAAAATGGCTGCTTTTTGAGAATACTTTGCTAGAGCATATTTAACAATCCTGCCAAATTTTCTAGAATTAACTTAACAAAACTTTTAGGATTGTTTAAATTTCTTGTCATAACAGTCGTCAAGACCTAACTGCCGCCACCACGTCTGAAAATAGTACTCTTCCACCCCTCCCGACTCCCTATTCTTATAGCAGAACGGTTTCTACCACAGGACTGACGTATGGACACCACAGATAGTAGGGGTGAACGGCCGTTCACCCCCACGTATAGTAGGAGCGTCTAGCTATATGCCCCTACTATACGTAGTGTCAATACGTCAGTCTTGTTGGTATGAGGTACACCAAATAGGCGATCGCATTCTCAACCCTAGATTTGCCGGATTCCAGAACAGTTGATTAGTAAGTATTGATGTCGAACACCTCTTTAAAACCCTCGCTTCGGTGCTTGGGGGCTTTCTTAAAAACCAAAAACTGTTCACAAATTATTCACAATCAATCAGTACTCTATAAAAGACTAGCTTTGAAACTCTGACACCCTCTCACTCCAGGGGAGAGGGTTTTTTTTGTCTAGGTCTAAGAGAGTGGTTTGTTGTTTGTTATTTGTTATTTGTTATTTGTTGTTTGTTATTTGTTGTTTGTTGTTATAACAGATAGGACACGATTAAAGAGGGAGTAGAGAGTAGGGAATCCCTATAAGTACAAGAATCCGCTTACCTGCCCCACTGGAAGATAGCTGCTCCCCAAGTCAATCCAGCACCAAAGCCAGCGCTAGCAATAACATCACCCGGTTGAATTTTCCCCTGGCGCACCGCTTCATCCAAGGCGAGGGGAATAGACGCAGCAGAGGTATTGCCATAATGAGCGAGATTGCTCAAGACTTTGTGATCTGGAATATTGAGGCGTTGGGCAACGGCGTCGAGAATGCGCTGATTCGCTTGGTGCATGAGCAGCCAATCTATCTGATCGGTGCTTAAATGTGCTCGGTATAGAGCTTTTTCAATGACTTCGGGAACCTTTTGTACAGCAAAACGATAAATTTCTTTGCCGTTCATGGTGATGGGCTGATAAGTGCCTTGACCGATGGTCACACCTTTGACAATTTCTTTAGTTTGTGCTTGATAAGCTAGCTGTAGGGATTTATTCAGGGTGCCATCGCTACGGATTTCAAAACCCAGGAAGCGATCGCACTCATCTGCCTGTAACACCACAGCCCCAGCAGCATCCCCAAATAAAATACAGCTGCCCCGATCTGACCAATCCACCCAGCGCGAGAGAATATCCGCACCAATCAGTAAAATATTCCTGTAAACGCCAGTACGGATAAATTGAGCTGCCGTCACCATCCCAAAGATGAACCCAGAACAAGCGGCTGTCATATCAAAAGCCACTGCTTGTGGTGCCCCTAGAAAGTGCTGAATTTGGCAAGCCGTACCAAATAGGTCATCCGCCGTCGAGGTGGCTAGTAGAATCATATCCAGGTCTTTTGGAGAGATTCCTGCCATGGCGATCGCGTCTTGAGCCGCCCTTGTCGCCAGAACACTCAGAGTGTCTTCAGGGTTCGCTAGACGCCGTTGACGAATTCCCGTCCGGGTTGTGATCCATTCATCAGAGGTCTCGACCATCTGGCTGAGTTGATGGTTATCGAGAGTAACTTCTGGTGTTGCCGAACCGCTCCCAGTAATGGCTATGCCTGCCCCTAATTGCTTCAACGCTATTCTCCATCGGTTGCTGGACTGTGTAGAGATTCAAGAATGAATCCCTAAAAGATAAGGGCTAACCAACCCGATTGACTTCTCCGGGCTTTGAAAAACCCGGATTCTGAGACGTTGTTACGCGACGGGTCAAAACCACGTCGCTTCACTTATCTCTCGGTTTGATTTTACTCAAACCTTGGCGCAGTCAATACGCCCTACCCGCCTCGACACTTCGACACTTCGCCAAGCTCAGTGCAAGCAAGCTCAGTGCAAGCTAAGCTCAGGGCTGTGCGGCTACTTTGGTATCTTCCAACCTTGAATATTTTACGCACCGAAGGCTGTATTTCTACACTTCTCGGCACAACCTCCTATCTTCAGTTGTCGTGGTTCAGTTACTTAACAGCCACGTTTGTTTTTGGAGTTTTTCATCCTATGGCGTTAAGATAATCCCATATTAACGCATTTATGGGATTATGCAACGATACAACTTAAGGCTTTCTGACAAGGAATATGCCGCCTTAAAGAAGCTATCTGCCAAAACGGAAAGGTCAATTAATGAGTTGATTCGAGAGGCTATTAGACAATATGCAGGTGTAGATCCGGAGACAGAGGGCTAAAGCCCTTAAGTTGCTTTCATCGGTTCGGCTGACGCTCACCGGAAGCCCCCTGGTTAAAACATAGGGGTTCTCAGCTCCTAGACGCTTTGATAGAGAAATCCTACAACAAAACAGGCCTTTAAAATGCGATTTTGTAACTTCTGACACTGCACCCAGAGTCGGCAGGAAGCCTACATTCTTCTGGAGGTGGGAGGAACACCGTCCACCAACTCGATTATGTGTTGTTTGTACTCTTGACAAACAACCAACAACCAACAACCGATTACAGAAAGAATCCGGATAACTGTCACATTATTGAGTAGGTATTGGTGTAGATCTCATGAGTTGAATCGAATTTTTATAAATCGAAGAAACATGATGCAACAAAATCAGCTACTACTAGAGACAGATTTTCTAAATAGCCAACCTTTCAAAGTCGCCGATGACATTCTTTTTCGTAAGGTAGAGAATGAGGCAGTTTTATTGCACATCGATACTGGGATGTACTACTCTCTAAACGAAACCAGCATTCTATTTTGGGAAGCTTTGTGTACTCAGCAACCTCTAGGTTGTGTTATCGATAAAATTACTGCTGAGTATGAAGTAGAGTACGCTCAAGTCTTCAGCGATTTACAAGCTTTTCTGCAAAATTTGTTAAACTATGGCCTCATTTCACAGGCTTCTAATTAAAGCCATCAAGAGACCTAGAACTGTTTGGCTATGCATTTGGGCTTTCGGACAACTGTGGTGGGTTGACCGTCACCTACAAACTTTGGCTGTAACTGCCCTGAAAGAACCTGTTCTTTGTACACCACAGTTGCTGAGTCAAGAACTACATCAGGAGATTCAGCGTCGCGTTGCTGTTATTGCTTGGACAGCACATCATCATCCTTGTCATCCTCAGTGTTTACACCGCTCTTTGGTGCTCTATCTTTGGCTAAGAAGGCAAGGAGTTTGCGCTCAATTAGAAGTTGGCTGGGGTAATAAAATTGGTCATGCTTGGGTCAGTTATGCAGGTCAAGTCTTGAATGATAGTTCAGATGTGACAAACTTAACTCCACCCTTGGTGAAAACCTAATCTTTTACGTAAGTGTCTAGCAATGTAGTAGTCGAGTCTGAGACGAATACCTAAAGGAATTAGTAATTTGAGTTCAAACCACAAACCTTGCCAAAAATTAGCATATTCTAAGCGGCGAAAAACTTTTAATAAAGAAGTCGCTTCATTAGCATTTTCAATAAATTCTTGATGAAACAATCGATTAATTAAAAAATCATATCCTGGTTGTGCTGCTAACTCATAGGACTTCAGAGCAGTCAAATATATCTCAGGCAAGGGAGTGTTTAGAAGTTCGTTGCATAATCTGAGTATATTTACTAAATGAAGCAATATTCTTTGAGATTTTGCTCGATGGATAACTTCAATCCAGTCAAGTTGTTCCCTCCAAAACGTCAAAATATTTGCGACATCAACTAGACCGTAAAGATAAATTTGTAAATCATTGCATTGATGAGCGCAAAGATGTAGTAGAGCATCAACTGGATTGAGACAATAAAATCCTTTATCAGAACAGTACTTTGCCCGATTCCACAAATCTTTGTCTGACCAATTTGTCTGATTAAAAATTGAAAACAGTTGCCAATGAAGCTCTACTAAAACGGAAGTAATATCACTTCTTTGGCTTTGAAGACAGATAGCATTACTGGCATACTGAATAGACCAGTTTTTTCTTTTGTTTTTACAACTTCTAAAGTTTTCTGTATCTTCAAAATCTAAGGTAGAGAGTAGTTCAATAGCTTGATAGAGTTGTTCAGGTTTGACCATGATATCTAGGTCAGACATTTCTCTGACCAGCGCATAGTCAGAAAATGCTTCTATGAACATGGCTCCTTTCAAAGTCATCATTTCGATATTATTTTTACCTAAAACCTGGCTGATTTGCTTCACAACTGAGCTAATAGCTAGATTTCGGTAAATATTAAGATAATAGTGTTCTTTGATTTGAGCTTGTGTCTGGGGTGAAAAGATATGCAGTTTATCTATCTTGATTAAATGCTGGTAAACCATTGATGTCACTCGATGGTAAGCCATGCGATGAAGTAGTAGCTCTTCATCTAAATCAAATTCTGGCAGACTAGGTTGATGTTGTAAACATGCCAAAATGAATTGATCTTCTGGTTTTAAATGAGGATACTTAGGATTTACTTTCACATTTCATAAATTTTTAAACAATTCAAAATTCTTAATTCATAACTGAGCGCAGCGGTGATTAGCAAAATTTTATTATCCGTAACTTGCAATCAAACCTTGAACAAATTTACTGGCTTGTCTCAAGTCTGAAAACAGCTCTGGGTACTGTTGCATCACATCATTACTTAGCTGCTGCGCTGACAAACTGCCATTGCTGTGAGACAAAATATACAATGCAGCTTCACCTTTCTTTGTCAGCTGAGGCTGATAGTCTGATGAAGCCTTCTTGAGAGTTTTTAGAGTCATTGGCACTGACAAGAAAGTGGAGTGTTGCTGCACAGTTATATCAGTCTCAACCCGCCAACTCCAATCACCATAGGGCGGACGTTGCAGTTTAAAAGTTACCTTCTCTCCTTCTGTTAACTCAATTGGAGGGTCAAGGGGTAGGAATGCTGCTGACCAATGCAGAGGTGGTTCATGAGGGGCTGTAGAAAGCCAGGTGTCTCCTAACTGCATCTTGAACCAGCCTGCCCAGCCGTGACAAAATCCAGATTGAGTAATTTTGTACTGGACTTCTACCTGACAGTGGGTGCTGTTGTTGTGGTAAAAATCCATTGCTAATAAAGTTTCGGGTTCAGCTAAATACTGAGGGTTAGTTAACTCTTTTTTGTAGTAGTAAATAGATTGACTAGCATAGGCGCGAACAGGATGATGATCAATTCCTCTATGAGACTCTGACCAAGACGCAATTTCTTGTTGATGAAGTTCTGGCACATATACAGGTGCAGCTTCCATCACCGCTGCCTGAGGAATTAAAACTCCGCCTGGTTTGAGATATTTATCCCGCGCATAAAATAACGAGGGTAACAGGTCTTCTTCTAGCAGGAAATTGCCAGTAAATACTGACACAATGACATCAACAGGTTCGGGTAGATTAACTTCTTCGATTTTTCCTTGAAGACACTGGATGCGATCGCCATAACCATTAGCGTGAACTATCTCATTTGACACCGCAATAATATCTTCCGGTTCAACCAGATAAACTCGCTTTGCCCCCAACTGTGCGGCTAGTAATCCATGAATGCCAAGACCGGCACCTAAATCGAGGACTACACTCTCAGGAGTAATTACATTGGCCAAAGCTTTAACGTAGGCTTCATTACGCCTAGAATCGAGGGTCATTGATTGTTGACCCTGAATATATAAGTAACTCACAGTTGATGAATTTCCTCTAAAAGAAAGTCGTAAACTTTGGGCAGCATTGCGAAGTCACGGGGGTAAAATAACTGCCTCACAGGTGCTTGCGTGACCAGACGTGCATAGGCATCGAGTAGACGAGGATTCCGAGGAATCAGCGTACTCGCATAGTAGCTATGGGTCAATAAGTCAAAGACAGCTTGGCTAGGAGAAAGTGGGAGAGAGTAGATAGATTCATCAGAACTTTCAGCAAGTAAATAAATAATACCTATAGGTACAGGTTGTTTTTGCAGTTTTGCGCCTAATTGCTGTGGTTCATAGAAGATTTTATAGTCTGTTTCTTCGGAAGCATCCAAGCCTAAACTTTCTCCAGTGTGAGGATAAAGTTTTAAGCGGGGATTGCCGGGATGCACTAAACCGTTTGAATCGATAACGAGAACATCATCAGTAATAAAGCCCGCGCCTCGACTAGCGCAGTAAGCACTCAGAGTTGATTTACCCATCCCAGAGTAACCGACAAAAGCAACAGCTAACTCGTTCAAAGCAATGGCATTAGCATGAATGGCTACCTGTCCTTGTAAGTTAAGACATGCACCTGTAATTACAGAGGTTAAACCAATCGTAAGTGAACCTTCAATTTCACTATCTTTAGACGCTTCGCTAACAACAAGTACGACATCAGAACCATTAGCATTAACCCATGCGCCTAGTTCCTCTGTCCAAGGAATCCAGTAGCGGTCAGCGTTATATCCTTGGGAATAGATTGTATCTAAACAATTTACCGTTTCTGCGATCGGTAAATTAGGAACAGGTTCTAAAGTCACATTCACTGGTTGGGGAATCTGACTCAGTTCCCTAGATATTGTTTCTAGAATATTCATGAACTTCATCAAATCCCCCAATGCGTAATTTTTGTAGATGCACCTAATGTCACTAGAAGGAGTCGGCTTTGGATAATGCACCTACAATTTACAGTTTGCTTTGTTGGCGATCAGCAAACTATAAACCTATTTTCAAGTCCTCAAACGATAAAGTTGAGCGATGTACCATCAAGCCATCATCATCGAACCGAACATTGCGTCAGCATACATCCCGTTCTCCATTGCTTGAGTTAGAGCAGCAAGGCTACCCAACTTTGAAATTTTCATAGCTGAGTAGAGTTTTTTCGGGGAATTGCCATCAGAATTAGGAAGATTTTCTGCTTCATACATCATGTTTTTTTGCTCCAAAACTAAATGGAAACTTCTATGTCGATCATAACAAATAGGAAAATGCAAAAAATAAACTTCTGCCGATTAATATAGTTTTAGTAATTATTGATTTTTTGATGCCAATTGACAAGAGCAAATAGGATGTACAGTTGATTAGCAGTTTTATTACAAAAAGGGTTACCTTGTTGATAGTTTTTAGAATACTTTTCTCTGTAGTTAATTAACTGAGCTTCAACCTTATGGTTCTCAACAATTTCTTGCACAAAAGGACAGTTTTTTAGTTGCTCTAAAAGTTGTAGTGCTTGATGCCCTTGAGCAATTCCAACATATTTTAGAGGGTCGAAATAATTAGTTTTTGGTCGCCATAATACATCTTCGGGAAGATTCATCTGATTCGCTTGACGAAGAAATATCTTTTCGTGAACTGGGTGATTTTGCAAAGAGGGATGTAAAGCGATCGCAAATTCAACTAACCGCTTATCCTGCAAAGGTGAGGTGGCTTCCTGCTGGTAGGCATATCTAAGAAGTCTGTAAACTTGAGTACTACCAACAAAACTACTAGACTGGGTTGGTCTGGTTAGAATCTGCACAAGATTTGTAAATAGGTAGCTCTCAAAATGCTGTTGAATTGCTTCTTGAGTTTGAGGCTGTTGAGCATAGGTTGAAGTAATCCAAGGAGGAAGGGGATTTGACTTCCGTTGCCATCTAGCAAACCACTTGGACTGCCAATATTTGGGTAAATGAGGAAGTACAAATTCTTGCCATACTGTAGAGTGCTTCCGCTTATCCCCTTTGAGACGTTGTAGCACTTGCCCCCAGCTACCGACTCGCGCCAAGTCTCGCATACTGGTATAAAACAGTTCATCCCCCCATTCACCGTCAAAAACTAAACCAAATCCTTGCTTTTGTATTTGCTCCATGACTTGAAGATTCATGGGTAACGTGCAAGTTATTAGAGGGTCATCAGGGACTGGCAAATGCTCCCAAGGTTCACTCAAAGACCAGGCCTCGTCGCAATTTACCTCATGCCATTTAACCTGAGGGTATCGCTGTAAGAAAGATGCGATCGGTTGACGCTCGTCAAATTCAGGGAAAATATCAGTAACAATCGAAAACGCATCTATCTTAGGTAGATGATTTAGTAAGGACACAGTAACTGTAGTCGAGTCCAAACCACCACTCAGGGTGGTGCAAACCGGACGATAACTACGCAAGCGGTCTTTAACCGATTGATTCAACAGATACCAAAACTTTTCGTAGTAAATTTCCGGCGATTTCGGCGACTGGTAACGTTCAGGTACAGCTAACTTGGCAATCTGCCGTTGTTGCAATTGTCCTGATTTAAGAATCAGCGCATAACCAGGAAGTAGACGCTTAATATCAGCAAAAGGAGTAAGTCCTGGAGGTTGCGCCCAGAAGTCACAGATTGTATGAGCAAGATAAAGTTCGTCAAGTTTCTTACTGACTTGAGGATGATGTAGAAGTGTCAGCACTCGCGACGATAGCAGCAATGTCTGACCATCCCAATAATAGGCAATAGTGCGCCCCCCCATGACATCACAACCCACCAGCAGTAAATCGCGGGAGGCATCCCACAGGATAAAGACAAATTCACCAATTAAATAGCGTAGACAATCTTCTCCCCAGCGACGATAACTCTCAATAATCAGTTGGGCATCGGTGGTGCTGCTGGGACGACCTGCTAAAAGAGATTCTCGCTCATCCAGGCGTCCATCCCAAACCAAAACGCAACCTTCAGTCTCAACGACAGGTGCTTCGTGAGCAGATTCAGGCGTATTGTAGAACTGAGTGCGTCCCAGGGAGAGATTCACTTCGCGATCGCGCCAATCACCTTTTCCGTCTGGCCCTAATACTGTCAAATCATCCAGCATTTTTTGCCAAGGAGTTGGCGTCTGACTATTCCATATGCCCAAAATTCCACTCATCTATTTAATTCCTTCAGTGAGTAGATTTTTCTAGTGGTTTTCCAGATAGTGCAATACTGGTCATTTGCCAGAGCAAGAGATTATCGTGCCTACGGTTATATGTCAGGTGTAAGTCTTTATAGCGCTAGCTGCTTGTCCCTTATTACAAAGCCTCCAGGAATTCATCCGGACAATACCTGACTCTGTTGCCCGACTCCCTACTCCCTACTCCCGACTCCCGACTCCCGACTCCCGACTCCCGACTCCCATTCCTCTACCTATCAAGGTCGATTTCAATCAGCTTAGTTTTTGAAGATAAACCTGACTTAATTCGGATATGAGACTTTGGCACATCAAACTTTTTTGCCAATAACTCAATTAACTCCTGATTGGCTTTACCATCTACTGGAGGTGATTTCAGATGTACCGTGAGACTACCATCAGCCAATTCTTCTATAGTTTGCTTTTTAGAATTGGGTTTAACCTTGACTTGTTTATGCATTTCGCTGAACAGCTTCACAGAGAATCATTTGGTACGATCTCACAATAGAGCGTAGTCAGTAGTTAAAAAACAACTGATACCAATTCTCTAAGCTCCTGTTCAAATATGCTAATTACTCTAGAACTACGCTGGTTTTGTCGCGGCACTCCACCGATAGAGGTAGAACACTGGTTTAGTGCTGATTGTCTTGGTCAGCTGCAAGAATCGGTAGAAGAAAGAGAAGACTTGTATCTTTATACGCCAGAGTGTGATTATCTCAACATCAAACTGCGACAGGGCAATCTGGAAGTAAAGTGGCGTAAAGCTGAGTTAGGTATCCGACGATTTAACCCTTCCTGGGAAGGGAAAGTAGAACAATGGCTGAAGTGGAGTTGTGAAGACCCAACAAAACAAAGCATTATAGCAGCAGATCTGATTGGGAAAAGACCTTGGGTGGCTGTTAAGAAAAGGCGACGCCAAAGGCGGTTTGCTGTGCAGCGATCGCAACCTCTGCACCCAATCCTCTGTTGCGAACTCACTGAGCTCAACGTCAAAAGCGATCGCTGGTGGAGTGTTGCTTGTGAAATGGCCACTGAAGATGCTAACCAGATTGATAACTTTGAGAACTTAGTCAGCCAAGTCAGCCAGACTTATCAAGGACTAGAGTTACTCGCTGAAAATTCCTACGCCTATCCTAGATGGCTATCTGTTTTGTCAGGACTTACGAATGGACACCACATAGAGTAGGGGTGAACGGCCGAGAACTCCTACAAATGGCGGTTCGTAATCAGAAATTTGCGTAAGTTCTGTTGTCTTAAACCTTGTAGCTTAATAGCCTCTCACGGACGCTTTTCTCTTTTGTGATGCCAGCAAGACACACGACTAAAACTTCTCCCTCTCCCTTCATGTTTATTGAGAGGTTATAGAAGCTCATTGCCAGAATTTATAGGTTCCAATAAAAGGGTTATATTATTAGTTACTTGAACTAATTTTTGATTCATAACCATCCTTTCAGTAACATCTTCCAAGAATATAATTAATTGGTTTACCAAGGTTTTTTCACAAAAAGTATTCAAAGCATAAATATCAAGATAAAGAGGCTCATTTTGAGTCTTGAAACGTCCAATACCTTTTAACTGTAAACAATCATACTTTCCTTGAATAATGGTAAGTAGTATATCTTCATATCCTATTAATTCAGGAAATACTAAATAAATATTCTTTCCTGGCACGACTTCATCAGGATAGTCAATAAACTTTTGAACATTCGAGGAAACTTCTATAATATTTAAATTTACATCTATTATTAAGTACTCTATGTGAGGTAGATACGAGAGTTTTTGAAACATAAAATTCCTTAAAAAATGAAGGTTCTGAAGCGTAATTACTTCCTGAATTGCTAAAATAGTGAAACCAATTTACTGAATGAAGATATTTTCCTATGAATTTTTAATTTATTTATAAATTTTTGTGTTCAAGTTACCATCCATTAAATCTAATAAGTATTCAATACTACCTCCCCCAGACTAGCTGGAGGAGGTCAAGACAATACATATCATTAGGAAACTACTTCATTAGTTTTTACTCCAGTTATCTAAATTTCAAGCATTCAACATTGTTGACAATAGAAACGACTTAAACTCCTTTACCTTTATTTGTGTGCAACAGTAATATCTTGACCCTGTGATTTTAACATTTGGTCAGCTAACTGATAAAAAACTGAGTCAACTTGTAAAGCTGTTTTGGCTGAAGTGGCATAGATTCCTATAACAGAATCTAGAGATTTAGAAGCCAGTAAATCTAAAGTTTTTGCTAATCTGGTCTCATCAACTAAGTCTGATTTATTGATAGCAACTATAACAAACCCCTTCGGATTAACAGATAAAAACGATTGAACGTGATCTGGAATATGATCAATAGTGACTTGACGAGTGATATCTGCAACAATCACGGCACTGCTAGCACCTTGCAAGTGCATTGGAGTAACCGCCTTAAATTTAGTATTGCCTTCTAAATCCCAGATCATCATTTGTACTGTCACCGATTCTTGACGCTCAGTTGATTTACATTCAACAGTTTTCCTAGAAATTTTCACCCCAACAGTTGAAAGATACTGATCGCTAAATTGACGCTCTACAAAACGGCGAATTAAACTAGTTTTACCTACGCTAAAATCACCAAGCATACATATTTTTTTAGAGATTATTGAAGTCATGGTAATTCTCAACTCGATTTAAAGAGGGGAAAGGATAGAAGAAAGTATTTGTTAATAATGAGTAAACATCTATGTTTGTCTGTAATTAATTTTATTTTAATTTGTGCCCAATCAAAATAAAATTTGTATCTAGGCGTTAACGCTAACCGTAATATTGTTTTGCTTTCAGGACAGCTACAGATGGAGAGCAGGGGAAGCCGGGGACAGGGAGCGTAATTTGTAGCAGGCATTTAGTGAATTGATATCATCTCTCTCAAAAGGGTAAGGATAGTGGCAATGTATGTGCTGACATCTGTCGTTTCAACTCTTGATTTTTTTGGAGTGTGTTTAAGTTTAGACTCAAAAAGTGAAAAATTTGTGAAGTTTCCGTGAAATTACTGATACATCAGTACTCTCAAAAGAGTTCTGAAAATAGGGAGTCGGGAGTCGGGAGTCGGGAGTCGGGGAAGAGAATTTTCATTTTTTCGTTGTGCGCTCCCCGCTCATGGTGCCTAACTTGGAAATAGGGAGTTGGGAGTTGGGAGTAAAGGAAGAGAAATTTTCATTCAATGTTCGTGTACGACAGCGCGTGGATGGCTCTTTAGCTAAATTGGAAATTACCCTAAGCTAAGCCACTGGGTATGAGCAGGTAGTCGAAGCGCGATCGCACACCCTCCTCAGTTCTCCCCGTCTCCCCAACGTCCAACGCTTTAGGCATTCGGTGAGCCTATTGTTAATATAAGTTAATATAATTTTATAACTGTCACAATTCTAACGATGGCCAATTCAGAAGAACGCAAACGGCAAATAATGGAACACCTCAACAGGACGACAAAACTGCCTCAGCAGCTGTCTTCGACTAACACAAATTCAGAGGCGAGGAAAAGTCAGATCATGGAACACATTAAAAGAACTCGGAATTAGCCTCAATTGCCCTCGAATTCGCCAAGTTGCAGTTAGAGGGCAGCATTAGTTGTTGGTTGTTGGTTGTTGGTTGTTGGTTGTTTGTAAAAAAATATACACAACTAACAAAAAATAGCCTGCTTTTCTACGAGTGGTTCTTTTGGTATCCTTTGGGCAACCCCATCACACGGCGATAATGGGCTTCAATTTGACTCACTGTTTGAGACTGGAGGTTTGTACTCCACTGACTGCGCTTAAATAATTCCAGCCTTAACGCATCCACATCAATTGTTGTCACTTTACCATCAGCAACCACTCGCTTGCCGTTCACCCAAACACTGTCAACGGCGTTAGTTGGACGCCCCAAAATTAGTAAGCCAATTGGATCGGTGCGGGGTAACAATGACAGATTTGTAAGGTCATAAAGTACTAAATCTGCTTTCTTCCCCACTGTCAATGAACCCAGTTCAGCCGCCACATTTAATCCTGTAGCACCACCTAACGATGCCATCTCTACTGACTGGCGTGGCGTAATCCAGTGGTGATAGTCTAAGTCGGTGACATTATGCACCATCGAACCAATCTTGATGGCTTCTAACAAGTCTTGAGAGTCATTGCTAGCCGCACCATCACAGCCAAACGCAACATTGACTCCTGTCTGGCGATATTTCAAAATTGGGGCAATGCCACTGCCTAAGCGTAGATTACTGAGGGGATTGTGCACTACAGTCGATCGCGTTTCGGCGAGGATAGCAATCTCAGTATCACTCAACCAGACACAATGAGCTAAAGAAGTGCGCGGCGAGAGATAACCAATTTGCTGGAGGTGTTCAACCGCGCTACAGCCGTATTTTTCTAATGCCAGTTTTTGTTGAGCTTTTGTTTCGAGTAGGTGAGAATGACGACACAGATTAAAGCGATCGCTTAGTTCAATGCACCCTTCAAATAAGGCATCGGAACACAGTTGAATTCCTGTTGGTGCTACAAGGATATTCACTCCCGCTTTTGGGTTATGAAACTTGTCTACTGCTTCGTGCACGAGTGCCAAAGTGGCTTCAGTTGAGCGGATGTAGGCTTGATGTTCCCGTTTCGTACCCCCATCGGGGATGCCTGCACTGAGAGATTCATCCTGAATGAGGGGAGCAATAAAGGCGCGGATGCCAATCTCGTGGTAAGCTCGAACGGCAGATGCGATCGTTTCAATTTCTTTGCCAGGAATCAATACTAAGTGATCGACAACACTGGTGCCACCCGATAGTAGCGTTTCTACTGCTGTTGCCAGCGCACTCAGATAAATTTGCTCTGGTTCAAGAGGTGTAAATTCGTAGAGTTGGGCAATCCACAATTCTAGAGGGACTGGGGGAATCATACCCCGTTGCCACATTTCTGAAGAGTGGGTGTGGGCATTGACGAAACCTGGAAGCATGAGCTTGTTTTGTCCATCAACAGCTGTGCCAACGACTTCTTGATGGGGCTTGATGGCGCTGATGCGCTCACCTACCACCTGTACATCTACGGTTGTATAACCCTGAACAACCGGAACCAAGACAGTTTGAATCGTGAAGCTCACAGCCTGAACCTTCTCATTTCACATTGTTTTCAATATATCTCCTGATCCTTTAATGAAAGAAAACTTTAACCCAATTAATTTTTACCCACCGACTTATTGTGACTTCTCGATTGTGACCCCTGAATTCTCCCCAGTGTTTTTTAATACTTAAATAACGCTTAAATTTAGGCTATCAAACGTTTGTGGCACCAAAATTAATGTGGGATTTTAAGAGATCTCTGAGACACATATGAATCCACCCCTCCGTACGTTGGGCGTACCGCCAAATGCTTGGGCAGTCAACGAGGCGATCGCAGACTTAACTCGTCGCCCCATAGCCCCTAAACCGATTACCGTAGCAGCCGAAACCAAGACGTTACGCTTGGATCTGGCAAAAGCTGCAATTCTGGTGATTGATATGCAAAATGACTTCTGTCACCCAGAAGGGTGGTTGGCTCACATTGGCGTTGATGTCACCCCTACAAGGGAACCCATCAAACCCTTAAACACTTTACTACCTGAGTTACGAGCCGCCAAAGTTCCAGTAATTTGGGTCAACTGGGGTAACCGTCCTGACTTACTGAATATCAGCCCTGGATTGCTACATGTTTACAATCCCAGTGGTAAAGGTGTAGGACTAGGCGATCATTTACCAAATAGAGGGGCTAGAGTTCTAACGTTGGGGAGTTGGGCGGCGGCAATCATTGATGAACTCGAACAAAACCCAGATGATATCTTTGTGGATAAGTATCGGATGAGTGGTTTCTGGGATACTCCTCTAGATAGTATCTTGCGGAACCTGGGCAAAACTACACTTTTCTTCGGGGGAGTCAACATTGACCAGTGTGTGATGGCTACTCTACAAGATGCTAATTTTCTCGGTTATGACTGCATTTTAGTTAAGGATTGTGCGGCTACAACATCCCCGGAATATTGTCTAAAAGCCACACTTTACAACGTTAATCAATGTTTTGGATTTGTTACAGATTCTCAGTTAATTATTGAAGCAATTAAAGCTGGAGAGGAGGAGAACAAATAGCTATAGCGTTTCTCTAATGAGTTAGATACAGCAATTATTTCCCGCCTCCTGAATTATAAACCTGAAATGGAGGCTCCTCAAACTAGATGTATCTCATCAAACTGAAAACCGCTATAACGTTGTTTATTGTTAATTGAAGGTTGAAAAGGAAAGTAGGAAAAAATATTAAAACTATCACCTTCCAACTTTCCAATAACTGTGAACCAATAACCCAATTTAGGAGTAAATGCCGATGAACTCTCGCTGCATGATTCCCGTAATCAAGTCTCCTAAAGACTATCAGGCTTATCGCATCAGTCCTCAAGATACTAACCGTTTAGCCATTGTTTTCGAGCCAAAAACGGCTCATGCCTCTTTGACTTTTTGTGTAGAGATTTTTGATGAAGGAGGTAAGACTCCACCCAATCGTCATCAATTTGCCGTAGAAATGTTTTTTGTTCTTAAAGGAGAAGGGTTAGCTACCTGTGACGGAAAAACAGTTACGATTCGTGCGGGAGAAAGTTTATTAGTGCCACCGACAGGAATTCATGAACTCAGAAATACAGGTTCTGGACGCTTGTATGCGCTGTGCATTATGGTGCCTAATGAGGACTTTGCTGAACTCATTCGTAGTGGTACTCCCGTTGAATTGGATGAGGAGGATTTGAGAGTACTTAACCGCACAGATGCGCTAGTACCCTGTTAAGCAGGTAGAGATAAGGGGGTCATTGGGAAGGATGAAGGATGAAGGCGAAAATGACCCCACCAATCAATAGTTGTGCTTTAAATATTGAAGATTTTTTTCTTCGACCTAATTAAATAATGTGATTTACCCAAAGTTTTTCATCCGGACGCTCCTGAGGTCGCTACCGCAACGCTTGTCATCCCAGGCTGACGCAACGATCGCGCTATCATCCTTCATCCTTATTTCCTCGATCGCGCCATGCTGAAGGTTAAACCGAAAGAAACAGCATCTATGTTCACGCGGGATGGAGTGCGGTTAGATGCCGATATTTACCGTCCTGATGCGGAAGGTAAGTTTCCGGTGCTGCTGATGCGGCAACCTTATGGAAGAGCGATCGCATCCACCGTCGTCTATGCCCATCCTACCTGGTATGCTGCCCACGGCTACATTGTCGTTATTCAAGACGTGCGAGGACGCGGCACCTCTCAAGGAGAATTCAGGCTATTTCTCAATGAAACCCAGGACGGCGAGGACTCAGTGAACTGGGCGGCAGCACTACCGGGTAGCACTGGACAGGTGGGAATGTATGGATTTTCCTACCAAGGAATGACCCAGCTTTACGCCGCGATTACCAAGCCACCCGCCCTCAAGACCATCTGCCCCGCGATGATCGGCTACAACTTATATACAGACTGGGTTTATGAGGGTGGCGCGTTCTGTTTGCAAAGTAATCTCGGATGGGCAATTCAACTGGCGGCAGAAACAGCACGGTTACAGGGCGATAGTGCTGCCCATTACACTCTTTACGTGGCTGCTCAGAATCTGCCATTATACGAGTCGGTTCCTAGCTTGGCTGAGTGCTTGAGAAAACTCGCACCGAGAGCGTTTTACCACGAATGGTTAGAGCATACCAAACCCGATGAATATTGGGAGCAACTTTCCCCCAAGCGCTACATGCAAGAGGTTGACTTGCCCATGTTCCATATCGGGGGATGGTTCGATACGTTCCTGCGGGGCAATATCCATTTATATAAGGACATCGCTACCCGTAGCGTCTATCGACAACAACTATTAGTTGGCCCTTGGGTACACCTGCCTTGGTGTCGCAAAGTTGGGGCGGTTGACTTTGGCCCAGAAGCGGCAAATCCTGTGGATAGGCTGCAAGTGCGGTGGTTCGATCAGTTTCTCAAGGGTGTGAATACAGGGTTGTTAGATGAACCGCCCGTTTGTCTGTTTGAGATGGGCAGTAACCGATGGCGAAACTTTGAGAGTTGGCCTGATGATAATCAGAAATCTTATTTCTTATCAACTACCGGACTTGCCAGTATCCGGGAGGATGAGGGTACTCTGGGCACGACTCATCCAGAAGCGTGCCCGGATGATGTTTTGGTTCACGATCCTTGGCGGCCTGTTCCAGCGCTAGGGGGTCATGCTTCGGCACCGTCTGGGTCATTTGAGCGATCGCATTTAGATTATCGTTCAGATGTCTTGACTTATACCACCCAACCCTTAGCGGCAGACCTTCATTTAGCGGGGGAGGTTGCGGTTGAAGTCTGGTGTAGGGCAGATCAACCCAGTCATGACTTATGTGCGGTACTCTCAGAAGTGCATCCCGATGGCAGGGCTTATAATCTGACGCAGGGTTATCTTCATGTTGAGTCGAGTCAGCACGCATCGCTACGGGTTTCGCTTCAAGCAACTTGCGCTCGAATTGCCAAAGGAAATGCCTTACGCCTCAGTTTAAGTGCAGCTTGTTTCCCTGCCTATCCCATGAATCCAGGCACAGGTTCACCGCTTGGTGCTACTCGCTTGATGGATGCTCAGATTGTAACGTTGAGTGTAAGTTGTGGAGGCGATCGACCTTCGCAAGTTTTGTTACCTGTGGTTGCACCATTCTAATTTTGACTAACGGCTTAGTTATTGCTGCGAGGCTGCACTAAGTTATGTTTGATAGAACCTGCTGGGCAAACAAAGCAGGACTTACATAAATTTCCCATTACGAACCGCCATTTGTAGGGGTGAACGGCCGTTCACCCCTACTATATGTGGTATCAATGCGTAAGTTCTGAAAGTTAATTTAGGGAAAATCTTGTCATGGATGTAAGCGAAAGGAGTTCTATGGCTTCTCTGACTTCTCTGACGCGTAAAGACCTGGAAAAATTACAAGCGGAGCATCCTGACTATCGCATGGAGCTAGTTGACGGGAATATCATCGTTATGAGTCCATCAGGTTATGAGTCAGACGAAGTGGCTGCGGAGTTCACAGCGCAAATGCGGAACTGGGTGAGACCTCGCAGATTGGGGCGCGTAACTGGCTCCAGTGCTGGTTTTGACCTTCCCAACTCTAACGTGAGAGCGCCTGATGTTTCTTTCGTTTTAGCACAACGGTTGCGGCGTAGTCCTCGTTCTTATGCTGAAGTGGTTCCCGATTTAATGGTAGAGGTGAAGTCTCCTAGTGATACGATAAAATCTCTCAGAGACAAGATTAAGGAATTCCTATCTCTAGGAACGAACGTGGGTATTTTAGTTAACCCAGAGAAGCATACCGTAGAAATTTATCGCTCTGATAAAGATGTGGTTGTCTTGGGTGATGGTGATGTTCTAACCATTCCTGAGTTGCTGCCAGGTTGGGAAGTTGCGATCGCCGATTTATGGTCGCCAGAGTTTTAAGGTAAACCCTCCGTCCTTTCTCCATCTGGATATGTTCCCTGTCAAAATATCAAGCTGGTTGCATTGTGCTAGGGTTATCCGTAAGTTCTGATTGGAGGTCAATCAATGGCTACCATTCATGTGGAAAATGTACCTGATGATTTGTATGCAAAGCTGCAACAATTAGCCACATCTCAAAACAGTTCCATTAGCGCCCAAGTCCTCAGCCTGTTAGAGAGTGGATTGCAAACTAAGGCACAGCAACCTCAAAGCAACACATCCAAGCCCGTAGCAGAAATCCTGGCTGACATCAATCGCCGTCGTGAGTCGCGTCCTGCATATATGGGATTACCCGATAGTACCTCTCTGATTCGGGAAGATCGCGATAGATGACTACCCCTCTCCGGTGTGTAGTGGATACCAGTTCAGACAGAAAAGTTAGTTCGCCTTGGATGCTCTCTGAGATGCGAGTGTAGTTCAATCGAATTGCCTGATGTATGGCTTCCATTGCTGAATAGAGGTATCTGACCTCTCTCATGATACTGCCATTTTATGGCACTGTCAAAATATGACAGTGCTACACAGTGGAAGGTTTTATTAGAGTCCACAGCAGAGGTAGTCTACGATGTAGCATCTGATGAGCTTTTGTAGGAATGCCGATTCGCAACAAAATTAAAGCCTTAGTTAACTCCAAGGGGGATGACACGAATTACAAGTTTTGGAAACGGACGGGATTGACTCAGACTACCGCTTACAGATTATACCGAGACTCTACAGCCTATCCTTCCGAGAGTGTGTTAGCGGCGATCTGTGCAGCCTACAACGTGCAACCAGGGGATTGCCTAGAGTATGTACCGGAAATGGTAACTGAGGAAGAAAACAACAGTGGATAACTTTGTCAGAGTTAAGGCAATAGGCTGGAGGTATGAAGAAGCGATCGCATTTTCATCTCTTGCTAAGCGATCGCCTCATTAAAAATTATTTTCTCCACTTGACTTTTACGGTTAGGCTAACTCACAGAAATAGTCTGAGCCTGATTATTCAGTTCCTCTACCTGTTTTTCCTGCCAAATCGTAATATGCTCGGAGTGTTCCACCACTAAACAAAACTTCCCGGCATCAAGTTCGGCTTGACAGATATCCATAGCTTTTCGGTGGAAGCGCTTAGAGAACGATAATGTTTTTATTAGTAACTTTCCGTGAAAAATCCACTCAGAAGTTCTTTTATCCAATATGCCCTGGGCTTCTAGTTCTTCTGCTTTAAAAAGCCACTGCTCAATCTGACTTGGTTCTCTATTCAGAACTGGAGTTTTCTGAAGCTGGTGTGTTGTGCTACCGACATTTTCTTCTACTGCTTTAACCAGGAGAAGAAAATCGCCAATTCGGATAACATCATTCGGCTTTAGAAGGAAGTCCTGATTAGTCGAAGCCTCTTGTTTGTTAACTTGGGAGCCGCTTGTACTACCGAGATCGGAAAAGTAATACTGTTTTTTTTTGAAGACAATCCTAGCATGGACGCGACTCACTTCAGGGCTGCTCAAAACTATATCGCATCCAGGGTGTCTGCCAATGAGACCTCCGCCTTGAATCAAAGCCTCTGATGTCAGGTTTTTTTCCTGGGATTCGCCTGTTTGGTCATGGATTGCTTGGAGCTTAATCATTTTCTTATAGTTCCAGATTTTGACCGAATTATTTAAGTATGAACTGTCCGATCGATCCACTTAAGAGTTAACACAGTTGTTTGTAGGAGCTTTGGTATCGTGCTCCTACTCTGCGGTACTCGATTTAGTGTCTTGGGTACTCATCGTCTGGCTTCACATTGTTATTTTGGTGGCGTCCCAACTGGGTTGGCTTGTCCTTTTGAGGATGCCTAATCAGGGTTTGTTCGTCAGTAGAATTATCTTTCCCAGAAGGCTTAATCAGGGTGGGTTTGTCAGCAGAATTATCTTTCTGGGGATGCCTAATCAGGGTTTGTTCGTCAGCAGAATTATCTTTCCCAGAAGGCTTAATCAGGGTGGATTTGTCAGCAGAATTATCCTTCTGGGACGGCTTAATCAAGGTTTGCTCGTCAGCTGATACGAAATTACCTTCAAAGGAGTTATTGATTGGTGGGGGAGTCGAGGAAGTAGGAGGAGTAGT
Source organism: Coleofasciculaceae cyanobacterium CTOTU46601 (assembly GCA_031970155.1). Taxonomy (GTDB): domain Bacteria; phylum Cyanobacteriota; class Cyanobacteriia; order Cyanobacteriales; family Coleofasciculaceae; genus DALYIW01. The sequence goes on along the minus strand of DALYIW010000008.1, from coordinate 31,594 downwards.
ACCTTTGCCTGCAACTTGGTATGAATCATTTGTCTGAGAAGGTTTGGACACCGTGCGCTGGTTGAGTGCACTTACCTTCTGGGAGTACCGAAACTGAGTTTGCTCATCTGCTAATTTTCTTCTTTGGAAGCGTCTGGATGATGCTGAAGGGAAGATTCGCCTCCATGCCTTGTAACTTAAAACCAAGCAAGTTAGAAAGGCGCTGAGTACTATAATTCCCCAAAATATAGGGTGCATATATTTTTCAGGTATTAGCGAAGTGATCTACATATCAGCTTTAGAACAATTACTTTTACTACCAATCCCACAATAAATCCGGATGGCGATCGCCTAACGATACATTGAAGTGGCAACTCAAGCCAATAGCCAGGTGCTTGGAGTATATAAAGCCTTGTTCTGCTTTATACTGCCTCCTTGTGTGTCAGTAACGTGTTAATGCACCCAGGCTATTAAAAATTGAGCAAAAATTGAGCAGTTTTTGAACTGGAAAGTGAGCAGTAGAGGTCAGTAAGCTGATGTCGTCAAATACAAAAACGTTTAGAAATACGGCTTGTATTTGAAATAAAGTATCCATTCCCAATCTAAAACAATGGACGCTAATACGTCCACTGCACTCAGTCCTGCTTCGCTAACGCTATCAAGAACTATGGAGGCTGTCTATGAAACTTCGCAATCTCAGCAAGCTGATCACTGCACTGGCGGTAGCAACATCTTTCCAGGTGTTTGGTGTCTACAAACTTTCGGCTACTACTCCTACCGTAAGAGCTATTGGTTTAGCCCCCAATAATCTTCTAGTCCCCCTCGACTCTAACAGAACAATTAAAGTGAGTGGAGTTGATGGGAATCTACAAGGTATTGACTTTCGTCCAGCCAACGGTAAACTTTACGGAGTCACAGACACCGACAAGATTTATATTATTAACCCCAGCACTGGCGCGGCTACCTTCGTGAAAAAGCTCACAACCAGCTTTGACGGAGGATTCCAGTCAGGGTTCGACTTCAACCCCGTAGCCGATCGCCTGCGGATTGTCGGCAGCAATGACCAAAACTTCCGCACCAACGTTGATACTGGTGATGTTAGTGTCGATAAGCCCTTAGCCTATGCCTCTGGAGACCCCAAATACGGCAAGAATCCCAACCTTACCGCAAACGCCTACACAAATAACCGTGCTGGGGCAACTTCCACCAAGCTTTATGGTATTGACTACGACCTTGATACCCTAGTGCTGCAAGACCCACCCAACGACGGTACTCTCAAGACAATAGGCTCTCTCGGCATCAATTTTGCTCCGATAGGAGGGTTTGACATTTTTACAGACTCCTACGGGAAAGATACAGCCTTTGCTATCTCTGGCTCGAAACTTTACACGATCAACTTATCCACGGGTGCTGCTACGAAAGTGCTTAATTTAAACAGGGGTGACTTTATTGGCTTAGTGATCACCTCTGCTAGTGGGTATTAAGGTTAGGACTTACGCAAATTTCCTGTTGAAGGGTCATTTGTAGGGGTGAACGGCCGTTCACCCTTACTAGATGTGGAGTTAATACCAATGAAAATTTCTTTTTTCCGACTCCCAAATCCCGACTCCCGACTCCGGACTCCCTATTTTCTAGATAGTGTAAAAAAGTGTTACAAAAAACAATTTCTTGCAGAAAAGGGAAGGCTTAACCCAGAGTAATAAGTAGTTGCTGGCAACGGATGAGATATTACAAAAACTTTCTTGCTCATCTTGTATCCTTAATCCTTCATCCTTTATTGGTCATCCGTTGCCTCACCCAAACATTCTCACAGAACAGGGCTAATAGCTCTATCCAAACTTCTATGAGAAGCTAAACTGGAAACTCACAGTTCCTACTAAGTAAACTGCTCACAAGTTTATGCAAACTCTTCCTTCATCGGTATCCTCTGCTTGGCAGCAACTGAAAAATCGTGAAATTGGCTGCGAAGAAGCACTGAGCCTCTTGGTAGATGCCCAAGGTAGTGTTGATCGGGAACAACTAGATCCGGAAGTTAGTTCTCGCTTCTTTCGGAACTTTCTTGATCGCACTACCTTACCGCCAGTGATTCCGCTATTACTATGGCGTGGCTGCTACTACCTAGGAAGCCCAGTAACGATATCTGAAGAGATCATTCGGGAGCTGAGCGATCGCACTCTCACTGAGATTAAGATCATCCCCATCGCCGATAAAAGCTATCGCGTCTGGTTTCATACCCAAAACCTGGATCCCAACCAAATCAGTTCTGTTCCCTTGGTGAATCCCCTCACCGGAGAACTAGAAAAAGAAAATATATCAGAAACCACAGAACTCTATCTGGCAAGAGCTGTTAACCAAATTGGTCGGCTGAAAACCATCATTTCCGGTGCATTACGCAACAGGGC
>DALYIW010000008.1:0-29203 GCA_031970155.1 Coleofasciculaceae cyanobacterium CTOTU46601 | reverse complement strand
AGTGATATTCACCTCGAACCGATGCCAGACGGCTTAAGAGTCCGCTATCGCATCGATGGTGTCTTGCGAGATATTACCAAACTGCCAGTGAGTGTTAGCCGCAAGGTAATCGTCGCCCTCAAAGTTATGTCTGAAATGGACATCGCAGAAAGTCGCTGTCCCCAAGATGGACGGATTGGCGAAAAGTATGGCAGTGGCGAAGAAGCCGAGTTGGGCATGGATATGCGGGTGAGTACCCTTCCTTGTGTTGGCGGGGAAAAAGCCGTGATTCGCTTACTGCCTAGAAGAAATCCCTTTTCCAAGATGGAAGACTTGGGCTTCTCTGAGAAAACCCTCTCCACCTACAAAAGCTGGTTACAGCAACCCCAGGGAATGGTTATTCTCACAGGACCCACGGGTTCTGGAAAAACTAGTACTCTTTACACCAGCCTGCAATTCGTCGCAACAGAACAGGTGAATGTGGTGACAGTAGAAGACCCAGTGGAGTATATCTTACCGGGCATTACCCAAACTCAGGTGAACGATCGCGCAGGAATGAGTTTTGCTGCGGGTTTGCGATCGATTTTGCGTCAAGACCCTGACATTATTATGGTGGGGGAAATCCGGGACAATGAAACGGCTGAAACCGCTGTACGAGCAGCACTAACAGGACACTTGGTATTTGCCACCCTACACACGAATGATGCCGTCGGTGCGATTCCTAGAATCAAAGATATTGGTCCGGATCCAGCCTTAATTAGTGATGCTTTACTAGGGATTGTGGCACAGCGTTTAGTGCGACGAGTTTGCCCTCATTGTGCTGAGCCTTACACCCCAACACCAAGAGATTTACAGGTACTAGGTTTAGACGGCAAACATCTACCTCCTCCACCCCCGTCTAGTATAGGTGGGTGGCGGCGAGGTCGCGGCTGTGATAAATGTTTTAATTCTGGCTACCTAGGGCGGGAAGCCATTGTGGAGTTGCTTGATATTGATGACCAAGTGCGGGAAATTATCTACGAAGGTACGATGACTCAGTTGCATCGCTATCTCCGAGAAATCAAGTTTGCCTCGTTTGGTATGGCGGCTAGACACAAAGTAACAACGGGAGTAACAACTGTTGAGGAAGTGTTGCGAGTTTTACCCCGGAATGCGTTTTCTCGTACTCAATCTTTAGCTAAAGAGAACTTTGCTGAACGGGAATGTTAGGAGTTTTAAGGGATAAGGAGTAGTTGTTTGTTGTTGGTTGTTGGTTGTTTGTATAAGCAAAAACAATAAGGAATTAACAACAAACACGTACTTTAGAGACTCACCCCCTCACTTTTTCGGTCAAGTCAGTGTAAATATTTTCTTGAAAGTCGTTAGAATTACTGCCCTGGATAATAGCTTGAATTTGCTCTACTAGCTTCCCATTATCCTGGACAATTAAGGGTTGAGAGGTTAGAGCTTCTGCTACTGATTGGACTGCTTTAGCAAAATTGGGGTCTATCTTGGCAACGGCTTCTACTTTCTTCTGTGCTTCAGCAATTTCTGAGTCTAGCTTAGTAGCAACTTGTACTTTTTCCAGCAAGGCTTGACCATAATTCAAGGGTTGTTCCTGGGCTAGTTCTATGGCAGAGGCTGTACTGGGAAATTTATATCTGAGTAGTTGAGCTAACTTATCGCCTTCTTTAACTACATCCTCTCCTAGGATTTTACTTGTCTTTTCAAAGGCTTTTGTTAAAACTAAAGTGGCGATCGCAGCAGTCGATAGTGGCACAGGTTCCATAGAACAGGTTCGTAATATAAAGTCCGGGGTAATACCAGAACTACCCTCACCCAATCATTCAGCTAATTTCCATCCAGATCCGGATCGCTGCGGCGAACTTTTCATCTATCGGTATTGTGTTACAAAAACTGTTACCAGCATTTTGTTACAGGTGAGCTGTCTCTATGATAGGAATTGAGCTAAGGCTCCTCACACCATACTGAATACCGTGGTACTCTCGGTACCACGGTTTTGTTTTATCCAATAAAGTCAAATAGATGGTGAGCCATCTGTAATTTACTGCAAGGTGGAATTTCAACTTGGCGATTTTGGTTGTCTAGAAAAATAGCTCGATTTTGATCGCTGCCAAAACCACTGTCTGGTTGATCGATTGGGTTAGCTGCGATCGCATCCAATTTCTTGTTTCGTAATTTCTCCAAAGCTGGCTTGACAATATCACCAGTTTGTGCAGCAAACCCAATTAAGCGTTGATGCGGCTGTTTGCGCTGCCCCATTTCTGCCAAGATATCTGGCACAGGTTCCAGGGGTAAAGCAGTAGGAAGTAGTTTCTTAGGCAACTTCTCGGCGGCGTACTCAGCTGGTTTTACATCGGCCACAGCTGCTGCCATCACAATTACATCAGCATCTGGGAAACATTCCAACATCGCTTGTTGCATCTGGGCAGCACTAACTACCCCAATTGCCCGAATACCTATGGGTACTTCCCAAGTTGCTGGGGCATGAACTAGCGTCACATTCGCCCCCCGATGCATCGCCGCTTGTGCCAAAGCTAGCCCCATCTTGCCAGTGGAGGGATTGCCAATGAAGCGCACAGGATCGAGATGTTCCCGTGTTCCGCCAGTGCTGATTAATACTCGCTTGCCTACTAAATCTCGCTTGCCGCCAGTATGCAACAACGATTGAATAGAGACCAGAATCTCTGAAGGTTCTGCCATGCGGCCTGCGCCAATGCGATCGCACGCCAACAATCCCGCCCCAGGCCCTACACTGTGATATCTAGGGTCACTCAATAACTGGTCCCAGTTTCGTTGAACTGACTGCTGTTCCCACATCTCGGTATTCATCGCTGGTGCCAACAACACAGGACACTTAGAAGCGAGTACCGTATTCGTGAGCAAGTTATCTGCTAGGCCATGAGCTAATTTACCTAGTGTATTTGCTGTCACAGGAGCAATGACAAATACATCCGCCCATTCCCCTAGTTCAATATGCACCGGGCGAACCTGAGTCGGTTGCCAAAAAACCTGATCGGTATACGCTGGATGGCGCGAGAGGGTTGTTACGGTTAGGGGGGTAATAAATTCTTGAGACGCCTGGGTGAGAATTACTCTAACTTGAACCCCAGCCTTAAACAGAGTAGAAATAACCTCACAAACTTTATAGGCGGCGATACCGCCGCCTACACCAACTAGGACTCGTCTACCCTCTGATTTTGGCTCCTTCTCACCAGCAAGGGGAAGAAACATAATCATCCTTAAGCCTTTATCTGTGACACTTTTCAGTTAACAGTTAACAGTTAACTGTCAACAAAAAACGAGTAACTCAAGTATGCTGTGCGTCAATGAACAGCAGCTGATTACGCTTCATCGTAGCCTTGCATGTCCAGTAAGTAGAAATAAGGTTCTGCTAATTCTGGACGCTGAAATGCCAGTGCTCGAAGCAGATGCCAATCATCTAGCCCTTCAAAAGCACTGGTGTAATCATCCTGCTCTAGACGTGCAGCCAGTTTTGCAACGTCATCCGCAGTAAGAGCCGAAACATCACGCTTAGAAAGAGTTAAAGTTGCCATTGCCCACGCCTCCCTTGATTAGAATCTGTGTTGAGCGCTGTACAGATCTAACAGCCGTCTATTTATTATCACCCTTTCTTGATAAGACTTTGTTTGAAGAATACGAAGTGTTATGTTAAGAGATTGTGAGTTTTTGAAGCGATCGCGAGTTAATTTAGCTGAGAGACCTTCGTCTAAAACCGTAAAGAATGTCCGCCTTGTGCCTTAAGACTGACTAGGAATGCTTTGCAGAAGCTCTTTTCAGCAGAATTTACCCCTACTACAGTCGCGGGGTAGATGTATGTATCGACGTTCAGCGCCTTCTGTTCTATGTTTTTGTTTAAGTCAAGCGTTCACTAAAATAAACTCCCGGATTACGTCTAAAGCGCCTGGTCGAATCTCATGCCCCATGTCAAACTCTTTGTACTGCATGGGTGCCCCTAGGTTGAGTAGATAATCCCGCACTCTATGAGCAGCATTTAAGGGGACAACCGTATCTTGTCTACCATGCACAATTAAAATTGATGGCAAAGGAGGCTCCACTTCTTGAGGTGCCCGATGCAAATAGCCGCTCATGCAGACTATACCTGCCAATGGTAAATTTAATCCCACATCTAAGGCCATAGCTCCTCCTTGAGAGAAGCCCGCCAAAATTGTGGACTCAAGAGGGATGCCGATAGTACGAGGTAAAGACATGAGCCAACTGGTCAATGCCTGCTGGCTTAGGGTTAATCCCTTGTAATCTTCTCGATCCAGGTCATACCACATCTTGCCACCCGGTACCTGTGGGTGAGAAAAAGGGGCATTGGGAAGGAGAAAGTGGTAATTAGGCAGATTTAACAGGGGAACCAGAGGGGCCAAATCTTGAGAATTGGCACCCCAGCCGTGTAAAACCACGAGTGAGCCAGCTGGGGTCTGACCTGTTTCTGGAGGAATTGAAATAACGTCGAGAGACAGAGCCTTACTCCTGAAGAATGCAACTCACCAATCAATATAGTTCGTGAAAATGACATTGTGACATACTTCAGACGCTGACCACTACGAGGTAAAGCGCTGGCTTCTCGAAGACGAAATTCTAAGAGCGGTTTTAAGTGAGGCGATGTCCATCCCCACTATTCCAATTCTTTTAATCAGCTTTCCAGAGTTTTCATCCCGATGACACTCTACTCCGCAAGGGCAAGAGTGCCATCGGTCTTTAAGAAGTTTGGGTACTTGGCTCAAGCAGTTCCAACAATGCTGAGAAGTTCCGTTAGGATTCACTGCTTTGACCGTCTTGCCTAGTTTCCAAGCCACAAATTTTAAAACCTGGATAAACTGCCCGTGAGCAGCATCCAGCATTGATTTGTTCAGACCTGATTTAGCACGCTGGTTATTAGGAAGCCAAGTCCCATCGTTGTCAAGTTTGGGTTTAGCCCGTCTGGTTAGATTATTGAGCTTGAGGTCTTCAATAATCAGCACGTCGTATTTCCCGAATAAAGAGTAAGCCAGCTTGAATTGAAAATCAAGCCTAGCTCGTACAATGTATTGATGTAGTTTGGCAATTCTTGACTTAAGGAGCTTCCAGGGACGAGAATGTTTCTCCCTCTTCGCTAACCGTTGTTGCAACTTGGCGAGGGAACTCGCTGACTTCCTCAGAAACTCAGGATGTTCAATCATCACCCCTGTGGAGAGAGCAGCATAGTTCTCAATCCCCAAATCAATTCCAATACTGTTTTCTTCAGTCGGTTGGATTTCTGCAACCATTACAGGTACGTCTTTGTCTTCAAGAGTGATGGAAATATGCCAACCATCAGCTTCTCGAATTATGGTGCCTGTCTTAACTGAAAATCCATCTGGAATAGGGCGATGAAGAACGAAGGAAACCAAGCCTATCTTAGGAAGATTGACGCAGTTTCTACCGTGTTCCGAAACGGTAATATCGCTATTATCAAGCTGAGGATAGGTGAAGCTGTTGTAGTAGTGGCGTCCCTTGAACTTAGGTTTCCCACTTCTATTGCCATTTTTATCCGGCTTAGTGAAACGGTCAAAAGAGAAATCTACTCGTTTGATTACATCTTGCAATACCTGGGAATGAAGATTTCTATATTCTGAGAAAAGCTTTTTGGTAGAGGTTAAGTCATCCTTTTGAATTGTCGCCCAATCCACATAGCCTTGATTGATTAAAGGCTTAAATTCTCCTTTTCTTTTACCTTTGTAAAGCTCCTTTTCTAAAGGAATATCTTTGTAGATGTCATCAACGCGAACCACACTACAAATCAAAGGACAAGCGTTAATGGGTGTACGTGTTTGCTCGTACCAATTAAAACGTTGACTCAACCTGAAATTGTACTGTCGCCTACATAACTCAATCCAGTTTTGGAACAAAGTTATCTGCGGCTTAGTTGGCTTCAGTTTGTACTTGTAAGTAAGCCGCATTGACATCGACCTCTATCAACGTTGTCTTTCAAAATACCCGACACCCTCATATTTTGTCAAAAGGATTTCGTTGATAATTAGGCGATCGCATGTCCGGTTCACCAATCTGCAACATTTTTCAAGCTGTCATGCTTAATAATGATATGGCGATCGCGATCAATAATAATTTCTCCCGCACCCCGTAACTTGCTCAACAGTCGCGTGATTGTAACTCGCGTTGTACCAATTGCATTAGCCAAGTTCTGATGAGTAAGGCGCACACTCAGGCGAGTGCCTTCCTCTACTGGTTGACCAATTTCCTGTTTCATTAACAGTAGAAGGTATTGCAATCGGTCTTCAACCCGACGCTGACCGGCTATCGCTAGCAAGGCTTCTGTCTGTCTCATCCGGCGCACCACCTGCGGCAATATAATCTGAGTCAGACGAGGGGAAGCATTGATTTCCGCCAGGGAAAACCAAGTGAGGTGGACATCACTTAGCGCTGTCGCCTGATAGATTTTGAGATGGGAAAACCACAGACCAAAAAACGTTGATGGTTCTGCCCAACCGAGCCACACCTCTTCACCATTCTGGCAAAGTGTACTCAGCTGCACTATACCCCGGCCGACTTGCCAGATCCCCTGGGAGACCAGTGGAATTTCTTCCCCTTTTGCAAAAAAATGCAATCGGCGTCCTTCTTTTGGTTCGTGCTGATCGAGCTCTAGAACTACTCTGGAAGCTTGGAGCATGAGGTGCTACTCTTGTACCGACTTTTAAAAAATGGCTTATGAAACCAGCACTACTGTAAACCACTCAGGTAAAGGCTCGGTAATCAAAAGATTAATTCCTGTCTTGAAAATAGGGAGTCGGGAGTCGGGAGTCGGGAGTCGGGGAAGAGGAATTTTCATTCGGCAAGTTATAAGCAATAGCTCATGAGGTCTAACCCTTCATCCCTCATCCTTCATCCCTCATCCCTCATCCTTCCCCATGTCCGTCCAAAGCCAGTGGCTGTAACACTGTTTGATGCAAGTCTTTTCTAGTTTGAGGATTGAGATAACGCAGCTGTAGAGGCTGCCACTCCTGCCATGATTGGTATCGAGATGCAGTCAACTGAGCAGCAAGTGCTGGTAGTTCCACTGTAATCTCGGAGTCGATGGTGTCTCTGAGAAATTCTGCTAAAACGAAACTGTCTTGAATATGACCCAGAATACTCTGAATTTCTTTGACATCGTTGACATAATCTGCATAGGTAGAGCCATAAAATTCTGTAAATAACTCCATTTGATAGCGCACTCGCTTAGCTTCCTTACGCAAGCTATGAACACTATCTCCGTGAGCATCTAGAAGCTGCTCTACTTGCTCTGAATTAAGAGTACTGGGAATATTTATCTCTCCATCTTTCAGCTTGACACCGACAAGCCAACCTGGATGAACCAACAATTTGCTGACTAGCGGTAACAGGACATCTGGCAGAATATCGTCAATTGAAATTTCGGCAAATTCTCCGTAAGTTGGCTTTTCTATCCAGTCTTTAAACGATCGCTTGAGTTGCTGATAATTTTGATCTTTGAGAGTTTCCTGAACCTGCTCTAGTGTCTTTTGACGCTGCTTCTCCAAAGCCGCTAAAACTTTTTTAAGGGCTTTTTGTTCTTTCGGTGGTAGTGCCGGGAGGTACTGATTTTCTAAAGTGTCTTTCAGTACGTCTAAATCCCGTAGTTCTCCGAGTTCACGAGCAATTTTGCCAATTTTTTTCTCTCTGGTGGCTTTTGGCAAGTCCAGCGCTGGTGCAAAACCAGTTACAGCGGTACGCAGACGCCGCATCCCCACGCGCATTTGGTGTAGTGCCTCTGGGTCTTTGTCTTTAAGGACGTCGGTTTCGTATTTAATTGTTTTCTGGAAGTGTTTTTGTATTGCTAGATGAGACCAATCACCGAAGGTTTTAAGGTCTAATTTTTCTATTTGTTTGGTTTTTGTCATTATCCTGTAGATGCGATCTTGCAGATGGTTTATCTAAGTTAGATGCCCCTGTTATTTGATAGTAGATTTAAGATGGAAAATATACCATACTTCTAAAGTAATGTTTGTAATGTAGCTTACTTAAACCAAGGAGGTTGAGTGAGATCTAAGGGATGGGCAACCCACAAGTCATAGCGGATTGAAGTTTCACCAGTGTGTAGATGCTTGATGAAGGGTTTGCCAGTCCAGATTTGGCAGCTACAAATTGTCTTTGGATGTTGGATCTCATAACCACCGTTAGTCGGTGTTATCTGGAAAAATTCAATGTGCCAGTGGGCAGGTTCAACGGCAATATATTCGGTGTCAGTGCTGTCTTCAGCTGAGTCGGGTTGTTGATTGTAGCGCTTAATTGCGGTGGGCAGATAGTCGATATCTAGCAAATAAGACTCGAATCCATGCTGACGAGCAAAGGTTAGGACTTCCTGCCAGTCATGAACTGGCAACAAATCGCCAAGGCGATCGCACTCTTTGCCGAAGCAGTGACCTCCAAACAGCCAAACCAGTTGTTCTAGAATGCTTTCAACACGGGGAAGATCGCTAGTCATGAGATCTACGTCTTCTGCTAAGAGGAGACGACCGGGTACACACCACCAATATTCCCAGGAGGTATCGTTATCTATGGGAATGATTCGCTTGACGACACCGGGAATGCGAAGTTCTTTTGGATCGCGGTTAACAGGTTGTGAATTCTGGATCGCTAGCGGTGTGTCTGAGGGTTCTGTTGGTGTGCGATCGCTAATATTATCCTTCACAAACTGCTGAATTGCTTGAATTTCTTCATTGTCAGCGCGATTCGCCTCAAAAATCGGCAATTCTAGATTGTGTGCTAGGGGATGTTGTGGCGCAAGCCAGATTTCGTCAGAAATGAATGAGTCAAAATTTATCAAAGCTCATCTCCCAAAGTTGCCGATGCTGTATGTTTTTTCATGGCCATCTCTATGGCAATAGCATAAAAGGTTTAAAACAGTAACCATCTCTTGCCTAGTCTGACTCGCTACCATTATCTTTATAAGGATAAGTTTGTTACACGCACTAACTACACGGGGCACAATCCTCATCCAACTGTATGACGCCGCGCCAAGACTTGGGAGCAGCAGTAAAATCCACCGAGGCATTTAACACAAGAGACTTTTCCAGTTTAATGCCGAGACCTGGCTGGAATGACAACCAACCTTTCGAGATAGGTTTTTTGTAGCGATTGTGACAGCAGAAATTTGGTGCACCCAAATAACGTCGCAATTGTTTACTATGTCTGTTCTACTCAAGTAGTGCAGTGTCTAGGGGAGGTGACACAAGTCCAGTCACAAGGAAAACAGCTTTCTTCGTTTCACGTCAGATCATGGACATCATCGATAGTAACTCTACATAGAGTCGTCGTTTCTAGGGCAGGTTGTGAGTGTTTTCCTATGAAAATAGGGAGTGGGGAGTAGGGAGTAGGGAAGAAAGCCTATTTTCGACGGCTTCCTGGGCTATGACACCTGTCTTGAAGCAACGAGAGTGATAGTTCATTAAGGAACGATGATTGGCTTTTGAAGCAATAAAGAGCATCTGCAAGGACTTTCCAAAAGTCTGAGTGTTGGAGTTACTTTTTTAACAAACTGCTTCGGGTTTCCTTCTAGTCACATCATTTATTGAAATCATTTCCCTTTTCTAGACTAGGAGATTTAGTCAAAGCAAAAGGTAATTAATGCTTCATCGGTTGCACTAAGCATTCAAGTTTTATACCTTGACTCGCTGCAACCTCTTCTTTCAATCATGGATTCATCAACATTAAGTTCCAAGGAGTTATTTGCTAACCCCTGCCTCATGAACTTTTTTACCAAAAAAGTCATAGAGAGCCTGGAGCTGATCGACAGCAAGTAAAATCAGGCAATTTTTATGAAAGCCAGTGAATTTTCAAGAGAAGCTGAACTTTTGAGTCGGCATGAAACAGGAGAACGAAATTTTATCGGGGCTAAACTAATTGGAGCTGATTTAAGCGAAGAAAATTTGAATCGAATCAATTTAAGTTCAGCCCATTTGAATGGTGCAAATTTAACTAAAGCTAAACTCATCAGAGCTAATCTCAGTAGTGCAGACTTAAGAGTAGCCGAGCTTTCCAAAGCACAACTGATTGAGGCAACTCTCTCACGAGCCGATTTGACAAAGGCAATCTTGAGTGAGGCAGATTTGAGTGGAGCTATACTCAGTGGCTCAATTTTATCTGGAGCTGACCTGAAGTTCGCCACTTTGATTGGAACCAGCCTCATCGGTACCTTGCTCAAAGGGGCAAAACTTGCAAAGGTGAATATGACTGGGGCAACTTTGACGCGAGCAATTCTCACTCAAGCCGACTTGAAAAAGGCAACTTTGACGCGAGCAATTCTCAGTGAGGCTGACTTGAGTGAAGCCAACCTAAGTGGAGCCATCTTGGTTCGAGCTTACTTGAATCGGGTGAATTTGCGAGGGGCAAATTTAGAAGGGGCTGACTTAAGTGAAGCCGATCTTAGAGGTGCTGATCTCAGTGGGGCTAATCTGAGTGGTGCCCAGCTACAAGGGGCGGATTTGAGAGAGGCAAATCTGAGCCGTGCTAACCTCAGTGGGGCCCAGTTGCAAGGAGCTAATTTAAGTCAAGCCAACCTCAGTGGACTTATCTTGAAAAAAGCCAATTTACGGGGGGCAAACCTGAGTAAGGCAAACTTGCACAAAGCTAACTTGTGTAAAGCAAATCTATCAGGTGCTAATCTGCTTGAGGCTAATTTACGTGATGCTAACCTGAGTCAGGCAAATCTGCTGCGAGCGGGTTTACTGTTGAGCTATCTAACGAGAGCTAACCTCAGTAGTGCTAACCTGCGTGAAGCTAATTTGATTGGAGCTAATCTGAATGAAGCCGATTTGAGTGATGCTTCTTTGAAAGGAGCAATCATGCCTAACGGCACAACTTATCAAGAAGCGCCATAGAAGCTTTGGCAAACTTCCTATTGAACCACCATTTGTAAGGGCGAACGGCTGTTCGCCCCTACGTGTGCTGTCCGTGCGTAAGTCCTGAGGGTGTTATCAAGCTCTCGTTTAATCTAGGAAATTTCCTTGCTGATCGAGTATGGGTTCCCAATAGAAAGCTACGATTTTTGCCGCGTCAATAGCATTCCCAGCTCCATCAATATATTGAATTTTTGACCATCCTTGTCCTTTGCCTAGTTCTCGCTTTACACTTTCAACTCGCTCTGAATCAACCTCAAAGACAAAAGGGGTAGGAAATCCTTCCAATAAGACCGTAAACTTTACACCATTCATAGAAATATCACCGAATACTAATAGGGAAAGAACGGAGATGCCAAGTCTACAAGTAGTGTGAGTAATTAATAGCAAGTTGCGCTTCCAAGAGTAACTTGAGAAATGAGGCATAGAGATTTGAAAATTCATCTCAGATAAGCAACTTGGTACAGAGCAGTTTTCATCCGTTGTGGAGTACCTCGAATGTAGGGACACGGCAGTGCCGTGTCCTCCACCCTGTACTTCAGACAATTAAAAACTGCTATAACTCAGGGCTTACGCATGAAAGTAGGGGGTTGAGATGCGATCGCAAAAGTTTTGCCAATTTCGATGCAGAAATCTCCTTGCACCCAAGATTATTTGTTCAAGTGCGTAAGTCCTGTAAGCATTAAACTCTACAAGTAGGGTGCCGTCAGCTGACTTACATAAATTCAGTTGATCAACCATACAAGTTACTAGGGTGATAGTCCGAACAAAATTTTCAAGTTCCTGTAAAATTGTTGGACTGCTGTTAAACACCGTCCACTAATTTAGTGGAGATAGCTGCTTGTTTCGCTGTGTCTAAGGACAGATTTAAAGTAAGGACAAGAGGCACACCTCAGCTGAATTCGTCGATTTGCGGCAAAAAGGAGTTGGCGAAAATTGCGGCTTGAGTGCGATCGCGTAAATTCAACCGATTCAAAATATTCGTTACATGGTTTTTGACGGTTCCTTCAGAAATATAGAGTGCCTTAGCAATCTCCCGGTTACTGGCACCCTTAGCAATCATTCTCAAAACTTCCTGTTCTCTAGGTGTCAACTCATCCCAGCTTGATGGATGACTGACTGACGGGACTGGTGCGGCGGCTGGAACTTTAGCCATGATTTTCTCAACTAATCCAGGCCCTAGCTGAGTGTAACCTTTATGAACTGCTCGAATAGCAGCCGCTAATTCTTCTGAGGGCGTATCTTTAAGCAAATACCCGATCGCTCCATACCGTAACGCTGTTGCTACGTATTCATCATCATCAAATGTCGTCAGCACCAATACTTTGGTACCAACAAAGCGATCGCTTATTTCTCGCGTTGCCGCCACCCCATCCATTACAGGCATCCGAACATCCATCATTACTACATCCGGCTGTAGAGGCGTACCCTGCAATGTTTCTATTAAAGCAAGTGCGTTTTGTCCGTTGTCTGCTTCTCCTACTACCTGCAAGTCTGGCTCTAATTCCAGCAAGGCTCTTAACCCCTGACGAATTAAACTCTGATCATCTACTAACAATACGTTAATCATTCGGGCCACCTCGGTAAGGGAATATCAGCAGTTATTCGGCAACCGGAGGCAGGTGCGCTGTTGATTTTAAATTGTCCTCCTAGTGCCAGAGTGCGATCGCGCATACTTTGAAGTCCAAATCCAGTGGTAGTTTGGTCTAAATTAAACCCTTTACCATTGTCCTCAATCATCAGTCGCAGGTTACTAGGCATTGCCTTCAGCTGAATTTTTACTTCTGTTGCAGATGCATATTTAAAAATATTTGTCAATGCTTCTTGTGTAATTCGGTAGCAAGCGGTGTTAATCTCCGCCGGGAGATCGCGCTCCAAGCTCATACTACAAGTGAGTGAGAGACCCGTTGACCGCTGAAAATCTTCTGCTAAAGATGCGATCGCCTCCTCTATAGGACGCCCTTGCAGAGGGTCAGTTCGTAGAGTAGACACAGATTGCCGTACATCAGAAAGCGCCTTAGAACCCAACTGTTTTGACCGTTCCAAAAAGGCTTGAGCCTTAGCTGGGTTGGATTGCCCTAGTTTCAATGCTGTTTCTAGCTGTAAATTCAGAGCCGTTAGAGAATGTCCTAGTGAGTCATGAATCTCACGAGCGATGCGGTTACGTTCTTGCAGCGTAGCTTGATTTTCAATTCGTAGGGCGTAGTGTCGAAGTTGCTCATTAGCAACCATTAGTTTTTCCCGACTTTGACGCTCCGATCGCACAGCACTGATTAACAATAATACAAATACTAAACACAATGCAAATAAAAAGACATAGCCCAACGGCAACAACCGTATTGGCTCCTGTGAGACGATTTTTGCTGGTATGCGTTGAAGGCGGCGCGTTAGTGGCATCAGCGTCCACAAAAACAAGACAAAAGATAAACCTGTAACTACCAAACGACCCGGTAGCTGAAAGATTAAGCAACTACGAGTCACCAAAATAAGATGGAGAAACGGAAACATTCGCAGTGCTTTACTCCCTGTGAGCGTGGTCAATATAATTAGTAAAATTTCTAAGCCCGTGTAGATGACTTTGTAAAGCGGCTTGCCAGTGGGCAGTCTCAACCCCATTACTCCAAATGCAACAACAATCAAAACTGATCGCAGAGGTAAGTGGTAGTAGGGTTTAAGTGATGTAGGTAAGCCTTCAGTCAAAATGGTGATGAATAAAAGTACCCACTCTAGGTAGAGCAGAAACCGAAAAGGATGATTTTGGCATTGAATTGGGCGAGTCATTAAATTGTTGTTTGTTGTTTGTTGTTTGTTGTTTGTTAAGTAGATGGGTGTCAATAAATGTAATTTGTTATTTTCAAGACCTGATGCTTAACCTTCCCAAGTGAGGTTGAATTTTAATCACTTACTTATTTGTTGTAGAGGATTTTTTTACAGGCAACCAATAATAAATAACTAAAAACTGAAGATAGCGTTCCTCCCCTGCGTCAAAGGAGAGGGGCTACCCGCCAACTTTCTGTGATTAGCTTTAGGTTTTTTAATAATTAAAGATGTTAAGGTTTTTTAGCTGGCAATACCAGAACATTTAGTCAGGTTTTGAGCCATGACTATAGTCATACTTCATCTTCATCCTTCATCTTCATCCTTGCCAGAGACTCTTGACCACTGACCTATGACAAAAGTCATAGTTAGATGTATGACTTTCTACTCATGTAGGGAAAAGTGCGAACTTCTAAGATGATACAGAAGAAATTCACAATGAGGGTACGATGAGAAGCTCTAAAGGTGAAGCTTTCAGGACTGTACGCTTTCCTGACCTTGGAACCACCATCTGTAGGGGCATATAGCTATACGCCCCTATCGGTTTGTCGTGTAAGAGAGCGTAAGTTCTAGCTTTTTGACTCAGTGGCAACTATCGAGCTAACTAGCCTGTAGTTACCTGTCGCCCACGAGCGGAAGCTCGCTGGTAAATTACATTGAATAAGAAGAATTTGAGGGGTACAAAATGAAACTCAAACTGATGTCGGTATTGACTGGAGCCGTTGTCATGGCTTTGACCGCAACTCCCTTAGTAGTACAAGCAGCTCCTATCGAACCAGAACAACAGTTGCTGGCGCAGACAGCAAGACCACAAAGACAAGGTAAATTTAGAAATTTAAACCTGACTCAAGAGCAAAGAGACCGAATGAGGCAGCTGCGTCAAGAAACCCAACGAGACATTGAGGCAGTCCTTACACAACGACAATTAGAACAGTACAAAGCTGCCAAGCAAAGTCGCCGTGGGATGATGCGAAATAGCAATGGAAATCTCGCAGACTCTGGTCGAGGTCAACAAAGGGGGCGACAGAATATTTTTGATAGCCTAAATCTTAGCTCGTCCCAGAAGGATAGAATTCAGCAAATCCGCCAGCAGTCAAGAAACCGAATGAGGTCAATCCTGACTAGGGCACAACAGGATCAACTTCAGCAAAGTGGGCGATACGACAGAAATCAAGACCAGTACGACAGAAATCAAGACTGGTACGATACAAATCAAGACCAGTACGACAGAAATCAAGACTGGTAATCAAAGACGTAATTGCCTACTTCCTACTCCTTACTCCCCACTGCCTCTGAATTCATCTATAGCAAGGAATAACGTCCAACTTCTTTGATGCCGTCGCCTCAAGATTAGAGAATAGCTTTTGCATAGCTTGGGTGTAAGGGAGCAGCACCTGGATTTGTTCAGGCTTTAAACGAGAGTGAATTTCAGCTATCAGCAGCGGTAGCAATTGTTCTACCAATTCCCAACTTACATCGATGCTCGGAAAAACCATAATACAGAGGGGAAGCAGTTCTTGTTCTGCTGCCGTCATATTTCCCTCTAAAGTACACAACCATAAATAGCCCTGAAACATTTCTATGTCTCGGATGCTAGAGGTTCTAACTTTCGGTTCCCTCAGCTCTCCTCGACGGCTACGATGATTGGGGTACAGTTGGGCAGCTCGGCTGTAGACTCTTTGAGCAATCTCTCTGGAAGCGGGTAACAGATGCTGGACAAGGGCTAACATCGGTGAGTCAAGATTGTGCTTGGCGGCAGCAGCGCAGACTCGCTGCCAGGGAATACAAACTTGCTCTTCAACAAACTTGAAGTAAGGACTCAGCAATAGTTGCTCAGGCAGTGTAAGTCGAGCTAGCACTAACTTTGAAGTCAAGTGAAACTGAGTACTCATAAAGCCAATAGTGCGCCGATCAGGAGCTAACAGATATTGCTCTTGAAGTTGCAGTAATACAGGTTCAATCGTTGCTGCTAACTGTTTTACATCCTCCACAGATAGCCTCGGCATTGTCGATGATCTCAAGGCATCAATAGAGATATTAATACCGTCTTCTTTTGATTTTATTGATAGTAAGGCTGAAGACGGCGAATGCTTTTGGTAAACTTCCAGTACCTTCTGATAAACTTGCGATGCCGTTCTGGCTATTCCCTGACCTTCGGTCAAACTAACAACATTAGGAATGTAAGAGAAGATAACATTCGTCTGTATGGCAGCGCATTTGCAGTTAATTTCTACCATTCGCTGAAGTTTGGCAACAGTTTTAGCTCGCCCTTCTGGTGAGGCGGCTTCAAGCAACTCCGAAAAGGGCAAACGAGCTATCTGTTTTGATAGATTTGATAAGTCAGGTAGGTAGCGTTCTGCCCAAAGCTGGCTCAAACGCTCAACTGAAGTGTTGTTGAGGAGTGTGGTGGTTCTTAGCACAGTTTTTCCTAATGATGTACTTTAGTGTTGGAAAATCTTGCTACCCTGCTTGATTGGGAGAATGCAACAACTGATTTACCGTTCTTGACAAGTTATCTGTCTACAAAATTCTTAGGGGGGAAGTAAAATTTCCTGAGATTTTGAAAACTGTTTTGGCTTTTTAAATCAGAAGACACAGGAGGATGTTGTGGGGTTACTTGAAAGCGATCGCGTTCCTTCAAGAACGCTTGCTGCAACCCCTGAATATAAGGTAACAAAATCTTACTTTGAGATGGCGTCACACGGGCAAGTAATTCATCGGCTAAGACTTGATTCCATAATTGTGTCATCTCCCATTTGACGTCTACTCCCGTCATTACCATGACACATAAATCAACCAGCTCGTCTTCGACTGGAGCCATACTTCCCTCTAAAACGCATAGC
Source organism: Coleofasciculaceae cyanobacterium CTOTU46601 (assembly GCA_031970155.1). GTDB lineage: Bacteria > Cyanobacteriota > Cyanobacteriia > Cyanobacteriales > Coleofasciculaceae > DALYIW01. Next base: position 12,660 of record DALYIW010000008.1, on the reverse strand, counting down.
CACAGATAAGCTTGGAACATCTCTAGATCGCGAAGGCAAGAGTGAGTAATCCCTGGATTATCTAGCCCTCCGCGACGGCTACGATGATTAGGGAGCAATTGAACCAGTTGCCGATAAACTGTCTGAGCAATCTCACGAGAAGCTGGAAACATTTGCTCTACAAGAATAAAGGCAGGACTACTAACCTGATGCTGTGCAGCAGCAGCGCAAACCCGTTGCCAAGGTAAAGCGACCTGTTCTTCAATAAAATTGAAGTAAGGTTTGATCAAGACTTGCTCCGGAATTGTCAGCTTAGAGTGTAATAACTTGTTGGCGAAGTTTAACAGTGTAGTGATAAAACCCAGAGTGCGCCAGTCCTTTGATGCTATATGTTGCGCCTGAAATTCCAGTAATACAGGTTCAAGTACCGTTGCTAGCTCTTCTATTGCTGGCATTTCCCATGAGTGATGAGAACCACGAAGAGAATCAACAGCTGCTTGCATTCGTATTACCCTTAGAGCGGCGGTGGATTGCGATGACTGTTGGTAAACTTCTATCAGTTTTTGATAAACCAGTAAGGCGAAGTGAGCTAGGTGTTTAGCCTCTGCTAAATCCAGAATATTAGGAATATAAGCGTAGAGGGCGTTCGTCTTTAGCGTTGCTATTTGACATTTGATCTCTATGATGAAATCATCTAATTTTGCGACGGTTAAGGCTCGACCCTCTGGGGAGGAAGCTTCAACTAAATCAGAAACGTTAAAGTGGTCTTCCTTTGAGGAGAGAGTTGACAAGTCTGGTACATAACGCTCTGCCCAAAGCTTGACCAGGCGGTCAACTGAGGTGTTTCTGACAAGTCTGGTAGTTTTCAGCACGATTTTTTTGTTCCTATTGATATCCAGATGTAAGTAGGTGCAAATGAGTAAATTAACTACATTTTTGCAGCTTAAAGTTATCAAATACCTAGTAGTAAATGATTTTGGTTCTCTAACTCTCGTGAGTTTATTGACAAGCACCTAATTATTTAAAACTTGGCTGTATGCCAAATTAAAATCAATGTAACACAGCGGACTTTTGCCACTCGCTCTAAAACTCTCTTGGCTTTTGTCTTTATTCAGCCATGAATTACAGATATCTCTAGTATTACACTAATAATATAAAGATATTTCGTGAATCATTTTTTGTATAAAAAAAATAAACATTTACTACACATACAAATTAATTTGGTAGACAATTATGCCTCAGTACACGAGAACCGATAGCCTTATGGTGATGCACTACTAGTAATATTTTTTAAGTAAAGCTTTCTTATGATAGATGCCAATAAAACAAATTCTGCTCCGTCAAATGACGTAAATTTAATCAGCTTAATTACTGAAAATGATGAGGCTTCCCAACTTTGTGTACTTCAATTTTTAGAGAATTTAACCAAAGAATAATGCATGATGAAGTGGGCTGAATTGCTAAACACTACATCAACGCTTTCCTAATTCTTGGTCAACCTATCATACAAAGGTGCTCTACTTAGCCAAAGTATCTTTTAGATCAGGGAGGATAGCCACCGCTTAGGACACTTAACACTCAACAGTTACCATGAAATCCTCTGTACTTTAGTTGGAGGATGAGCTTAACCCTATTTACCGCAGTGTCACTTTTAAATTAGTCTTAGCGAAAAGAAAACATGAGATCTAAGATACTGGTATGAAAAAAGTTGTGTTGTCTGGTTTGTTGCTGGTCTTGTTGCCACTGGCGGCTTGTTCGCCTAAAACAACTGGGACTGCTAGAAGCAACGGTGGAACCGAGACAAAACCTCTGGCGATGGGTGCGATTCCTGACCAAGACCCGCAAAAGTTGCAGCGTCAGAATGATAAACTAGCTGCCTATCTGCAACAGGAACTGGGTGTGCCAGTGAAATACAAGCCGGTTACCGATTATGGGGCGGCTGTTACGGCGTTTAAGGTGGGCGATCTGGATTTAGTCTGGTTTGGGGGATTGACTGGTGTCCAAGCTAGGTTGCAAGTGCCAGGTACAGAAGCGATCGCACAACGCGATGTTGATGAGAAATTCCACAGCCTCTTCATTGCCAACAAAAAAAGCGAACTCACCCCTTTTAAAGATATTTCTGGTCTAAAACAGCTGAAAGGTCATACTTTCACCTTCGGCAGCGAGTCCTCTACATCCGGACGCCTGATGCCTCAATATTTCATGCAACAAGCTGGCCTTAAACTGGAAGATTTGAAATGTAAAGAGGGCTTTTCTGGTGACCATGATAAGACTATCAAACTAGTGGAAGCAGGAACCTACGACGCTGGGGCAGTGAACAAAAAAGTTTGGCAAAAACGAGTGGCTACTAAAGAAGTAGATCTAAACAAAGTCGAAGTGCTTTGGGAAACGCCACCCTATTACGACTACCATTGGGTGATTCATCCAGAAGTGAAAAAGCGTTATGGTGAGGATTTTGTCAAGAAGGTGCAGAATGCTTTTCTTAAACTTGACCCTAAAGTCCCAGAACAAAAAGAAATTCTTGACCTCTTAGAAGCTCAGAAATTTATCCCTACTCAAAATTCTAACTATGCTCAAATTGAGGCAATTGGTAAGCAAATAGGGAAGATTAAGTAGTTGTTAGTTGTTGATTGTTGGTTGTTTGTTGTTAGTTGTTGATTGTTGGTTGTTTGTTGGCTCAAAGATTGAGTTGGGAGCATGTCAACGAGATTAAGCTAGACTCTTAGAACGTAGGCGTAGCCTTCTCGTAGAGTAACCCAACTGTAAGTTTGTCTGGTGGGTAACGAAGAGAGATCTACCCAACCTACATGAGCGCTAGGTGCTTGCACTGACATGCTCCCGATTGAGTTTAGCTACAGTAAGAGTGCTTCTCTATCTATGGAAATAAATTTCAAAATAGCCAATAAGTCTGATCATGAAACTCTTTTAGAGTTAATACAGGAGTTTTACGAAGTTGAACATCTTCCTTTTGATGACAACACGATTCGAGCGTTGGTAAAAATTTTAAATGATGAGTCTTTAGGACGAGTTTGGTTGATTCAAGATGGCCAGGAAGCGATTGGCTATGTCGTCCTTACTTTTGGCTATAGTTTAGAATTTCGAGGGCGTGATGCATTGATTGATGAACTCTATATTCGAGAAGGTTATCGGCGACAAGGGGTGGGGACGAATACTCTACAGTTTGTAGAAGATGTTTGCTCCTCCCTGGAAGTAGAAGCACTACATCTAGAAGTTGCTCGGGGTAATACAGCAGCACAAAGTTTATATCGTCAGGCTGGTTTTGCCGATCACGATCGCTACTTGATGACTAAATGGATAGCCAATTGAGCAACCCAACAGCCCGTAATACACCAGTCTTTGAACTTAAAAACGTTAGTAAACAATTTGGTCGTTTTCAGTCTTTAGCTGACATTAATTTGCAGATATCGGCAGGCGATCGCGTTGCACTTGTCGGTCCTAGCGGTGCTGGAAAAAGCACCTTAATTAGCTTACTTAACGGCACACTGCAACCAAGTTCTGGAGAAGTCTGGGTACTCGGCCGCCATCTCGCCCAGCTTCGTCCCAAGTTACTGCGCCAAGTCCAGCGCCAGATTGGTACGATTTACCAGCAATTTCATTTAGTGGATAATCTGCGGGTAATACACAATGTTAATGCTGGACATTTAGGTCGTTGGTCGTTTCCTAAAGCGGCTGTTTCCCTGATTTGGCCGTTGGAAGTTGAGACAGCGGCCCACGCTTTAGCACAAGTGGGGATTCTGGAAAAGCTTTACGAACGAACAGATAGGCTTTCTGGAGGCCAACAGCAACGAGTAGCGATCGCGCGTGTTCTAGTCCAAAACCCGACAGCTATTCTGGCTGATGAACCAATTTCTAACCTCGACCCAGAGCGATCGCGTGAGATTATGAACTTATTGCGCCAGCTGAGTCAGGAAACCAGTAAAACTCTAGTGACTAGCCTCCATGCGATCGAATTTGCCCGTAGCCATTACCAGCGCATCATCGGCCTACGGCAGGGAAGAATTTTGTTTGATACACCCGCCCAAGCACTCTCACCAGAGATGATTGAAGCTCTCTACAACACGGCTCTCCCGTACTTGTGGTGAAAAACCGCACTTTTGGTAATGGGTAATGGGTAATGGGTAATGAATTACGAAAAACTTTCAGTTAAATTGATCACAGGATACGAAAAATTCCTTAAATAGGGTGCAAAGATCATGAGTGAGCTTCAGATGTCTAAGCCAAAATCTTGCCCAGTTCTCAAACAAGGAAGCAAAGGAGATTGGGTGGTCTGTCTCCAGAATGCATTAAATCGTCTAGGCTATGGTCCCTTGAAAAGTGACGGAAATTTTGGGCCAAAAACCACAGATGTTGTCAAAAAGTTTCAGAAAAACTTCGATTTGCAGGCGGATGGTACAGTTGGGGAAAAAACTTGGTTAGCGCTTGATAAACTGGCTACTTCACAAGGCTGGGAACTCTCTTGGCCAACAACACAGACGGATACTGACACACCATTAGGACGGCCAAATCAGGCGATTCTAACAGCGGCTTTAAATCTACGGGGGATGAGTACAGCTAAGGGACCTGGGGGCGGCAACCAGGCTTGTGCTTGGATGCTCAACCGCGTTTTGGAGAAAGCGGGAATCCCGACTCTAGGGGAGAATCCTAATCTGGTAACTTCTCTGGTGGAAGCCCTCAAAGGAGGTCGAGGTCAGCGAGTCTCAAAAGCCGAAGCTCTAGCTGGGGATCTAGTCGTCGCTTATGGAGAAGACCACATCGGTGTAGGGCTGGATGATGGTTGTAAAAGAGTGTTGTCCAACTCCTCTTCACGCGCCTCCTTTAGATGGGAATCTAACACCGATTTTGATGGTTATTACGGTGGGTCAAGCACTATCTACAGACTTCTCAAGTGACATGCTCCCCTTCAAACCTTACGAATGGGTAATGGGTCAGAAATTTGTTGGCTTTCCCCGACTCCCGACTCCCGACTCCCGACTCCCGACTCCCGTGCATGGGTAATGGATAAATCAAACCATCTTCTAGAGTCATCTACGATTGCTGTTGGCACAGGCAGCGCTGAGGATGGCTGAACGCAGGTGGGGTGGAGGTTCTACTTCAGGGAGAGCATAGGGCAACAGTCCTAAAGCTTCCTGCCAAAGATTTACCTGTGTGGCTAGTTGAGGATTTTTTGCCAGGAGTGGTCTAAATTCCTTAGCTTCTTCAGGGCTGAGGTTGCCGAGGACGTAACCAATGATCAATTCTTCTACTGGTTCAGGGAGATGTTTGAGCAACGAGGAGCCTTTCATGGTGCCACTATTTAATGAAATCTTCAAGGATTTGCCTCAATTTCGACAAGCCTAAGCGAGACCGAGTTTTGACCGTTCCTAGAGGTATATCGAGCTGTTGTGAAATTTCCGATAAACTCAAACCTTGATAGTAGGCCATCTCTAGTACCTGACGCTGGTCTGGTGAAAGTTGCGATAAGGCATTTTGCAACTGCTGGGAACGCTCTCCCAAGGCTACATGTTCAAATGGACTGTCATAGGAGATTTCAGCTGGCAGGTTTTGACGCCAACTGTCAAGAAACTTGAGATTTCTGCCACGAGAGCGCAGTTTGTCAATTGCCCGTGAGCGCGTCATGGTGGTGAGAAAGTTACCGAGAGAGCCACGAGCTGGATTATAAGTATTGCTACGCCACAGGGCTAAAAAAATCTCTTGGGTCAGGTCTTCAGCTTCTTGAGAATTTTTTAAGATATGAAGTGCTAATCTATACACAAATTTTCCATAGCGATCATATAAAATGCTGAGAGCCGAGTGTTTACCAGCCTTCAGATCACTAATTAATTCTGTATCTGTCGGGGGCGATGGGGGTGTCCTTGGAGAGCTGGAAGAGTGAAAGTGCATATTTTCTGAACTGTAGATGTAAACCCTTAATTTCAGAGTTGATTCCAGCCCTTCATTTGATCGCAACAGAAGAAGAAGCTGTTTGTCAAGAAAAAATAATTAGGTCTCAACCATCGCCTGGATAGAAATTACGAGCAACTGAGCTGAAGTTTAGTATGAAAGCTACTCTAATCTTCGTGACCTAAGAATTAGAGCTACCTTAAGATTTTGTTCACAAACAGCCTCTAATTAATATTAGTAATTATTCAACTTCCCAACTATTTTGCATTAAGAATTTAGTGAAAGGGTATTACAGATGTTTCTGAGATCTGATTGGTTACAGGAAATTAGCAAGACGGTATCAGGTGCCAAGAATTCGCGATCGCCAACTATCCACCATCCCTAAGCGCCCCTCAGTACTCAACTCCCAAAACCTCTGGGGCTTGCTGTTTGTTGCAGCCCTCCTCTGGTCATTGTACTCAGCTAATCTATTTCAGGGGAATTTAATCAACGAAGGAGGCTGGACTCTTGTTGTGCGCTTTCTCGTTGCTGCTATCCATCCCGATCTCAGTTCGGAAATACTCAAGCTGACGCTGGATGCCACACTCAAAACCCTAGCCTTCGCCGTCTGTGGTACTACATTAAGTCTACTGATCGGTTTAGTGGGTGGTATTTTGTCTTCGCAGGTGTGGTGGCACTCTATTTCCCGACTCCCGACTCAAGCCCCCTGGCTAGTTGTACGGGCGGTTTTGGCAGTTCCTAGATCGATTCATGAGCTGATTTGGGGATTGTTTTTTGTCAATATTTTTGGACTCGATCCACTGGTGGCGATTTTGGCGATCGCAATTCCCTTTGGTGCAATCACTGCTAAAGTCTTCTCAGAAATTCTAGACGAAACACCCCGCCAGCCGTTGATGGCCTTGCTCAATAGCGGCGTCTCACCCCTGAGTGCTTTTGCCTATAGCTTGATTCCCCAAGCTTTTCTCAATCTGCTCTCTTACTCTTTCTATCGCTTCGAGTGTTCTATTCGCTCAGCCGCCGTTTTGGGGATCATCGGTGCTGGGGGACTGGGCTATCAAATGCTCCTCAGTCTCCAGTCTTTGCGTTATGAACAGATGTGGACGTTTCTGATTGCTCTGGTTGTGTTGAGTGGTAGTACTGACTTCTGGAGTTCTTTGTTACGACACCGTTTGGGAGCACCTAGTCGCCTGGATTTGAATGTCCTCAATCTCAAAAAGCGCAGAAAGTCTACATCCCAAACTGATCCCATAGTCAAGGGGTCGTTGCTGGGAGTCGTTATTTTACTACTGTTCTCCTTTTGGTATGTCCAAGCCGATTTCTCTAAACTTTGGGCCCCGCGAACAGTTCAATTATTGGCAGGTGTGATTCACGATGCTTTCCCACCTGATGGCAGTCAACTGAGTCAGTTATTTACTCTTTCGGTTCAAACTCTTGCCATGTCTATCTTGGCAATGGCTGGGGCGGGTTTTGGTGGTATCTTACTGTCTTTCCTCGCTGCTAATAACTTCTTGCTGTCGGGAGGGATTTTAGACAGCAGCAACAGATCCCCCCAACCCCCCTTGTTAAGGGGGGCTAAGAGGTGGCTACTCCCCTTGTTAAGGGGGGCTAGGGGGGATCTAAATCGGTGGTGGCGAACTGGTGTAGTGGTTTTTACCCGGTTTGTGCTGCTGTTTGTTCGTGCTGTGCCTGAACCGATTTGGGCATTAATCTTTCTGTTTGTATTGTTTCCAGGAATTTTACCGGGAGCGATCGCACTGTGCTTACATAATTTAGGTATCCTGGGGCGTTTGATGGCTGAAGTGACGGAAAATTTAGATGATCGTCCGTTGCGATCGCTCAAAGCTTTAGGCGCTACTGACTCCCAAATCTTCCTCTACGGCGTCTTGCCTCTCACCTTACCTCGCTTTGTCGCCTACATCCTTTATCGCTGGGAAGTCTGCATCCGCGCTACAGTAATTGTCGGTTTGGTAGGTGCTGGAGGATTAGGCCGTCTACTTACAGAGCAATTGAGTAGCTTTGATTACAAAGGAGTTCTGACAACCTTGATAGTTTTTATCGGTCTTACCTTCCTGGTAGATTTGATCAGTGCTTCAGTACGACGAACGCTAAGGTGATATCGAGACCTACTCTACCTAACTAGCTCTCTTTAACCCCATCCCCCATCCCTCATCCCCCATCCTCATATGCCGTCATCTTCCGAATCATCCTTCACACAAAACTTCGCTCAATTCAAGCAGCATGTGGCAAAACTTTTCCAAGAGGAAGGTTGGGCGGTTGAAGCGGCGAAGCCAGACCAAGCTGGTTATGATTTAATTGTCAAAAAGGAGAATCAGCTTGGTGCTGTCCAGGCTCAATGGCTAAAAAGTAGTGTTCAGAAGCCCCATCTTTCTAAATTTGTTGATTTTTTAGATACTCAGGCTGGTCGAAGTTTTAACTGTGGTTTTTTTATAACGACACAAGGTTATGGTGGGTCAGCACGCGCTTTAATCAGAACTTGGGGTCAAAGTCCTAAACTTCTGTGTGGTATTGCCGCTCAAAACGAGATTATTTGGATTAATGATAATCCAGATGTGCCACCACCTGAGCCACCCAAACCAGACAAGATTTATTTTGGTGTTTTTACTTGCAAAGGTGGAGTAGGAAAAACAACGATCGCCGCGCACTTAGCCGGAGCATTTGCGCTTGAAGGATTCAATGTTGCGCTTGTAGATTTAGACCCCGAAAAAAACCTTCAGAAGTTGCTTGGTGATGGCGTTTATATTCCTAAACCGCACAGTGTCGGCGAGAGTATTGAAGTCTATGATAAGGACGCTTGGGACGAAGACGCTGCGCGTGACTGCAAAATAGTGATTTGCGATTGCTCACCCGCCTTTGAGCGCAATCCCGAAGAACTGATTAAGAAATTCGACTATTGCATTATCCCAACCACTTTTAATCCCCTGGGAATTAACAAGCACGGTCATGTCATTAAAGACACGGTTACAAGTATCCGTAAAATCAACCAGAGCGCTCATTTGTTTCTGCTAGTTAATAACTTTAGACAGACGACTAACAGGCAAATGCAGATTCTAAAAAGGGTGTTTTTTGAGGCTTATGAGGACATCAGAAAAACCGATGACCGATTTCACTGCATTGACCCCGAAGAAGTCTGCATTCGTTCTAGCGATCAGCTTTACTATTGGGGTATTCATTTCCTCGAAGATTCAGAAGAACCGCGAAGTGAATTAGCCTTTAAGTTGATTGGAGGGAAAAGCAAGCCACGGGAAGATTTTATAGATTTAGCAGATTATATAGAAACCAAAGCTGGCTTAGGAATTCTACGGGCTAAATAAGACTAGAGATTGTCCTTTGTTTTAAGCAAGAATGTTGTTATTTAACTAGAATCTGTGTTGACTACTCAACGTCCTCAAGAAACTGCTAAGTTTTGGCGCGACCCAAGGCTGCAAAACCTGGAGATGCTGCGTGCGACCTATGTAACTCACACATTTTCACGCCACACCCATGATGGTTACGCTATTGGTGTGATTGAAGCAGGAGTTGAAGAATTTACCTACCGAGGTACTGTTCACCAAGCGCCAGCAGGAAGTGTGGTTGTCATCCATCCAGGAGAAGTGCATACAGGGCACGCGGGAACTCCAGAGGGTTGGACATACCGGATGCTGTATCCAGACGTCTCATTAGTGCAAAAAGCAGCGGCAGAACTAGTAAGGCGATCGCAATCACTGCCATTCTTTCCCAACCCGGTCATTCACAACCCGCAACTAGCCGCTCAACTGCGTCAATTTCACATGGCGATCGAAACTTCAACTTCCCAGTTAGAGCAGGAATCTCGCTTTCTCTGGACACTTGCCCAATTCATCACAAGGCACGCAGACCATTGTTTCCACCTGGCACCATTAGGAGGAAAAGAGCATCAGATTGTCCAGCGCGTTCAAGAATATCTCAGGACAAACTACATGCATAATATTTCGTTGGAACAACTCGCCCACATCGCTAACCTAAAGCCGTTGCGCTTGCTGCGGGTGTTTCGCAAGCATATTGGGCTACCTCCCCACGCCTACCTAGTGCAGACGCGAGTTTCCAGTGCAAAAACGCTCTTGAGTCTGGGATTGCCTATCTGCCAGGTTGCTGCCGATACGGGTTTCACTGACCAAAGTCACCTCACCCGTCACTTTAAGCGGTTAGTTGGAGTCACCCCCAAACAATACGCGCTGGGCTGCTGCAAAAACGTACAAGATTTTCAGATGGGGATTCTCTAAGCTGAAAACCTTGTAACAATAACTCGCTGCAATATGCTGTCCACCAATTCACCCACCCCATTGTCCGAATTTTGGGCTGGGAGTCGCGCAATTTTTCCACTAATTGTTGGGGCAATTCCCTTTGGCATTATTTTTGGGACGTTGGCAACTGGGAGCAGTCTTTCACTCGCAGGAACCCTGGCGATGTCCGCGTTTGTTTTCGCTGGGTCTGCTCAATTCATCGTCTTGGGATTACTGACCACTGGAACGGCTTTGCCACTGATTTTGCTGACAACGTTGGTCGTGAATCTACGTCACCTGCTTTACGCTATCAGTTTGCTTCCTTACGTCAGGCATCTGCCGCAGCAGTGGAAGATTCCCATCGGCTTTTGGTTGACGGATGAAGCCTTTGCAGTAGCGATCGCTCGCTATAGCCAAAACGACCCCTCTCCTTACAAGCATTGGTATTACTTGGGGGCTGCTCTGCCGATGTACGGCAATTGGCAACTATGTACCCTCATTGGTGTGTCTATCGGGCAACGGCTACCGAATTCTGCGAACTGGGGACTCGATTTTGCGATGTCCGTCACATTTATCGGCATGGTGATTCCCTACCTTAAGACTCAGCCGATGCTGGTGACGGTTCTCGTTGCAGGAGTTATCTCAGTGTTAGCTCACCCCTTGCCTTACCAACTGGCCTTGATAGTGGCAGCACTGGCCGGAGTTGTAGCAGGATTGAGCGCAGAAAAACTGCAAACCAAGAGGTGTTCGCGATGAATGAACTGTATCTGATTGGTGGCATGGCACTATTAACATTCTTAATCCGCTATGGGTTGATTGGAATGAGTGGATATATTCAGCTTTCCCCACAGCTGATGCAGATGCTGGGCTACGTTCCTCCTGCTGTTTTAACAGCGATCGCCACGCCTGCCATCCTGATGCCAACTGGTGATGAACTGATGCTTACTCATACAAATGCTCGATTGATTGGGGCAGCCGCAGCGATTCTTGTTGGCTATCGGACAAAAAATCTGTTGCTAACAATCTTGCTGGGAATGCTGACGTTTTTCACTTGGCAGTGGCTCCTCCAACTCCACTGAAGTTATATTTGAGTGCTGGCATTTGGGTATCTAGGGAGGACGGTTGAAGCAAGAATCTTCATGCCTTCTGAACCGGGTTGTAACAGTCAATGATGACCTTTAAAAGGATTGATATAAAGTTCGTCCTGGCACTCGACACCGACTTCAAACTTACAGTCAGAACAGGGATAAGCAATACAAAGAAGAACATATCCTAGGGCTTCCTGTTCGGGCTTCAATGCAACTCCTTTAGACTGATTGACCTCACCCTCTATCAATCGTGCTGCACAAGTAATGCAAGCACCATATCGACAACCCACAGGCAACCGTAACCCACTGGCTTCCACTACATCCAAGATGTATTGATTCTCAGCTACCTCGACAATGGTGTTATTGCGGTTAATTAATTCAACTTGGTATGCCTTCATTTTTTATAAATCAAGAAAACCGAGCCAACCGGATGAGCATGTTCTACATAAGTTTTATTATTAAAATAAAATCCTGTCGAAAAACCTACATCAAATAACATGCCGTCTTTCATATCACCTAAACAATTATTTTCAGCAATACCTTTCAAAACATCATCAAACATTGATGGATATAGTGCTCTCTCTAAATTGGCATTGTTGACTAAAAAAACTACATATCCTTTAGATGTAGTTGCTACCAGAGAACGACTTGTTTCTTCACCACAAACGTAGTCACCCAAGTCTGGGCAAATATTTTTAAATTTCCCATTCGTATAAAATCTGCCATTACCTCCTACTATGTTGTAATTAAGAATTTCTTCCTTTCTTCTGCCAATCTGAATTGTAACTCTTCGCTCCTCTGGTTTACCTCCTGAGATGCCAAAAGATGATCGCTTATCTTTAAAAGCCCCCGAATACTCCACTCCCTTAGAAATATTGAGTCCTTTAGGTTTATTATCATTACCGATATAATCTCCATTAATTGCAGCAATGGGTTTTCTACCATCTAGAATAGAATTTTCATCTGAAATAAGTTCACGAAACAATTTAGGTATATATTTTTGGACTACTTTATCATTCTCATCTTTCGTATAAAGCTTATGAGATAAACCCAAATTAACTTTAAAGTCTAGGTCTTTAGCTTTCGGATCAAAAATCAGGACATAATTAGCACCAAAGGCATCATCATTACCTTTATTATTAGTCTTTTTAAAATTAATAGATTCAAGAGTAGGACAATCTTGAAATTCTGATTGACTGAAGGATATCAAGTTTCTTGTCCAATCGAAGTTTAACCCACGTTGCAAGCCGCTATATAGCAGTAATGCGGCAATAAATAGGCTGAATAAAAATACTTTCTCCTGTACCCGCATGAAAGATTTTGAAAACTAACGGTGATAAGTCAATATTTTAAAAGTCTCTCATAACATGAGCAAAAAAGGGGAGTAGGGAGTAGGGAGTAGGGAGTAGGGAGTAGGGAGTAGGGAGTAGGGA